>JBBEBO010000137.1:0-18301 GCA_040882265.1 Brumimicrobium sp. | reverse complement strand
GTTTTTAGGGACTTTATCACTCAATAAATACCAATTGATTTTTTATAGCATAGAGTACCAATCCTGCGACATTTTTTGAGTTAGTTTTAGTTAAAATATTTTTACGATGACCTTCTACTGTTCTTATACTAATACAGAGCTCTTCACTAATTTCTTTATTACTTTTCTGTTGACAAATAAGTTCCAACACTTCTACTTCTCTTGCGGAAAGAGATCCTTCATCAAATCGACCGCTAATTTTATTTACTTTTTTATGGATAAAACCATCTCTGATTAGTCGCATGATATCTTTGTTGTAACAATATCCATAACGATATACTTCACGCACTGTTTTAATCATTTCTGTTGGAGCAGCATTTTTCACCAAATAGCCAACAGCACCATAATGCAACATACTTGTAATGAACTGTTCTGAATCATAACTAGTTACTGCAATAATCGAAATATCTGGAAACTCATCCGTAATAAGTTTAGTTGCTTGAACACCGCCAATATATGGCATTCTTATATCCATTAATATAATATCTGGAAGATCGCTTTTATGATTCTTAAGATAGTCCATTAATTTTTGTCCGTCTTCCGCCTCAAACACCACGTTAATTTCCAAAGCTTGTTTTAAAATTAAATGCAGCCCTTTTCTAAAAAGCATTTCATCGTCTGCTAAAACAACTTTGATTTCCTCTACCATTTTTTAAAGTTTAATTAGAATACTTACACCTTTGCCTATTTTTGATTCTAAATAAAATTTTGCACTCATAAAATCAATTCTTGTAGTAATATTCTTCATTCCTATCCCTTTTATTTGGGAGAGTTCATTTTGCTCAAATCCCTTTCCATTATCTTTATAACTTAAAATCACGTTTTCGCCTTTCTTTTCTATAGAAAGATCAATGCGAGTAGCTTGACCGTGACGAATTGAATTATTGATTAGTTCCTGAATAATTCTAAACAAATGGACATGTTTATCCTTGTTAATTTCATCAAAAATTAATTCACCTATTTCATTCTCATAATTGATTATGATATCACTACTATTGGAGAAGTTTTTACAAAGTTCTATAATTGCAGCATCTAAACCTATGTTATCTAAAACAGGAGGCATCAAATCATGTGTTATTCTCCTTGTACTATCTAAAAGTTCTTCTGTCATCCCTATCATTTCAGAGCTTATTTTCTGAAGTTGGTTTTCGTGAACAACGCCCTCATTAATCATTTTACAATTTAAGGATAGTACATTTATTTTTGAGCTAATATCATCATGTAAATCTTGAGCAATGCGTTTTCTTTCTTTTTCCTGTGTATCTATCATAGTCTGCATAAGCATGCTTTGATGTTGAATTTTAGCATCTTTATGTTCCATTCGCTGGAGTAGGATTTTTTTTCTTGAAAAGTAAATAAATAGCACTACGGCTATCAGTAGCATTAAAAAAGCGAGAAAGGTATAAATAATGACCCAAACAACTTCGTTATCATCTAAACTCTGACTCTTCATACACTTTGCTTTCTTCTAAAATATATATTCTTCCACTCTATGAAGATAAATATTTGATAAATCAAATACATAACCGCATTAACAAACCAAATGTTGAATACTTCTCTTACATCTAATTGGGCAAACAGCCTGCCTAACATAAACAATGAAGTAGTTGAAAATAAATAAATTAACACACCCCAATTTATATAAAAAAAATTTTTTTCGCCTTCCAACGTATTGTAAAAGTGAAACATAGAGTAGATAATCAACAAAAATGAAGTCAAAAATATCTCCAACATGTTAAAATTAAAAAATATTTCAGGGTATAATACATATTGTATCCCTAAAAGAATTAAGCATGAAATTAACGCAACGAAAACAATTTTTCGTTGAAGCTTATTATTTAAAATTTCAAGATAAAATAGACTCAACAGCACAAATTGGAAAACAAAATAAGCGTGTGAAAGAAACAGATTGTTTTGATTGTTATAAGCATATATTTTTGTAATTAATTCTACCGTTAAAACAACTACAAGATAAAAAGAGAATATAACTAAAGGTTTATTTTTCTTGCTAATTACAAAGAAAAATAAGACACAGTTGAAAAACATTAAAACTTCAGCAGTAGTAACTATTATATCGATCAATGTTGTTGGTTGTTAAATGGTTTAGTGCAATTAAATAGTTTTGGGTAGATACAAAGAGCTAAATACGTAATGTCTTTTTACCACTCCCAATAAATCATTCGTTTTAAACAAGTATATTAAATTACCATTCCTCCTCTGCTCCCACTTTTGTGGTTTTATCAAAAGATTAGTGTTTTGAAACATTGTTTTGTAGTTTGGTAATTCAAAACAAAATTAATAGGATTTGGGTTTAAAACAAACGAGAAGGTAATAGTTTTATATGAACCATTATTTTTACGAATAATGACTCCGCTTACTAAAGTGTTGAAAACTTGGCTTTTCAACCTCTAAATAACCTCTCAAAACTTTTGGTTATTAACCAAAAAATGCGGTTGCTGATCTCTATTGAAAAATCCCAGCACCCGCACATTTCTTTTATATATTATTAAGAATAACAAAACATATTTTGTAAATACTTTTTGATTATTCAAAAAAAGTCTTGATTAGAGGCTAGGTTTGGGGATTAGTAAGAAAGAAATTATTGTTACGCTATCTGAACATAAAGCTAATTGTTATTATTATTTCACAAGCAAACTCGATATCAAAACACGTATAAACACTTATAAAATATCGGGCTTTTACTTATAAACAATCACGGCATCGTATCACCCTACTTACCTCGCTTCACCTCGAGATTTAACTTAAAAAAAAAAAACAGCATAAGTTGGAATGACAATGAGTAAAAGAAATACATTTATCAAACTTCTAGCATTTTTGGATGGAAGATGGGTCTTACCGACGCTCCATACAGTCGGTACGGCATAGACTTCTCGACCCGCTAATCGTTCATATTTGAAGTTTTAATCAAAAAAAAGCTGACCCTTTCGAATCAGCTTTTGGGTGGAAGATGGGTCTCGAACCCACGACCTCCGGAACCACAATCCGGCGCTCTAACCAACTGAGCTACAACCACCATTTTAATCTTTTGCTACAACTTTAATGTAGCGAAGTTGCCTGTCCCGACTTAGATGAATAGAGCATCGCTCGTTATGAATCTTTGTCGATAAGCTACAACCACCATCTAACAGTTTAGATTAAAGTATTGAGTTTACAATATCTAAACGGGAGCGCAAATATAACTAAATTATAAAAATGAAAAATTGATGAGGTCATATTTTTTTATAAAATGTTTAGTTAAAGTCATACTTCATTGAGTAACGGATATTTAAGTTTTAAAGCAATATTCTAGCTCATTAATATCTGGTTAGAATGATAAGGCTAGTCAATTCATTTATGAACTCAAATCATTTTGAATAAAGGTGATAGTGATAATAATTTTAAAAATCACTAGGGTTCGATATAAATTGAGACCTCTCATTTCATCACCAATGACCTATCTTATTATCTTACTGATAATCAACGCTTAATTAGCTTGGATCTGCCACACTCAATAAGATTCCTCACTCGATTATTAGTGATGAGTGACATAGTGACGTCATCTCGTCGAACGAGATTTAGTGACGAATTTACCGAATCCGTCGGCACTTTGTGTAGGGCGTGTATTGCGTGATTTTTATATCAAGTAGGGACGAACGGCCGTTCGTCCCTACTTCAACAATCAACGTCATTTCAGCTCATGCTGTTATTTAAAAAAGTTAAATCTCATTTCGACTGAGCTCAATGCATCGCGAGGTCTCAATTTATATCGGACAATAGTGTTTTAAAATTTAAAAACTAAACAAAAGGTGTTAATAACCTCTTTAAAGTATCAGTAGATAAAAAGAACCTTCTCTTATCTTTGTAAAAAAAAAGATATGCTTAAAATAGGAGTTTTAGGAGCTGGACATCTTGGTAAAATACACATAAAACTAATTAAAGAACTTTCTGATAAATTTGAATTGGTTGGCTTTTACGATCCAAACACTGAAAATGCAAAAAAAGTTGAAGTTGACTTTTCAATCAAAGCATTTGATAATATTGATGATTTAATTCAATTAGTTGATTGTGTAGATATTGTAACTCCAACTCTCTCTCATTTTGAATGTGCTTCTCAAGCAATCAAAAACTCAAAACATGTTTTTATAGAAAAACCTATTACACAAACAACTAGTGAGGCAAAGTCATTACTAGTATTATCACAAGAAGCTGGGGTCAAAGTACAAGTAGGACATGTTGAAAGATTTAACCCTGCATTTCAAGCTGCTGAAAGATATTTTACGAGTCCCATGTTTATTGAAACACATCGTTTAGCTCAATTCAACCCTAGAGGAACCGATGTTCCTGTAGTGTTAGATTTAATGATTCACGATATAGATGCAATTTTAAGCGTTGTCGACTCCCCTATTCGTCGAGTTTCAGCTTCAGGTGTAGCTGTTGTTTCAGAAACTCCAGATATTGCAAATGCCAGAATTGAGTTTGACAATGGGTGTGTAGCGAATTTAACAGCATCTCGAATTTCATTAAAAAACATGCGTAAATCACGTTTTTTTCAAAAAGACGCATACATTAGTGTTGATTTTCTTAATAAAGAAATGGAGGTCGTTCAAATGGAGGATTTACAAGGTGAGCCAGGACCTTATGATATGGTAATGGAAATGGGTGAAGGTAAACCTTCTAAAAAAATAATTTTTGATAAACCAGAGATTCAACCTACTAATGCAATTAAAGAAGAATTAAATGCATTTGCAGATTCTATAAATAATGATACAACACCAATTGTATCTATTGAGGACGGCCTCAATGCTTTAAACGTAGCTGAAGAAATTTTATCAAAATTAAAGCTCAACGGAAATATCATTGAAAGTAATATTCGCTAATTATTTACGTTTTCTCTTAAAGAACATTTATACATGAAAAGATTTCTACTATTTTTAGTTATTCCTTTTTTATTTACTTGTGCGAAGGAGCAACCAAAAACTGCTTGGCTGATATTAAATGAATGGAAACTCAATGAAAATCCTAATGTAAGTAATGGAGCTCAAGGAGAAATGACTCACGCTATTACTCAAGCCTTTGTCAATATGGACGGTAAAATGTTAGGTGTATTTTCTCTTCCTGCTAAAATACCTGTTGTTGGTGAAGGAGATCATGAGTTTGTTATTATTCCAGGTGTGATTAACAATGGAATTAGCGCTACAAAAAAGAGATATCCATTCTTAGAGCAATTTACTGAAACAATAAGCCTCAAAGTAAATGATACTGTCTCTGTAACTCCTTCTACACAGTATTATGAAGAACTGAAATTTCATATAGAAGATTTTGAGAGTACTACATATAAATTCGATGTATCAGAAGAGTCTACCGCAGAACTCAATAAAGCTAATGACCCTGAAGTGTTGAAATGGGGAAATTATTATGGTGAAATTCTACTTAATAACCAAGACTCACTGATTTCAATCGTGTCCACATTTGGTGAATCTTTGCCAAAACAAGCAGCTGAAGTTTATGTGGAACTAGATTATATGAATACAAACTCTGCCGTGACAAGCGTTATATCCTACGGAAATAATACCTATTTCAACGATCCTTTCATTCAACTAAACCCTCAAAACGAAGGTGAAGCTTACTGGAAACATATTTATCTTGATTTAAAAGAAATTATTTCTACTAGAAGTACATCGCCATTTAATGAGTTCTCTTTGTCAGCAGTACTTGATGAATTAGGAACGGAAAAGTATGTGTACATAGATAACATAAAAATCATTCATTTGTAAATGAATTCAAGGTTAATTAAATTTTTATTTATTTCTTCTGATATAGTTGCTGCAGCTCTATCTTGGGCGATTTTTTTCTATTTTAGAAAAGTCTATGTTGAGAAAGCACCTTTTGAAGTCTCCGATCAATTTTATATTGGTATTGTCATTATTCCTCTCTTCTGGCTTTTACTTTATTTTGTATTGGGAACATACAATGGAATCAGGAGGATATACTTCATGAAAATCTTATCCCTTTCACTGAAATCATTTTTAATAGGAACCTTGGTAATATTCTTTTTGGTTATTCTTGACGATGAAATAATTGATTATAATTCTTACTACACACTCTTAGGAGCTGCTTTTTTTATACACCTTACCATTACTTTAATCCCTCGATTAGTTCTAACTCATTATCTAGTTACAAAAATTCATTCGAGGATAACTGGTTTTAGAACTCTATTAATTGGCGGAAGCGCTAAAGCTGTAGATATTTTTAAAGAAATTATATCATTACCAAAAGGCACAGGAAACGAATTTGTTGGATTTGTAAATCTAAATGGTATCGATAAAGAGCTAGAGTCAGAGCTCACTTATTTGGGGCACGTGAATGATTTAGAAGAAGTTTTAGATAGTCACAACATTGAGGAAGTTATCATTGCATTGGACAGTACAGAGCACGAAAGGCTAAAACAACTTATCTCAAGAATTCAAGGTAGAGACATTAAAATAAAAATAATGCCTGACATGTTTGACCTCCTGAGCGGAAGTGTTAAAATGACAAATATTTTTGGTGCGATATTAATTGAAGTGAATGACCAAATCATGCCTTATTGGCAATTTGTTGTTAAACGACTAATTGACATAGTTTTATCAATTATTGCAATTATAATACTCATACCAGCCTATATAATTCTATCAATTCTAGTTAAAAAATCCTCAAAAGGTCCAGTCTTTTTTCTTCAAGATAGAATTGGAAAATACGGTAAACCGTTCAAAATAATCAAATTTAGAACGATGTATCAAAATGCTGAAAAAAGTGGCCCTCAGCTGTCTTCTTCAAATGATTCTCGTATAACTAAGATTGGGAAATTTATGAGGAAAGTAAGACTAGATGAAATACCTCAGTTTTGGAATGTACTTAAAGGTGAAATGTCACTTGTAGGTCCTCGGCCTGAACGTCAATTTTTTATAGATAAAATTGCTGAAAAAGAACCCCAATTCTTACAGTTAACAAAAGTTAAGCCTGGAATAACATCTTGGGGACAAATAAAGTTTGGTTATGCTGAAAATGTTGATGAAATGATACAACGCATGAAGTATGACTTGCTTTACCTTAAAAATATGTCAATTGCACTAGACCTTAAAATTTTACTCTACACTATAAAAATTGTATTAAAAGGTTCGGGGAAATAGTCAAGGTATGATTATTGGTTTGATCTTACTAAAATTTTAAACAATGAAGTTTTTCCTATTCATAATAGCGTTGTTTCAAGGAGCAATCACTTTTAGTCAGTCAGAAACTGAGAAAGAAATACTCGTTTACATCAATAAAGTAAGAACAAACCCGCAGCAATTCCTTGAAGAGGTTGCAGAACCATATATCATCAAAAATGATTACTCAAGAAATAGGTATGCTCGTTCTCTCATTAAAACTTTAAGAAACTCGCCAGTTTTAACTCCTTTAAAATTTGATACATCCCTTCAATTGTTGGCAGAGTCTTTTGCAGAAGAAGCTGGTAAAAAAGGTTGGACAGGTCATGTAAAAGTTGATCAACGCTTTAAAAAACATGCTGATCACATTGATATTACTGCCGAAAATTTACAATTTGGGTTCAATGAAGCACTAGACATTGTAATGGATTTACTAATCGACTTTGATATTCCTAGCTACGGACATCGAAACAACATATTAGATGCAGACTTTTCAATTATTGGGGTAGCTATAGATTCGCATAAAGAATATGATTACATTACTGTCATGGCATTTGGTGGTTACGATGAAGAATAATATGAGTTAAACCAATTGCTTAAAGTTACTCTTCGCTAATCTTGTTGGCCAATTATTTCGAATTTCTCCAAGCGAACTCATGAGAGGGTCATATATTTTAATGGCATCTATGTCTTCTCTATCCTTAAGCTCATTAAAATCAATTTGTTGAATTCCACTTTCTGTATCGATAGCTATTTTCATTCTTGTAAAAAAGTCTACCTCAACTAATTCTCCAAGTTCTTTCATTTTTTTTACAGAGGCGTCGATCGAACAGCCAGAAGGAGGTGTGAGTTTATCATTAACAGCAATAGCTACAAAATAAGGATTGATTACCGCAGCATCTCCCCAAAGTTTATTCCCATGAGCTGCCCATTCTTGGATGAATTCCTCTAAACTTTTTGAAATTATCTCAGTTTCATTATTCGTAAGTGGTCGATTGGTTTGATAAAGCCAAACCCTTGAATCATCAGGAAAACCAGTAAATATTTCTTTTGATATGGTCATTAATAAAGTCATTTTACAAATCCGCAGCTGTTGCAATTAATTCTGCAACATCCATAACTTGTGTTTCACCTTCTTTATTCTTGTTTTTAACACCGTCTGTCATCATTGTATTACAAAATGGACATCCAGTAGCAATAAAATCTGGTTTAAGGTCAAGAGCTTCCTCTGTACGCTCTACATTAACCTCTTTATTCCCTTTTTCTGCTTCTTTAAACATTTGTGCTCCACCTGCTCCACAGCATAAACCTTTAGAGCGACAACGTTTCATTTCTGATAACTCAGCATCTAAACTTTGAAGCATCTTTCTTGGAGCTTCATAAACGTCATTTCCCCTACCTAAATAACAAGGATCGTGAAAAGTAATTTTTTTACCTTTAAAAGTATCTCCTCCAGCAACCGTTAATTTACCATCTTCAATTAAAGACTGAATTAACTGTGTATGATGAACAACTTCGTAGTTACCTCCTAATTCAGGGTATTCATTTCTAAGTGTATTAAAGCAATGTGGACAACCAGTAACTATTTTTTTTACTTCATAGCCGTCTAAAACCTGAATGTTCATCATAGCTTGCATCTGAAATAAGAATTCATTACCAGATCTTTTTGCAGGATCGCCAGTACATGACTCTTCTGTACCTAAAACAGCAAACTTGACATTGCATTTGTTCAATATTTTAACAATTGCTTTAGTGATTTTTTTAGCTCTATCATCAAAACTACCTGAACAACCAACCCAGAACAAGATCTCTGGAACTTCTCCATTAGCAGTCATTTCAGCCATTGTTGGTACTTTCATCAATTCACTCATATTTTCCAAAAATCTAATTCGTATTATAAAACACTTGCCCGTAAAAGACAGAAAATTATTTTATGCTTCGTCCTTCCAATTCAAACGATCGTCCTGACTAAATTGCCATGGCGCACCATTGTTTTCAACATTTGAAAGCATTCCTGTCAACTCTGATGGTACTTTTGATTCTTCCATCACTAAATATCTTCTCATATCCATAATGATTGACAAAGGATCAATATTGACTGGACACTCTTCAACACATGCCATACAGCTAGTACAAGCCCAGAGTTCTTCCTCTAAAATATAGTCATTTAAAAGGGATTTTCCATCATCGAAGTCCTTGCCGTTTTTTCTAATGCCTTCTCCTTTTTCAACCAAACGATCACGCGTATCCATCATAATTTTACGCGGTGAAAGAAGCTTTCCTGTAATATTTGCAGGACAAGCGGCTGTACAACGACCACATTCGGTGCAAGTGTATGCGTCTAACAAATTTTTCCAAGACAAATCATCAACGTCCTTGGCTCCAAAACGCTCAGGTGGTTTTTCATCAGATGCTGGAGCAGCATAAGGATCGGCTTCTGGATCCATCATTAATTTCACTTCACTTGTAACCGACTCCATATTTGTAAACCTACCTTTTTTAGTAAGCTTAGAATAAAAAGTGTTTGGAAAAGCAAGAATTATATGAATGTGTTTTGAGAATGGTAAATAGTTTAAAAAGATAAAAACCATTGCAATGTGTCCCCACCAGCCTATTCTTTCTAAAGTAATTAGCGCACTATCGCTAAATCCACTAAAAAATGCTGGTCCAATAAATTGTGAAATCGCAAATCCAAATGATTCATCTCCTAAAGCTTGGGCATGACTAGCACCTCTGTTATAAAGTACTTCATCAGCACCATTCATAGTGAAAATAAAAATCAAAAGAATAATTTCCATGATGAGAATAAGGTTACCGTCAAGTTTTGGCCAACCGTTCATTTCACGCATTCTAAATCGAGGGATACGAAGTAAGTTCCTTCTCAACAAGAAAATAAATGTACCAACAAATGCTAAAACTGATAATATTTCAATAAATGAAATCATAAATGTATAGAAACCACCAAGTGTAGCTCTGAAAACTCTATGATCACCTGTTATTCCATCTACAATTATTTCAATTAACTCAATTTGAGTAATCAAAAACGCTGCGTACAAAAAGAAGTGTAATATTGCAGGTATAGGTTTTTTAAACATTTTCTTCTGACCAAAAGCAACAAGCGTCATTACTTTAAGTCTTTTTGATTTATTGTCGCTTCGGTCTACATCTCTACCAAGTAGTATATTACTTCTTATTTTACTTGCGTTATAAGCAAAAAAGCCAAAGCCAGCAATCAATAAAATGGAAAAAATTATTATTGAAATCATGTATGTCTATTTAATTGTATCTAAAACTTTCTTCAGCTTCCTCTCCTCATCTTTAGTTAAAGGAGCTCCTTTGGTTTTTGATCCAAATACTGAAATATGAATGTAGCGTTCTGGATGAACCTGTATGTCTTCGACAAGCTCTTGTAGTTTTCTATTTGTAGTATTTAATTCGTTATACAATTGTTCATCTTCAAGAAGCTTACCGAGGGTTCCCTCACCTTTCGATGTTTCTTCTAAGAGACTATTGACTGTTTGCAGAGTAGTTGTAGCTTCTTTTATCGCTAATTTAAAATCAGCTGTTAACAATGTGTCTGTAAGTTGAGTAACATTTCCAACTGCTTTTTGAATTTCGTCATTCGTCTTTTTAAAGTTTTCTGTAATGTTTTCTACATTATCAAAAATGCGACCTAATTTGACTTTTTCTTCATCAATTAATTCATCAATATTATAAGCTACATTTCCAAATCTTGAAATGGCTATTTTTACTTCATTTAAACCTTGATCTAAAGTGTACGCTGCTGAAGTATCCCAAAAGACAGTGATTGAATTTACAATTCCCTCCACTGAAGTCATAAGGTCTTCCATTTTCCGTTTTACTGGTAGTAATTGATCTGAAATTTGTTCTGTTATCTCCTGACTTACAGTTCCATTTAACGTATCGCCTACTTCGTGAAATCCTTTATCTCCAATGAAATTTTGTTCGATTTGGATACCTGTTGAAAGAACGCCAGGAACTATTTCAATACCCGACTCCATTGCCAAATGAAGATCTTCGGTCTGCACATTAAATTTCACAAGTACACGCTTATTCGGATCAACATATTGATTGGGGTTAACCAAATCAACAGAGAGTACTTTACCTACTTCAACTCCATTTAAGGTAACGGGAGAGGAAGGTGTTAAAGTTCCAGATGTTGGGAAGTAAGCGTAATAAATATCGTCACCTCCAAAAAAGCTGTTGCCTTTTAAGTAGTTTACACCAAAAATGAGCAGTGCTACAGATAAAATGACAACCAATCCTGTTTTAAATTCTTTTGAAACTTTCAATGTTTTGATTTTTGTGCTAAAATAATAGGATTATTCTGAAAAACATCACCAAAAAGGAGTAAATTCTATTTCTCGACCAATTTTAATGCTTCTGTCATAGAAATTCGTTCACCATTTTGAAACGCAACAACAAAAGCATGTTCAAATCCTTTTTCTTTCATAACATTTTTATATTCGTTGGCTTCATTAATATCTTCCTCAAAAGTTCCTGAAGTATATTTATACAAATCACCTTGGACATATTCACTTACAAAAACACCATCAAATCTAGGGTCAGTCAATTCTAGTTGTGTTTTGGATGTTTCTATTTGAACTTTAAAATATACTTGGTCTTTCTTTTCTTCTTTAGCATTTTTAATTTCTTTTTTTACATCCTCTTGAAAGCCTTTTCCATCTTCAACCAATAAGTTTACACCTTCAACTTGACTTTTGTACTCTTGAAAAGCTTTAAAAATAGAGTTTGCCATTTTAATTTGGTTGGCAGGATCATTTAAAAACAACTCCTCTTTTTTATTCGTTAAAAATCCAGTTTCTATAAGCACACTAGGCATAGTTGTTTTGTATAACACTAAAAATCCAGCCTGTTTTACTCCTCTATCGTGTCGACCAATAGACTTGAATTGTGACTGTAGTTTAGCTGCAAAGTCAATGCTTTGATCTAAAAAAACGCTTAGTTGAAGCTGTTTAGCAATAATAGCATCAGGAGATAAGTCAAAATCTTTATACTTTTCTTCACTGTTTTTTTCGAAATGAATAATGTTATTTTCACGCTCTGCCACTTTCTGTTGACTTTCACTTCTATGCAGACCTAAAACATAAGTCTCTGCACCATAGGCAGCTTCTCCTGCTGCATTTGCATGAATACAAATAAATAAATCTGCTTTATTATCATTTGCTATTTTAGCACGTTCATCTAATTCAACAAAAACATCCTCATCTCTTGTGAAAATAACATTTATATCAGGATATTTCTCTTTAATATACTCCCCCAACTTTAGACCTATCTCAAGTACGACTTTCTTTTCATTCGAAATATGACCATGACAACCTGGATCTTTACCTCCATGTCCAGGATCTATAACAACAGTTTTTATACCGCTAGATAGCACTTCATCAAGCTCATCTTGTCCTATCACAATAGATAGAAAGAAAAAAACTGAAAAAAATAAAACTGTTTTTGAATTAAATGACCACACAATAATGTAATTTTTTAGTTTTGCATCCGTTTTGTACACGTTATTATACAAATATATAGGTTCAACTTGAGCAAAAAATATTCCATAAAGCATTTTTTCGTCGTTTCATTGTTAATAATTCTATTAACCCCAGCAATTTATGCTCAAAGTGAAGGTGATACACTCGAAAAAAAACGCATTTATCGAGAAGACGATTCAATGGAAAGCACTACTTACTATTCTTGTAGAGATTCTATTACAGCAGATTTAAAGTCAGATAAAATTTCGCTTTACGGTGAAGCCGAAGTAAAATACGATGGGATTGTTTTGACAGCTGACTTAATTGAAATGGATACTGACAAAAAAGAAGTTTATGCTGTCTACACACTTGATGAAGAAGGCAATCGTGTTGGAATCCCAAAATTTGAAGAAGGGGCTGAGTCTTTTACTGCAGCAAGTATTCGCTACAACTTTGAAACAGAAAAAGGTTATATTGAAGAACTTAAAACCCAGCAAGAAGAAATGTATTTGCACATGGGTGTTGCTAAAAGACATACCAATGAACAAATTCATTTCACACAGGGAAAATTTACAACATGTGAACTAGATGAGCCACACTTTCATTTTCAACTCTCCAAAGCTGTGATGGTTCCTGAGGAGAGGATTGCTACTGGCCCAATGAATCTATGGGTTAAAGGAATACCAACTCCTCTGGGACTTCCCTACAGCGTTATTCCAACGAAAGATAAAGAAACTGCTGGGTTAATGTTTCCAATGGTTGTTCCCGCTTCTCAATTTGGGTTTGGCTTTCAGGATCTGGGCTACTATTTTCCGCTTGAGAAATCGGACAACGTACAGACAACTTTTTACGGAAGTTTTTATTCTCAAGGAACTTTTGAAATTCGTAATCAAACCGACTATAAAAAAAGGTATAAATACACTGGTAATCTAAATTTGGGTTATGGTTCTTTTAAACAACCCTTCCCTGCTGATACAGCTAGAGGTCAAAAAATCACAGTTCAATGGAATCACAGACAAGAAGCTAAAGCTAATCCTTACTGGAACTTTAATTCAAGGGTGAACTTTCTATCTGACAATAACGGTCAAACAACTCTTGACCCAATCAGTGATCAATATTTTCAAAACAACTTCAACTCAGATATAAACCTCACTCGTAGTTTTCCTGGAAAACCTGTAACTATGGGACTTAAAACTGCATTAAAACAAAATAGTGTTTCTGGAAATATGGATTTAGATTTACCAACTTTAAATGTCAATGTCAATCGATTTTTTCCTTTAAAGGCATTGAGAAAAAACAATGTAGGTAGTGAGAAATGGTATGAAAAACTAGGAATGACTTATTCTCTTGAAGCCAAAAATAGAGGTGTTATTGCAGACACCCTTCTCCAACAAAGAAGATTTGATCTCATGCAAAATCAGTTTCAAAATGGAATTAGGCATCAGGCTGGTATGAATTACCCGATACAGCTATTTAATCAAATCGTTACAATGAACAGCTCCGTAAACTATAACCTACGTATGAATTTTCAGTCTATAGAGCGTTCTTACGACCCAGTTCAAGACAAACAAGTTATAGATACATTAAGAGATATGGGACTTTCTCAAGACGTATCTGGAAATCTCGATTTTTCTACGAATCTATACGCTTATTACAGTTTTATAGGCAGTCCTGATATGAAAATGAGACATGTAATGACTCCTAGAGTTTCATTTACTTATAAACCAAACTTAAGTTCATTTGTTACCGACAATGTTGGTCCAAATGGTGAAGAAATAAGCTACTCACCCTATGAAAGAAGTTTGTATCGTGAATCAGTAGGAAGAGAAGTTGGACAAATTAGTTATTCATTGAACAACACTTTTGAGCTAAAATCTCCTAATAGAAAAGATTCTTTAGAGGAATTCAAAAAAACAAGAATTATTGACGCCCTCTCTCTTTCTGGTAATTATGATGTTTTTAAAGATTCGATGAAATTGTCAGACGTTAGTCTACAAATGAGAGTATCTCCATTACCAGCACTGAGCTTTGTTTCAAGAGGAAGTTTTTCTCCGTACGCATGGAAAGAGTCAAATGGACGCTCTTATGACGAGTTTGCAATAAACAACAATCAAAGTTTAGGACGTTTTGTAAGTGCCAATGTATCTACAACTTTCACATTTGCTTCAAAAAAATCTAAAGAAAAAATTCGAGAGAATCAACAAGAAATTTCCGAAGTATGGGGAGGTGACTTTCAATACTACTCTATGAATCCTCATGAAATAATTGATTTTGATATTCCTTGGAAAGTCAATGTAACACATACTTGGTATCTAAATAGAAATACAGATTCAGCAGCATATCAAAATGAGCGCTATAACAAAACGCAAAACATTTCATTAACAGGTGATGTAAGTTTTACTGAGCGCTGGAAGCTTGGAATAAACTCTAACTATGATATTTCTAAAGGAGAGCTCACACAAACAAGACTATCGTTGAATCGCGATATGCACTGTTGGCAACTTGCTTTTTTCTGGACTCCAGTTGGAGGACAACAAAGTTTTTTAGTACGTTTTAACGCAACTTCTGCATTATTCCAAAGTGCCAAACTTGAATTGAGAAAACCACCTGAGTTTCTGTAAAAATTTTTCAATTTCAAACTATTCAAAAGTTTTTGACGTTTTAATAAGAAGAAATAGATTATAATTGTATTTTTCAAACTGAATATGGATTTATCATTTAGTAACAAAAGAAGGGCACTTAAAGGACGGGTATTAATTTCTGATCCTTTTACTGAAGATGATTACTTTGGTCGCGCTGTTGTGTACTTATGCGACCATAATAGTGAAGGAACTTTCGGTTTCGTACTAAATAATTTTCTAGATATTGATTTAAAAGAAATTGCTAAAAACTTTCCAGATATAAGTACAAACATCAGTATTGGTGGACCAGTACAAACAGAACATATTTTTTTCTTACATACAGTTGGCACTCAAATTAAAGACAGTGTTGAAGTTGACGATGGGATTTATATAGGAGGTAGTTATGATGATTTAAAACAACAAATTGACGACAAAAAAATCTTGCCCACTCAAGTACGCTTTTTTCTTGGATATTCTGGATGGAGTGCTGGTCAGTTACAGGAAGAAATCGACAATCACTCCTGGATTGTTGCTCCAGTTATAAATCCTGGTGAGATTATGGATGCTAGCGTTACAGATATTTGGTCAAAATATATGCGAAGAGAAGGTAAGAAATACGATATATTATCTCGTTCTCCTCTTGATTTTAATGCTAATTAGGGCAGTTTCTCATAGTTCACTTATCAATACATCGGGCTTTGAATTTACTGTAACCGTTTGGTTTAAAATTAAATATTAATGCCCATCGGGATCTTTACCAGTTAAATAAAGATTTTTCGAATTTACTGATATACGAATATAATTGGTGCTTCTCGCCAGTCTTAAGTGCTCCTGTAATGACCTATAGCGTCTTTAAAGCCCACTAGGGATGGGCAAAGAGGTCGCAATGGCGTTTCTTCCCGTTCTCCGCGGTTAAAAACTTACTGGTAAAGTATCCGATCCGCATTTAAATATTTTAAGTTTTGATTACTACTAAAACGCTTTTACTATTATCACCTCATCGAGTTGCGTAGTATACTTAGCTGACATTTTTTCCTGTTTCATCTTCCATGTGTGTTTTAGATCTTGACACGCTAATCTTACTTTCTTTTGTCCAATAGAATCATTCAAACGATCCATTGTTGCCATTAATAACTTATGCTTTGGATGCTCTAAAGTAAATAAATTCATTTGTTTTTCATTTTCAGGCGTAAGCTTCATTACAATTACACCCGCCTTTTTATAAGAATACCCTTGTTTAAAAATCGCATCGAGACCTCTTGTAGCATATTTAACAATCTCTATACTTGAGTTTGTGGGATAATCTGTTTGTACCACAATGTTTTTGCTGCACTGTGGCTGATCATTCCTGTGTCTGTTTGTATGAACAAAAACCATAACAGCGTTACAGCATGAATGCTGTTTTCTCAATTTTTCAGCACAGGTAATCGCAAAAGTTGAAACACGCTCCTGAACAGTTACTAAATCAGAATAATTCTTATCAAATGTCCGTGTTGTAGCAATCGATTTTTTTTGTTTTATTTCCTCCATGCTCAAAACGGACTTTCCTTCTAACTCCATTTTTAAACGCAAACCAACAACCGCAAAATTTTTCCGTACCCAATCATCTGGATATTGTACAAAATCATAAGCTGTCAATATTCCCTGAGCTTGTAAACGTTTTGTGTGTTGTCTTCCAATACCCCAAACATCTTCAATTTTCAACCACTTTAACGCTTTTATTCTTTTATATTCATTATCAATCACATAATTGCCGTTTAAACGATTAGAATACTTTTTGGCAATGCGATTGGCTACTTTTGCTAAAACTTTTGTAGGTGCTATTCCTATACTTACAGGAATCCCTGTTGACTTATTCACATCATAACGCATTTGCTGACCATAAGCATTTAAATCAAAATATTTGAAGCCTTTTAACTTTAAAAAAGCTTCATCAATACTATAAATTTCAATATCAGGTGTATAATTAGATAATAAACTCATTACGCGAGAACTCATATCTCCATACAGCGCAAAATTAGATGAGAACACATGAATCTTATGTTTTTCAAACTCCTTTTCAAACTTAAATGCTGGAGCTCCCATGGGGATTCCAAGCGCTTTGGCTTCATTGCTTCTTGCAATCACACACCCATCATTGTTTGAGAGCACGACAATCGGCTTATTCCTTAAGCTAGGGTTAAACACACGCTCACAAGAAGCATAAAAATTATTACAATCAACTAAAGCAAACATTAAAATGATTTAATTACGTTCGTTACAATTCCCCAAATGATAAAATCATTATCCTTGGTCACTTTGATCGGCGAGTACGCTTTATTTTCAGCAATCAGCCAAATCACATCCTTTTCAATTTTAATTCGTTTTACAGTAAACTCACCGTCAATAAAACAAACTGCAATTTTTTTATCTTTTGGTTCCAAACTCTTATCTACAATCAGTAAATCACCCTCGTCAATTCCAACATCCTTCATCGAATTCCCCTTCACACGAGCAAAAAACGTGGCTAATTTATTTTTAATGAACGCTTTGTTCAGGTCAATTGAGGAATCCAAGAAATCATCCGCAGGCGACGGAAACCCAGCACTAATCCCATTTTCAACCAAGGGCAACTTCAATTTTGTAGAAGTATCTGTAAAATAAACATCTAGCAACTTAGGTAAATACATATTCTTATTTATTTTTCATTTTTTTGATTAAATAATAATCAAAATTAAGAAATGCATTTACTTTTCAATAACTAAATCTAGATTAATCTTATTTCAACAAATTCAAACTTCTCTTTTGTCTTCTGTTTGATGTTTAACGACAGTTTACATTTTGAGGGCTTTTATAAATATTCAAAACCTGTGAAACAGACAATTTGTTATAAGCGATTACTAAAAAATATTTATTGCGTATCGGATACTTTACCAGTAAGTTTTTAACCGCACAAAGTGCCGACCGT
>JBBEBO010000136.1:0-18706 GCA_040882265.1 Brumimicrobium sp. | reverse complement strand
ATGCGTCAATTCCTCTTCCCAGAACAAGATTACGTCATAAAATCAGCAACAGACATAGCTCTAGAATTTCACAAGGAAGGAACCGATGTAATCCAAAGAGAAGGAAATCGACATAAAATCCTATGCTTCGATGATCTAGGAGCAGAAACCAACAAAAAACATTACGGAAGCGACTTCAACACAATGGCTGAAATCCTATTAAAACGATACAAACTCCAAGTTAATCATGGGATTATAACACATGCTACAACAAACTTGAATGCAGATGAACTTTGTGATTTATACGGCAACCGAGTAAGATCAAGACTGAGGAAAATGTTTAACCTCATCAGTTTTCCTAAGGAGACGGTTGATAAGAGGAAGTGAAAGTATAAATCGAAAAGCTCTACGGCAATCGCGTGCGCTCTCGCTTACGCTCAATGTTCAATCTTATTTCATTTCCAACCAACGCCAAAGACAAAAGAAAATAGTATGTAAATATTCTTATAAATTCCTTTTTTCTCCAGCTAATAAAAGCTGTAGTTGTTGGTAAATCTAAAACTTAGTCCTTTATTATTTAAAAAAACATTAAATTTGATTTTAAATAAAAACAGTAAATTGTGCTCTTAGCAAGAATTAAAGAAAATATAGTGTACATTTTTACTTTATATAAACATGTTGGCATTCATTAAAAAAAACTTCCGAGAATTAAATGACACTAAGAAAAGGGAAAACAAAATCGACTCTTGAAAGCTCAATTGAATCAGCTCTTTTGGCAGTGGAAATTTATAATAAACCAAGAACACCATTCAGAGTTGAGGGTTTTATTACTCAAATGATAATGGCTTGGACTCGACTTTTTCATGCTCATTTTAATAATACAATTGGAAGTAAATATTATTATAAAAATTCTAATGGTAGATATCAAACTATTGACGGAGAAAAGAAATCTTGGGAACTAAAAACGTGTATTACAAAACACGGAGCAATCCCAACTTCTGTAAAATCAAACTTGAATTTTTTTATTAAACTAAGAAATAAAATCGAACATCGCCATATTGACCGAGACGAAGTTGGAATAATGATATTCGGTGAATGTCAATCTTTACTTTATAATTATGAAAATACTTTGATAGATTTTTTTGGGGAGGAATATGCTTTAAACGAAAGCTTATCTTTTTCTATTCAGTTTTCCCGATTAAGGAAAAAATCACAGCTTAAAGCGAGTAAAAAATTATTATCGAAAGAGATTAAAGAACTAAAAAACTTTATTGAAACTTACAGAAATTCATTATCAGATGAAATTTTTAATACTCAAGAGTATAGCATTAAGCTAATTCAAGTGCCGAAAATTTCAAATACTAATCGCAACGACTTAGCAGTAGAATTTGTTAATTGGAATTCAATATCTGAGGCTGATCGCGAAAATTATGAAAAAGTAACAGCAATCATAAAAGACAAGGTCATCAAAAAAGAAGCAATTAATCCCGGTAGAAGAAAACCAAGTGATGTAATTACGAAAGTAAATTCAGAAATAGATTTTACAATTAACCATTACGACCACAAGTGTCTATATTGTTGTTTTAAAATAAGACCAGGAAGTGCAAATAATATTGATGACCCATTTGATACTAATGCAAATTATTGTCACTATGATGAAGTACACGATGATTATGTTTATCAAGATGCTTGGGCTGAATTAATTATAAGAGGAGTAAAAGATGGAGTTTTGACAAAAGATATTTGGAAAGCGAAATTTAAAGCTAAAGAAAGTTTTGATATTGCTCAATTTGAAGTGAATGGATAAAATAACGAAATGCCAACATCTAGTATAGCCAATAGCTTCTAGGAGCTAAACCGAAAGTTTTGGTATATTTAGAAAATTAAAAGTTAAACTGAAAGGTATGTTAGTATTTGCACGATACTAGCCGTACTAGAGGACCGTTATAGGACATTTTAAAAGACGACACTAATAATGACACCACAAGAAGAAATTGAACTATTGAAAAAAGAAATCAAAGACCTTGATAACGAACTTCAAGACTTGGATTTATTAGAAAAATATTATTCAAATGCAGACCCAGAATTGAGAAAAGAAATCAAAGCATTGGTTAAAGTAAATAAAAGAGCGATCAGGCTCATAGAAATATTAGACTTGTAAAATGGCGATATTATTAAGACCAGAAGGAATTTTTGACCTTAACGACAGTGACAAATTTGTTGGTTCATATTTGACAAAAGATGACTTAAAAGAAATTCTTCAAGTTAAGGACAATGACCTTTAAACAGTAAATTTTAAAAATATTTATGGCAATGAAGTTGTTGACGAAACCAAAGCTAAAGCGAGATTGAGATTCCAGACTACAGTAAGTTTTTGGTTATTATATCTAACAAATCAAAAAAAACCAATGAATACCCAGAGATATTACTAACTCTATAACAGTATTTTGAGCCTAACCTGTTAGAGCCCTAGTAAATATTTTATTTTTACATTAATTTTGTTATTACCATACTAAACAGTTCATTGGATCACGATCTAAAGAGTTTGTAGTTTCAAATATTAAATCATCCGTATAATTTTCATATATTTGTAGGACATTAAACACTTAATTATGAAAAAATTATTTAACTTTTTACTGGTAACAATGATGTTACTTTCTTTCTCTTTAACTTCTAACTCACAGACCCATACATTTGGGTGTCGAGATCAAGTAGATGTAGGTGAAGATTTTAATCTTGGTGATTTTACTACTGAAGAAGGTCAAACAAGTGTTGAAGAACAAAATTGTGGTGTTAAATTAGAATTGTGGAATAGTTTAACCATTCCATACGAACCACCATATCAAAACAAGGATGGAGAAGAAACTGATAATGTTATATTAGAACTTTCAGATGGTGCGGATTATGATGATTTCAAGGTTTTCCTTTTTAATGATGGTGATGAAGTTGGTGAATTTGATTTTACTGTTACTAATGATGATATCGCGGTTATTCAAGTTGGTAATTATGTCAAAAACCCCAAGATAGTCTTTAAAGATAATAATACTTTGGGAACTATTTTTGTAGTTAAAAATGTTATATTTGAAGGAACAAATGTAGCTAACATCACAAATGAAACCTTAGATGAAACTTTCAATGTGTATAACTATAATAACACCCTTACTATTGAAACAAGTGAATTTGAAGTTTATAACTTACAAGTTTATAGTTTAAGTGGTCGGTTAGTATTTTCAGAAAATGCAAGAGGTAATTTTAAAACTAATCTTTCTGAGAATGGATTCTACATTGTAAAATTAGAATTTGAAAACGAGATATTGACTAAGAAAGTGATTGTTCAATAAAGAATCGAATTAATACCTAAAACAAATATAAAATTATGAAAAGAATATTTACTTTTTCTCTGGTAACAATGATGTTACTTTCTTTCTCTTTAACTTCTAACTCACAGACTACATTTGGATGTCCATATCCAGTAGGTGATGATGGTGGTTTTAATCTTGATAATTTTACTACTGAAGGACAAACAATTGTAGAAGAAGTGGGATGTAAGGTCAAATTAACCTTATGGAATGAAGATAATGTTATATATAAACCTCAATATGAAGGACAAACTAATAATGTCATATTAGAATTTACACAAGGTACGAATTTTAGTGAATTCAATGTTTCCTTTTATAATGATGGTAATGAAGTAATTTTTAATTATAATCCCTCTAATGATATTGTAACTATTCAAGTTAATGATTATATAAAAAATCCCAAGATAGTTTTTAATGAGTATTTAACTTCAGGACCATCTTTTGGATTAAAAAGTGTTACATTTGAAGGAGAAAATGTAGTTAATATCACAAATGAAACCTTAGATGAGACATTTAATGTGTATAATTATAACAATACACTTACAGTTGAAACAAGTGAATTTGAAGATTATAACTTAGAAATTTATAATTTAAGTGGGAGGTTAGTCTTTTCAGAAAACACAAGTGGTAATTTTAAAACCAACCTTTCTGAAAATGGATTCTATATTGTGAAACTAAGATATGAGAATCAAGTATTAACTAAGAAAGTTATTGTTCAATAACGAATCGAATTAATAACTAAAACAAAAAATTATGAAAAATTTATTTAACTTTTTAATAGTAACACTGATGTTACTTTCTTTCTCTTTAACTTCTAACTCACAGGAAACTTATACATTTGGTTGTAACGGTGATGAACCCTTTGATACTCTTGATTTTACTACTGAAGAAGGTCAAACAAGTGTTGATGAAATGGGTTGTAAGGTCAATTTAATCTTGTGGGATAATTTAACCATTCCATATGAACCACCATATGAAGGACAACCTATTAATGTCAAATTAAAACTCCCAGCAGATTCTAAATTTTGGCAATTCAATGTTTCCTTTTATAGTGATGACAATGGAGTATCAACTAAAGTTGATGATTTTAATTTTAATATCTCTACTGGTATTGGAACTATTCAACTTAATGATTATGTGAAAAACCCCAAGATAGTCTTTGAAGATAATACTACTTCAGAAACTTATATTTTAGTTGAAAGTGTTACATTTGAAGGGGAAAATGAACTTAATATTACAAATGAAACCTTAGATGAAACCTTTAAGGTATATAACTATAATAACACCCTTACTGTTGAAACAAATGAATTTGAAGATTACTCTGTGGAAGTATATAATCTGTCAGGTCAAAGAGTTTTTTCTGAGATCACCAACGGAGATTATGAAACAACTCTTTCTGACAAGGGTTTTTACATCGTGAAACTAAGATATGAGAATCAAGTATTAACTAAAAAGGTATTTATCCATTAGTTGATCAAAGACTTTAATTAGATGAAAGGAAGAGGAGACTCTTCCTTTTTTTTGTTAATCTACCCTTACTACGAAGATTTACAAAATTCGTATGATCTAAACTTTAGATAAAGTGTAATTCTCTCCATCATCTACTTTACCTATTAATTTGAAATAATCTAATCTATTCATCCTTTTAATTATTAGGTTGTAAAGTCTACTCTCAGGTGTTTATCTCAATTTATACTTTATTTCTTTACTAATTTTGTATCAATAATCACCTCTCCATTTTTATCAATATTGGTATTTACTTCTAATTCAAATTTAAGATCAATACTTTCAATCCATGTCTCTCTTGTCATATATACTGGAACACCTGGGAAAGTATTAAATACTCCTAATTCTTTAACTTTTTTAATTATATCATCTGTAAATACTTCACCAAAATCTTCTGATCCTTTTTTAAACGATATTACGAATTCTCCTTTTTCCATTGTTTTATTTTTTTAAGATTAATAATTTATGTTATGATTTAAATCTATATAAAATTAATTCAAAACCAAAATCACATTATCAATTTAATTTTTAACTCCGTAATCTATTTACGGTCCACCTTAAAAATAAATGTTCACTTACTACAAAAGTGAACATTATAGACGTTTTTACCCTGTACCCCCTACTGTCATTGACTTTTAAAGTTGTTACTTTTTTTAAATCATTTTAAAATGTTCACTTATGTTTTAATAGTTGTGTAATTGAACATTTATTTGTATATTTGAGTGTACAAAAACAAAAGAACTATGAGTTTAGTAGGAAGTAAAACAACAAGTGATTATATCAATTTTGATAGATCTATGAATACTGGTATGAAATTAATTAATTCAGATTCTAAAAAACTGATCGGATTATATATTATAGTTTCTATAAACACGGGACTTCGTGTTTCAGATGTGTTAAGACTAAAATGGTCAGATCTCGAAAATGATACTTTTGAAATTATTGAGAAGAAAACAAATAAACACAGAGTTATTAGAGTAAACGACTCTATAAAATCAGTTCTAAATAAATTTGAGATAAATAATTCAGATGAAAATATCTTTATTTCTCAGAAAGGATCTGTTTATAGTGTCCAACAGATTAATAGAATTCTTAAAGACGTTTTTAAAATAGAGAGTAAAAGACATAATATTTCTTCACACTCTTTAAGAAAGAGTTTTGGGAGACGTGTTTATGAGAATAACAATGAAAGTGAGAAGAGTCTTGTTTATCTTTCTGAGTTATTTAATCACACATCTCTTTCTATTACACGTAAGTATTTAGGAATACGTCAAGAGGAACTGAATGATATTTATATGAACCTGTGATTATATATTATGATAATCATAACGAGAATGACCTAAATACTCAGGGCATTTAAGTCATTCTTGTTATAGTTCATTTATAAAGAGGTAGAGTTGTTCTAAAAACAGACCTTAAAAATTTACTGAATTAGAACTTTCTTTGTTAGAACTTGATTTTCAAATTCTAATTTCACAATATATATTCCACTATTTGAGATATAATTTTTAGAATTACCATTTAAATCTTTGTTCATTACAAGTTGTCCTCCCATATTATATACTGATAACTTATAATTTTCAAATTTATCAGTCTTCACATTAAGTTCCTTATTGAAAGAGTAAACTTGGAAATCATCTTCCAAATTATTCTCATTAACTGATGTAGTTTGAACTTCCCCAAAAAATAAGAATTCGTAAAAATAAACTGTTAACTGTCCACTACCCTCATATAGAAATACTATTTCTAAATCAGAATTACTATTAATATTGGTTAATTCATATTTACCAGTAGTTGTGTTATATGTATAATCAAACCCATTACTATTATTATTAAATGAAACACTCTCTGTAAACCAAGTATCATACTCGTTATCAATTTCAATATCAAGGTCATTTATAACACCACCCCCTGTTATTTCACTTACTGGAATAGTATATGTTATTGTTTGAACCATAGTATTAGGATAGTTAAAACTTAAAAAATCACATGAGTTACTAAATGTATTTGACATATCAAATGTGAAATCAGAGGTGTCCATACACTTATCATTGGGGTCTCCTACTGTGAAAAGAAGGTTCTGTGTATTCCCACTAAATGATAGTGAAAGAAAGGTTAAAGTTAAAAGTAAAGTTTTAAATAAATTTTTCATAATTTTTTGTTTTACTGACTAATATGGTAGAGAATCTCACACAAATGTAAGGTTTTTCTTTAATAAGAAAGAAAGGTATAGATTCCTGAGTTATCAAAGATTTTCTGTATTGACTACAGATTCCACTTTTTTGAAACTTTATCAACCACCATATTTTCAATATCTAAAAGAACCTTATTGTTCAAAAGAATATTTATATGAATTTGTGATATTTTAGTAGTTAGTTTAAAAAAAGTCAAAATAGTTTTACACATTTGTTTTACACAAAAAACAAGACCTCAATGTTTATAATACATTGAGGTCTTTTTTTTGTGGAGCTGGAGGGGTTCGAACCCTCGTCCAAACAATGAAATCGCTAGCTTTCTACATGTTTAGTTTGCGATTGGGTTTTCGATTACGGAACGGACACAAACACCCTAACCGTAACTTATCTTCGTTCAATTTCACTTGCAAACAGAAGCCGGTTGCAAGCTATCCTTATCTTGTTGATTTCCCAGAGTCCAGTTCTCATAAGGCGGGAGATCTGGTGGGAAACTCGTCCATCTTACTGTTCTTCAGATTGGATTAAGCAAGTCAGTCTATCGACGGACTACGCTGCGAGGTTATATGACGTGTTGTCAATTATCGTTTGTGACCAGAGATTTACGAGACTCACCACACGGCTCGACATGCTTACACTAACCATCTGCGATTGCTGTCAAATCCAAGTCAGCCCCAAATGTTTAATGTGTTGCAAAGATACAACATGTTTTTTTAATTTTTTGATTATTAACAGAAATTAAACATTTGTAAGATTATTTAAAACCTTTCATGTTCCAGTAAAAACTGAATTTAATCCATAATCTGTGGCGATTAACTGATGGAAAATAGGGATCAGTTCTATAATCTACACTCAACTCAATCTTTTTGCTTTTATTAAAATAATGCCCAAGTCCTGTAACAAGCCTGTTTTCAATTGTCAAAGAATGACTTTGTAGAGCAAATATGACTTCATTAGAAAGGAGAAGATATTTTTCGCCGTCGTCTAATTTCGAACCTTGAAGTGGTAAATCAGAAGCAGCTCTATAACGCAACCTAAATTCAGGGTTAATTTTACTTGAAAACTTTTGGTCAGCTCGCAATCGGCTTCCAAGCCTGAATTTAGTAAAGTTATTTAACCAGGTAATTTGCTGAATGCCTCTATGACTGTTCCCGCCTTCTTCTAATCTATATTGATAACCAATAGCACTTTTAATTCTATAAGTTAGTTGTATATCTATAAATGATTGTAAGTCTGTTTGATTATGGAAATACTGCCATGTACTTTCTTTGTATTCATCATTACTAAAGAAGCCATTCTGAGACTCTATCTTAGCGGTATATTTAAATTTATCGTTAAGAGGAATATTAATTCCCATTTCTGGAAACAAACCACTGAAAAACCTTTGATTTTGACCTAGTAAAACTGAAGTGAAAAACACAAGGACAAATAATAGAACAAACTTCATTAGTAATTTAGGTTATCAGTTGGACGCATAGATATTTCTCTGTATTGAATGATTTCACCCGTACTATTAGTCAATATTTCATAGATATTCCAACTTGATTTTTCATTTTTTCCTTCTAGTTCTATTTCAAAATTTAGTTTAAGTGATTGTATGTTACTTTTTTTAAAAAATGTTTCTAACTCATGCTGATTCCCAATATACTGCCGTTGTAGTTTTATTATTTTATATTTTTTAAAAATATTAAGCAGGTTTTTGTCTAATGACTTTTGAATATTTTTATCGAGATTTTTAAACTTTGAAATCACTTCAATGTCTTCAATATTTCCAAGGGTATCAAACTCAACACTGTGAAAATCACCTTTAAAATTAAACTTTGCTTCATAACTTTTTCTACCAGATGTTATCTCATAATACCATTTTACGCGGTTATTAAAGTTTTGGTTTTCAATGAATTTTAATGCTTTGTCTGGTACTTCTGAACTGGAGACATGTATTTCTAATTCGATCTTTTCTTTAGATTGTCCGTATAGCGAGTTATTCTGCTGGCTCAACATAAGAAGAGAAAATATTAAAATAAATTTAATCATGACAGCAAAATTATGAATAGTCAAAAAAAATACATTAACTAAATATAAACAATTTATGAACTTAAGCTTAGCATTAATAAAACCTCTTCAATAGATTTAAACGTGTTCTCTTTGACAGTATCCCAACTTTCTTTAGGAATCCATTTTGTTTCTGTTATTCCTTCCTCAAATTGTGGACTTAGTTTCTTAAAATCATCACTTAGCATATAGTACCAATATGTTTTTTTAAGATGGTATTTTCCATAGGCGAAATATGTATGATAGGTTGTACAAATTAATTTTTGAATTGTTAGATCATTTATCCCACATTCTTCATTCACTTCTCGTAGTGCAGCTTCTTCTAGAGATTCTCCCTTTTCAATTTTACCTTTTGGGATATCCCAGTATCCATGTCTTTTTATAAATAAATAGCTATCTTTTTTGGAGTTATAAACAACTCCACCTGCAGCTTCAATGTATTTAAATTTGCTAAAAAACAGCTGTAAAGAAAGGATTGGCTCAGTTGATTGAACAAATAAACCAACTTTTTTAGCGTTATGATTAAGATATTTAACGAACTCATCGTAGCGCTCGATTTCTAAAACGGGATAGAACTCAGATGGCAGGTTTGTTCTGTTTCGAGTCTCTTTTTGAAAGAAAATTGGAATATTATCTATAAAAACTTTATACATTTGTCGATATGATTACTGATAACGATAATGCTACAAAAATAGCAGAATATTTGCTTCAAATTAAAGCTGTAAAACTTCAACCAAAGAATCCATTTGAATGGTCTTCTGGCTGGATGTCCCCAATTTATTGTGACAATAGGAAAACATTGTCCTATCCAAATGTGAGAACTTTTATTAGACAAGGTTATACTCAAGTAATATTAGATACATTTGGTAAACCTGATGTTATAGCAGGAGTTGCAACAGGAGGAATTGCACAAGGAGCATTGGTAGCACAAGAACTTGGAATACCTTTTATCTACGTTCGCTCTTCTTCTAAAGGTCACGGACTTCAAAATTTAATTGAAGGAGATTTCACTGAAAATCAAAGTGTGGTAGTAATTGAGGATTTAATATCTACAGGTGGAAGTAGTTTAAAAGCAGTAGAGGCTTTGAGAGAAGCAAACTTAAATGTAAAAGGTGTTGTTGCCATTTTTAGTTATGGTTTTAAACAAGCTGCTAAAGCATTTGAAGAAGCAGAGTGTTCACTAAAAGTGTTGTCTAATTATGAAATACTTATTGAAAAAGCTTTAGAACAAGGTGCTATCTCAAAAGAAGATATTGAATCTTTAAGAGAATGGCGCGTGTCTCCTCAAACATGGGGGAAATAAATATCAAATTATTATAAATGAAAATAGAAAGTAATAAAACAACTGTTAATGCACCTGTAAAAGATGTATTCAAATTTCTTTCAAATGCTGCTAACCTTGAAGCTATTTTACCAAAAGAAGAAATAAAAGAATTTAGTGGTTCTGAAAATCAGTGTTCTTTTAAGGTTCAAGGAGGAATTACAATATCTTTAATTCAAGAAACGCTTAATGAAAACCAGAAAATCACTATGAAGTCTGGTGAAAAATCACCTTTTCCTTTTAAGCTAGATATCAATATGGATGAAAAAGATGGTAAAACTGAAGGGTATATCGTTTTTGATGGTGAAGTAAACTCATTTTTAAAAATGATGGTTAAAAAACCATTGACAAATTTATTTAACTATATGTCTAATGCATTGGGGAAACAATTTTAACCCTTTTTAAAACTTATTTAGACATATATTTTTTTAACTCTAGGAAGAGTTTTTTTGCTTATTCTAACTGTATAAAATGTTTTAATGTATATTTGTTAAAACAGTTTAATAATGACCTTAAGTCCACATGAGTAATAGTAGAAAGTATTCATTTATAAAATTACCAGTTACAAGCACGCCTCGATGGATCGTTCTAGTTTTGGATCTATTTATTTCTTTATTTGCTTTATTGTTGGCATACACCGTTAGATTTGATGTATATTTGGATGAATACGTCTTAGAGAAAGAGTGGGGGGTTCTTTCGCTTTCCTTGCCTTTTATAATTTTAATTAAACTTGTCGTTTTTTACCTTTTCAAAATTCACAAAGGACTTGTAAGGCATACTTCACTTGAAGATGTGAGGAGAATTTTTTTAGCTGTATTGACCAGTTCTTTATTGTTGATGTTTGGTGGTTTTATAAGAGCTAACTTTTATGACGGTAGATTTTTGATCCCCACCTCAGTATTACTCATTGAATTTTTAACTTCTTTACTTCTTCTAATAGGCTTCAGATTTGCTATAAAAGTTTTTTATTACGAATTAAATAAACCTTCAATAAAAACAAATAAGAATGTACTTATTTATGGTGCAGGGGTCTCTGGCTTGATAACAAAAAGAACAATTGAAAAAGACCCATTAATTGGAGTTAAAGTGATTGGTTTTATTGATGATAATAATAAACTATCGGGAAATAGACTTGAAGGTATACAGATTTATCACACTTCAAAAATTAAAAATCTTATAGAGAAAAATGAAATAGATGAATTAATTCTTGCTATTCAGTATCCAGATTTAAAAAAATCATCTAGAATTATTGATATTTGTCTGCATTATGATGTTAACGTTCAGCGAGTTCCAAATTTTAAAAAATGGATAAACGGCGAATTTAGTTTTCGTCAAATTCGAAAGGTAAATATAGATGACTTGCTCGGACGTGAGCCTATAGCCTTAGACAATAAAGAAATTAAAAGTCAACTCAAAGATAAAATCGTATTAGTTACAGGAGCTGCAGGTTCAATTGGAAGTGGTTTAGTCACACAGGTTACTCAATATAGTCCAAAAAAAATAATTCTTTTAGATCAAGCTGAGTCCGCTTTATATGATTTTCACAACGAATTAATTGCTTCAGAATTAAGTGAGAATACTGAAGTTGTTATCGGTGATGTTAGAAATATTCATAGAATGAGAAAGCTCTTTGAAAAATTTAAACCGAATGTCGTTTTTCATGCTGCTGCGTATAAACACGTCCCTCTTATGGAGGATAATCCTTCAGAAGCTGTTCTTACAAATGTGTTAGGAACTAGAAATCTCGTAGATTTAGCTGATGAATTTAATGTTGAGAAATTTGTAATGATTTCAACAGATAAAGCAGTTAACCCTACAAATGTTATGGGTGCTTCAAAGAGAATTGCTGAGGTATATGCTCAATTGAAAGATGTTCAGTCAAAAACAAAATATATTACTACTAGGTTTGGAAATGTGCTAGGCTCGAACGGTTCTGTAATTCCATTATTTAAAAAACAAATTGAACAAGGCGGACCAATTACTGTAACTCATGAAAATGTCACACGTTATTTTATGACAATTCCTGAGGCTTGTCAATTAGTATTAGAAGCTGGATCCATGGGGAAAGGAGGTGAAATCTTTGTGTTTGATATGGGCGAATCTGTCAAAATTATCGATTTAGCTAAAAAAATGATTCGATTGTCTGGCTTGCAATTAGGTAAAGATATTGAAATAAAAATTACAGGTTTAAGGCCTGGTGAAAAGCTTTATGAGGAGCTCTTAGCAAGTGATGAAAATACATTACCGACACATCATCCTCAAATTCTTATCGCAAAAACAAGGTTAGAAAACAAAGAGAAGGTAAAAGAAATTGAACGTTTACTTCAATTATTCGATGAACAAGATAACTTGAGAATTGTAAAACATATGAAGGGAATTGTACCTGAGTTTGTCAGCAACAATTCGATTTATCAAAATTTAGATCAAAAATGATTACACCAGCAAAAATACAAGTAAGGTTTGCCGACTGCGACATGATGGGACATGTTAATAATGCTGTTTATTTAACCTATTTTGAACAGGCGAGAATGCATTATTTTGAACAATTAATTGGCTCTGATTGGGATTATAGAAATGATGGGATTTTGTTAGTAAAAAATGAAGTCGTTTACTTAAAACCCGTTTTACTTCACGATATTCCAGAAATATATTTACATTTAGTGGATATGGGTGAAAAGAGCTTTACTTTGGGGTATGAAGTTAAAGTGAACGATGAAGTGAGAACTACAGGGGTTTCCAAACTCGTTTGCTTTGATTTTTCAACACAGGAAAGTGTGCCTGTTTATCAAGCTATGAAAGATGGTTTTCAAAAATTGAAAAATTAACTTAAATGAAATTACAATTTTTTCTGTGCATTATAATCTCTCCTATATTTATTATAGGGCAGATTTCGAGTGGTAGAGATAAGCTTTGTTTTCAAAAATCTCTAGAAAGAAAAGGTAAACGTTATGTTGATTGGGAATGTGGTAAAAGTGATGCAATCGTTGATTGTAATGAAAAACTAGAAAGTGATCCAGGATCAAATCTTGTTCTTACGCGAAGCGGTGGTGAACCCTACACAGGTGATTGTGAAACTTGTCACCAAAACGGCATAAGAGAACGTCTAGTACATTTCGTTGAAGGCGCTGCAGATGGAATAGATACAACCTATTACCCTTCTGGCTGTCCACAGGTTGTGCGTAATCATATCGAAGGTGCTGAGAATGGTACTTGGACATATTATAACGATACAAGTGGGTTGGAAGCGTGGAAAATCAATTATTTTAATGGGGAAAAACACGGGAAATCAATTTATTGGAGTCACTATAAGGTTGGTACAGATGAAACAATGGTCAACGTAGGAAACGCCAAAAAAAAGCTTACATACGGGATTTATGATAGAGATACTTTAAAAATTGAGCATTATAAAGATGGGTTACTTCATGGAACTAAAAAAGAGTATTATCCAGAGTCTATTTTAAAAAAAGAAGTGAATTATCAAGATGGTGTGTTTCACGGTGCATTTTTAGTTTATGATCGTGAGGGCAATCTTTTACAAGAATTAAATTACGAAGAAGGGGAGAAGGATGGTGAATGGAAGTATTATTATGACGATGGTAGTATTTTGAAAATTGAAAACTGGAAAACAGGTGTAAAAAATGGGACGTTTAAAAGTTTTTACATCCAAGGTCATATAGAGTCTATGGAAAATTATAAAAAGGGAATGAAACACGGTGACTTTGAAGAACGTTTTCCAGATGATAAAATAAAAAGAGAAGCTGTATATAAACGCGATGAGTTGATTGAAGAACACGTTTTTGATAAACATGGTAACGAAATAAGAACAGTGGATGAAGACGGTCCAGTAGAGAAAAATGAAGATGATGAAATGCCCACAACGAAGAAAAATAAAAAATGGTGGCAGTTTTGGAAAAAGAAATAGTCTACATCTAGTTAAATCTAGAATATTACTCTAGAATCCCTACAATTAAAATAATCCTTAAATTTGGACCACCTCTTGTTTGTCAATGATTGATAAAAGGTTAGGTTAAAAAGTTGATTTAATTTTCAACGGTTGAAAATAAAAACGAATAATGAAAGAAGATTTAAATTTAGCTGTCCTTATTGATGGCGATAACATACCGAGTAAATACATAAAAGAAATGATGGAGGAAATTGCCAAATATGGTGTTCCTTCGATTAAGAGAATATATGGTGACTGGACAAAACCACATTTGTCAAAATGGAAAAATATCTTATTAGAAAATGCGATTCAGCCTATCCAGCAATATGGCTATACGCAAGGTAAAAATGCTACCGATTCAGCTATGATTATTGATGCAATGGATATTTTGTACGGCGGAAAAACAGATGGGTTCTGTATTGTTTCTTCTGATTCTGATTTTACACGTTTAGCTACTCGATTAAGAGAATCCAGCCAAAAAGTAATTGGTATAGGAGAGCAGAAAACGCCAGAACCGTTTATCGTGGCGTGTGATAAGTTTATTTATTTGGAAATTTTACATGAAGATGAAGATTCTCCTAAAAAGAACAAGAATACAAAACAACAGAAGGGTGCAGTACAGAAAGTGACTCCTCAAACGATTAGATTAATACGTTCAAGTATTTACGATTGTGCCGATGACGATGGTTGGGCATTTTTAGGTGATGTAGGCTCTTTAATAAACAAAAAGCAGCCTAATTTTGATCCGCGTAACTTTGGATTCTACAAGTTGACACCGCTAATTGACTCTATCGGAGAGTTTGAAGTAGAACAAAGACAAGCTCCAAATAGCCGTTCAAAGCACATCTTTGTTAAGAATAAGTCTAAATCCGATAAATAGTAAGTTAGGGTTCAATATATTAAGTTGGTTTGGTGTAATAATTTCACGCCGATCTACTTTCATTTACCCTTTAAAATCACTATATTCGCACAGACGATTTTTATAATTAAAAGAAACAAATTTAATATGGCGTTTGATATTGATATGATTAAAGCCGTTTACGAGCAATACCCCGAACGTATTGCTGCGGCTAGAAAGGCAGTGGGCAAACCATTGACGCTTTCTGAAAAAATACTTTATACACATTTGTGGGACGGTGCTGCAACTGAGGCCTTCGGAAGAGGAAAGTCGTATGTTGATTTTGCTCCTGACCGTGTTGCAATGCAAGATGCTACAGCCCAAATGGCGTTGTTGCAATTTATGCAAGCGGGTAAGAAAAAAGTAGCTGTGCCTTCAACAGCTCATGCCGATCACTTGATTCAGGCTAAGCTTGGTGCAGACAAAGATTTACAAGAAAGTTTAAACAAGAATAATGAGGTTTTTAACTTCCTTAGTTCTGTTTGTAACAAATATGGTATCGGTTTCTGGAAACCAGGAGCTGGAATTATTCACCAAGTGGTACTTGAAAATTACGCATTCCCAGGAGGGTTGATGATTGGTACTGATTCACACACGGTAAATGCTGGTGGACTCGGAATGGTCGCTATTGGTGTAGGTGGAGCAGATGCAGTTGATGTAATGGCTGGAATGCCTTGGGAATTGAAATTCCCGAAACTTATTGGTGTGAAATTAACTGGTAAGCTCAATGGTTGGACAGCTTCAAAAGATATTATTTTAAAAGTAGCAGGTATTCTTACTGTAAAAGGTGGAACGGGTGCTATCGTTGAGTACTTTGGTGAAGGAGCTAAATCTTTATCTGCAACAGGTAAAGGTACAATCTGTAACATGGGTGCTGAAATAGGTGCTACAACTTCAACTTTTGGTTATGATGAGTCAATGCGTCGTTATCTAAAAGCTACAGATAGAGCAGATGTGGTTGAATTAGCAGATGGTGTTGCAGAACACTTAACTGGTGATCCAGAAGTTTATGCTGAACCAGAGAAGTATTTTGATCAAGTGATTGAAATCAACTTAGATGAATTAGAGCCTCACATTAACGGACCATTTACTCCAGATTTAGCGACTCCAATTGGAGACATGAAGGCTGCAGCTAAAAAAGGGGATTGGCCAACAAAAATTGAATGGGGACTTATCGGTTCTTGTACAAACTCTTCGTACGAAGATTTAACAAGAGCCGCTTCAATTGCTAAACAAGCTGTAGATAAAAACTTAAAAACAAAATCTGAATTTGGTATCAATCCAGGATCAGAGCAAGTGAGGTTTACTGCAGAAAGAGATGGCTTATTAAAAGTCTTTGAAGACTTAGATGCAACAATCTTTACAAATGCTTGTGGACCTTGTATCGGTCAATGGGATAGAGCAGGAGCAGATAAAGAGGAGAAAAATACAATCATTCACTCGTTTAACAGAAACTTTTCTAAACGTGCCGATGGTAATCCTAATACCCATGCTTTTGTAACATCGCCAGAAATGGTAGCTGCAATGGCAATAGCCGGAACACTCGATTTTAATCCATTGACGGACACACTTAAAAACGAAAAAGGTGAAGATGTAAAACTAGATCCTCCAACGGGATTAGAGCTTCCACCAAAAGGATTCGATGTTGAAGATAACGGTTACCAAGAGCCAGCAAAAGATGGAAGCGGAATCGAAATCGTTGTTAAGCCAGATTCAGATCGTTTACAACTATTGGATCCTTTCCAAGCTTGGGACGGTAAGAACATTACTGGAGCTAAATTGCTGATTAAAGCATTTGGTAAATGTACTACAGACCATATTTCAATGGCTGGTCCATGGTTGCGTTATAGAGGTCACTTAGATAATATCTCTAATAACATGTTGATTGGTGCAGTAAATGCCTTTAATAAAGCGACAAACGAAGTAACAAATCAATTAACTGGTGAAACAGGAGAGGTTCCTGATACTGCTAGGGCTTATAAAGCGGCTGGTATTCCAACTGTAGTGGTAGGAGATCACAACTATGGTGAGGGTTCGTCAAGAGAGCACGCCGCAATGGAGCCACGTCACATGGGAGTTATTGCTGTAATTGTTAAGTCTTTTGCTCGTATCCATGAGACAAACCTTAAAAAACAAGGAATGTTAGGATTGACATTCGACAATGAAAGCGATTACGATTTAGTTAAAGAAGACGATACATTCAACTTTATAGATTTAGATCAATTTGCTCCAGATAAGCAGTTAACACTTGAGATAGAGCATGCTGATGGATCGAAAGATACAGTTAAATTGAATCACACGTACAATGCACAACAAATCAAGTGGTTTGAAGCGGGTAGTGCACTGAACTTAATTCGTCAGAAAGCGAACGCATAAACATAAACGAGATTAATAGATCTTAAAAGAGCTGTTCGATTCGAGCGGCTCTTTTTTTCTTTAAAGCTTACCCTTGATTATTTATGAATTTCCTATTCCAAAGCCAAACTGCTCCGCCAAAGGCTGGATAGGCTGCTACCTTTGGCAATACTTAAGCTATTATATTAAAGTCACTTTATCATCTTCTAAAACAACTTTCTTCTTTTTATAGAGATTACCAAGTGCTTTTTTAAATGATTTCTTGCTCATGCCAAGTCGTGAGCGAATGATATCAGGGTTGCTTTTGTCTGTAAGTTCCATTTCACCACCATGTAACTTTAAATATTCCAAAACAGTGTTTGAGAATTCATCAAATCGTTCTACACCAATAGGAGCTAATGAAATATCAATTTTACCGTCTTGGCGAATATACTCAACGTAACCTTTTACTTCTTCGCCATTACGTAGTGGCTTAATCAAACGATCTCGGAATATCAGTCCGTTATATTTGTTATTAACAATGACCTTTCTTCCTAGGTCTGTCACATCGCATACAAATAAATTAACTTTATCTCCAACTTCAATACCTTCTATATCTTTTGATAAAAATTGATTGATTTTAGCCGAACCTACAAGTCGATTCGTTTGTTCATCAAAGGATAAATGTACAAGATATACACCGCCTTCGTTCATTTTAGCAGTTTGTTCTTTAAATGGAATAAGCAGGTCTTTTTCAAGTCCCCAATCCATAAAGGCTCCAAAATCGGTGGTTTCTTTCACTTTTAAATAAGCAAAATTGTTTAAGGTTACAAATGGTGTTTCTGTTGTTGCAACTGGTCTATCCTCAGAATCGTTATAAAGAAAAATCTTTATTTCTTGATCTAGTTCCATGTCATCTCGCAAGTATTTATTTGGAAGTAAAACTTCAAAGCCATCTTCATCCGATAAAAAAGCGCCTACACTTGTAAAACGATCGATTTTTAGTGTGTTATAATCTCCAATTTGAACCATTTAATACCATTTTATTGGCTACAAAGGTACAGTAACAGTTTCTATTAATAATGAATAATAGAAAATTAAATATTATAGTTGTTTATTTGA
>JBBEBO010000135.1:0-18983 GCA_040882265.1 Brumimicrobium sp. | reverse complement strand
TAAAATTGAAGAAGCTTTATTTAACTGGTAAACATCCCGATAGGCATTAAATATTTAATCAGTGAAGTCTTATATGTACAAACACTAGTGCTTGAGAAAACTAAACCACTATGGACTGAAAGTGCCATAGGTTTAGAAGAGAACAAAATTCTACAATTAACATAAAGAATTAGACAATAGATGTCTGATGCGATTTTTAGAAGCTAAAGCGAGATGCATTAAAGTGCATAGTTTTAACTATTTTTGAGACCAATAAAGCAAACCTCTCGCAAATCTCATTTCGACATAGCTCAATGCATCGCAAGCTAATGCAGGGGTTCGATTAATTACGAGGTCGTGGGATATACTGTAGGGACGAACGGTCGTTCGTCCCTACAGTATATCCCATTTTTTTTATAAATTTAGTGCAGATTAGAGAAATAAAAATAGACTAAAAAGAATATTATGGACATTGATTTTTCAAAACTTTTCGCTGATTTTTTAGAAAATGCAGCTAGTTGGATTATAAATGATTTACCAGGCTTACTCATAATTTCAATTGTATTTATAATACTGTTGAAATCCATAAAATACATTGTTAAAGGCTTTTCAAGAGTTTTGCGTTCCCGGTCTAAAGATGATGAAATAAAAAAGAGTGAACGCGAAAAAAGAATTAACACGTTAACGGGCATTATCTCAACTATCTTAAAGATTGTTTTGGTGTTCTTATTCGTAGTTATTATTCTAGAAAAGTTAGGTGTTGCAATAGGCCCTATTATTGCCAGTGCAGGTATTGTTGGACTTGCTGTAGGTTTTGGAGCACAAGAGCTTGTTAGAGATATGATTTCGGGATTTTTTATTCTCCTTGAAGATCAAATAAGAATTGGAGATGCTGTTGAACTCAACGGTACTTGGGGAATTGTAGAAAGTATTGAATTGAGAACGATAAACTTGAGAGATGTTTCTGGAGTTGTACATGTATTCCAAAATGGTAAAATAAACACACTAGCAAATATGTCTAAGGAATGGTCTGCGATAATCATAAATGTTGGTGTAGCCTACAAAGAAAGATACGATCATGTCACTGAAGTCATTCAAAAAGTTGGAGAAGATATGTATAAAAATTCGAGATTTAAAGACATCATGATTGAACCCTTGGAAATATCTGGTCTCAATGAGTTTGCTGATAGTGCAATTGTAATTCGTGTAGTTATTAAGACAAAACCAGGAATGCAATGGGATACTGGAAGAGACTTTCGTAGAAGGATAAAAGAAGCATTTGACGAAGCAAACATTGAAATCCCGTTCCCACACAGAACGGTTTATTGGGGTGAAAAAATTGACCCTTTAAAACTAAGTGTTGAAAATAATAAAAGTGATCAACCTGCTTCTTAACCTTACAACTGTTCAAAACTTCTTTACAAAAAAACGGGTTTCTCCTCCCCAGTCATTCAAATTCATTATTTTTGTCTTTCAAGAATTAAAGTATGGAAAACGTACAAGAAACGGTTAAGAACATTTTTTCGGCTTACTTAGAGAAGAATGGTCACAGGAAAACGCCTGAACGGTTTGCTATACTTGAAGAAATATACAATTATAACGGTCATTTTGACATTGAGTCTTTGTATATCAAAATGAAAAATCAAAACTACCGCGTTTCGCGTGCTACGTTATACAACACAATTGATTTACTATTGGCATGTAACCTTGTACGCAAACATCAATTTGGTAAAAACATTGCTCAATTTGAGAAATCCCATGGTTTTAAACAGCATGATCACATGATTTGTACTGATACAGGGGAGCTCATCGAATTTTGTGATCCCAGAATTCAAAACATAAAATCAACTATCGAAGAAGTATTTGGTGTTAAAATCCACCATCACTCACTCTATTTTTATGGTGTGAGAAATGATAAATCTGATCAAAAAGAATCGTGAATTTAACCTATAAAATAGAAATGCACCCAAAAGGTGTATCGGTGATTTCTTTGAAAGGAAAAATCCTCGCTGAAGAAGCTTTTGATGAAGTTTTTGATGTTGTGGAAACAAAAATTCAAGTCGGTGAAAAGAATTTTATCGTCAATTTAAAGGACATTTCTCATATCAATAGCAGTGGACTCAACGTGTTATTGCGATTGTTTACTAGGATACGTAACAAAGGTGGTGAAATGATTTTGATTCACCCTTCTAAAGTGGTGAACCAATTATTTATCATATCAAAATTAAATACTGTTTTTAAAATCGGAGCGGATGAAAATGATGCTCTAAAACAACTAATTGCACAAGAGGCATGAAAAAAGTAGATGTACTATTAGGTTTACAATGGGGTGACGAAGGTAAAGGTAAAATTGTCGATGTTCTCACACCAAAATACGATATTATTGCGCGCTTCCAAGGAGGCCCTAATGCAGGACACACCCTAGAATTTGATGGAATAAAGCATGTATTACACACTATTCCTTCAGGGATCTTTAGAAAAGACACCATGAACTTAATTGGTAATGGTGTAGTAATCGATCCAGTTATCTTTCAAAAAGAAATTGAAGCGCTTGCAAAGTTCAATCTCGACATTAAAAGTGCTTTATTAATTTCAAACAAAGCGCATTTAATTCTCCCGACTCATCGTTTACTCGATGCTGCTTCCGAAAAAGCAAAAGGAAAAGAAAAAATCGGTTCAACATTAAAGGGAATTGGTCCTACGTACATGGATAAAACGGGTCGTAATGGACTTCGTGTTGGTGATATTTTTACTCCTAACTTTAAAGAAAAATACGATAGACTCGTTGAAAAACACGTTGGAATTCTCGACCATCATGAAGGTTTTGAATACAATGTTGCTGAACTAGAGCCTGCTTTTTTCGAAGGAATTGAGCTTTTGCGTACTTTAACAACTGTAGATAGCGAGCATTATGTAAACAATGCAATGAAAGAAGGAAAATCAGTTTTAGCTGAAGGTGCTCAAGGAACTTTATTGGATATTGACTTTGGAAGTTATCCATTTGTGACTTCTTCGAACACTATAACTGCAGGAACTTGTACTGGACTCGGCGTTGCTCCAACAAAAATTGGAAACGTAATCGGTATTTTTAAAGCTTATTGCACTAGAGTTGGGTCTGGCCCCTTCCCTACTGAATTGCATGACGATGTTGGTGAAAAAATAAGAAAAGCCGGATTTGAATTTGGCGCTACAACAGGTCGTCCTAGAAGATGTGGTTGGATAGATTTACCAGCACTTAAGTATGCAATTATGATTAACGGTGCAACAGAACTTTCCATGATGAAGTCGGATGTGCTAGAAGATTTTGATACATTGAAAGTTTGTACACATTATATCATCAATGGCAAGAAAATTGATTATTTACCGTTTGATATAATTGATGCGGATATTGAGCCTGTTTATGAAACAATAAAAGGTTGGAAAACAGATTTAACAAAGCTGAAATCAATGGATGAAGCACCTCAAGAATTGAAAGATTATGTAGAGTATCTAGAAAAACATCTAGAAGTGCCTATTACCACGGTATCAGTTGGTCCAGATCGAACACAAACATTGGATAATAGAAAATAAGTGAACACATTACATCACATATTAAAAATTGCGCTTTTGTATGGAAGCGCAATTTTTTTGTCAAGTGCATTATCACTTGCTCAAGAAGATGTGATTGAATTATTAGAAGGTTCTGATAACATCCGAATTGATGGGAAAACTGGAAACTACATTATCACTGGGAATGTTGTTTTTAAAAAAGAAAACTCCAAACTTTATTGCGACTCTGCATACTACAATTTGGTACGGCAGGATATTAAAGCGTATAGCCATGTTCACCTTAACAAAGAAGATACTTTAAACATGTTTTGTGATTCACTCTTCTTTGATACAAAAAAGGACTTTGCAAAATTGTGGGGAAACGTACGTGTTAGAGACAACGAATATAAACTAACCACAGATTCTTTAGACTATGACACAAAAAGAAATCAGGGAGTTTATAAGAACGGAGGTGTAATTACAAGCATCTCCAATAATGATCGCCTCACAAGTAAAGTGGGATATTTTTATCCAGAATCTAAAAATTTTAATTTTAGAGGAGATGTGATCTATACAAGTAAAGAATATCAAGTTTATACGGACACTTTGCGCTTTAATGGTAGAAGTAAAAAAGCCTATTTCTACGGTCCAACCGACATTGTATCCGAAAAAGGTAAAATGTACTGTGAAACAGGTTGGTATGACGCCAGTAATGAAAAAGGAGTACTTCAAAAAAATGCCTACATCGATCAAAAAGATACTTACATAAGTGGCGATAGCTTATATTATTCAGCTCTTGATAGTATGTATGTTGGACGCGGAAATGTAGTTATAAGAGATACTTCGAACAATATTGAATTCAATGGGGATTATGCTATCAGCGAAGAGAAAAAAAAATATGCACTTATCACTGGACACGCTTTAGCAAAAAGGTATGACAACAAAGACACTTTATTTATCCACGCTGACACACTTTATAACCATCTTGATTCAATCGGAGATAGTGAATTGATTCTCGCTTATTACGACGTTAAACTTTTCAGAGCTGATATGCAAGGTGTGTGCGACTCCATGAGTTACGATAGAGTTGGCGGAGTCATGAATATGTATTATGAACCAGCACTTTGGGCAAAAGAAGCACAATTGACTGGCGACACTGTTAGCGTGTATGAGAAAAAAGGGGAAATTCAACGTGCATTTCTTCGTAAACAAGGCTTGGTCGTTACCCATGTTGACTCAACAGACTATTATAACCAGGTAAATGGTACAACGATGAATGCTTATTTTGATAGTACTGAAATAAGGCGAGTTGACATTGAAGGGAACGCTAAAACAATCTATTTCTTAGAGGATGAGGAAGAAAACGACACGGTAATTGTTGTGAATCGAAAAGGGATGAATAGAATTTACTCTTCCAACATAAGTTTATACTTTGAAAAAGGCGACATATCAACAGCTACGTATAGAGATAGTCCTGAAGGTGTTCTTTACCCTATGAATCAAATTAAAAAATCCGAAGAAAGGGTTCAAGAGTTTAAGTGGGACGAGTCTAGACGACCAATTTCATGGGAAACGATGATTTTAGATGATGGTGAATTCCTTGATATTAAGCTAATTGATTATAGAGAGATAAATTTAAAAGTTGACGAAAACAAAGCTAAAAAACCATCAGAAACTAAAAAAGAATCCAAAGAGGAGCCGAGTGAATCAAAAGATACTGATTCTGAATGAATCTTCCGATTAATGGGGAGTCAAATAAAACTTACGAAATAAAAAATTCCTTTCAACCTTAACTTCCCTTAATGGTTCAAAAAAAATCACCTCTAAATTTCAAACACCTTTCTAAAGGTTAAATTAACCCTTGCATCAATTACTTTTTTGGTTTTTGGAATCTGATGTTTCCAATAACGTTGCGTCTCGCCACCCATAATTAGTAAGCTACCATGAGTTAACTCAATATTTTTGCGTTCGTTGATAATTTTGTGTTTAAGGTGGAAGTTTCTAGTAGCTCCTAGACTAACAGATGCTATAATCGGATTCTTCCCCAATTCCTTTTCATCGTCGGCGTGCCAACCGTTACTATCTTGACCATCTCGATAAAGATTAGCTAGACAAGCATTAAACTCAAATCCCGAAAATTGTTCGATTCTTTTTTTAATCTTTAGTACTTCATCATCCCAATCAGAAGACACTAGCTGTTTTCCAGAATAACCATAATGTAACCCTTCATCAGTAAACATGACTTGCTTTCTTGGTATTTCAAACGTCTTTCCGAACAGTTTTACTTTACCACCTTGCCAACGAAGTTCTTTTAAAAAATAGTCATGTAAATCGTCAGATTCAATTTTTACCAAGAAATCTGGAACCCAAATTAACCAGCCGTTTGTGATGTCAATTTTGTACTCAATCATATATAACCAGTAACATCATAAGCAATATAACCTACAACCTCCTTGTTTAAAACAAACCAAAACCCAAAATTAAACCCGTTTGGAATGATGAATTCATCCCAATAATAAGACCTTGATTCTCCAACAAAAGGATCTGTTGAAAAAGGAGTTACTTTTAAACCTTGATTCTCAAAACATCCCCTTGCTCTTCTCATGTGACTAGCCGAAGTAATTAATAAAAATGAAGTATATTGAGGATGCTCATCCTTGAGAAGTTTAGCTGTTTCTTTAGCATTTTGATATGTGTTTTGAGATGTTGTTTCAATTATTAAATCTTCAGAAGGAATTCCCCAACTCACAAGTAATTCTTTTAACTGTTTTGATTCATTTAAACCCCTATAAGAAACATAACCATGATCTCCAGAAATCAATATTTTTTCAATTTTGCCTTTTTTATAGAGATCTATTGCTTGCCATATACGGTCTCCTCCCCTTCTTATTGTTAACCTTTCAGTGTCGTTATCGTACTCAAACATTCCTCCAAGCACAATTCCAACTTCATGGTGTTCGATTTTGTTTGCGGCAACCGCAGGGATTTCCCACATACGGATAAACTCTTTAAAAATAAAGGTATTACTAAAAAACAGTAATATTACAACTGTTGCCCATTTCGCCCATTTTTTCAATTTTATTTTTTTAGAAAAGATCCAAATTGCGACAGCCAATAACAACCATGTAAATGGGGAAATAAAGAAATAAGCTATTTTCGAAAGAATAAAAAACATTTCAGTGACTTCTATGTTTTTAAAAACAATTATGCATCTATATTTGTATAAAAGTAAATAGAAAAGAATGAATATGAAAGAAGAAACTGCAAAACAACCAGAAGAGTATTTTGGATATACACAAAATGAGTTATTGGATATCGGAATAGATATCGGTATCAGCCTATTAATTGCTGTAGTTGTTTTAATTGTTGGGTTTCGACTAGCAAGGTTCTTTAGCCGAATGACAGTGAGAATTCTGGAAAAAAGAGAGTCAGACCAAGGGCTAGTTACTTTTATGAAAAGCTTAGTTTCAGGTCTAATAAAAGTTCTTACTGTAATTACTGTCTTTTCGCAGCTCGGTATTGAAATGACTTCTTTCATTGCTATTCTCGGTGCTGCTGGTTTAGCTATTGGTATGGCTTTTTCTGGGACTTTATCAAATTTAGCTGGCGGTGTGATGCTTTTGGTTTTCAAACCCTTTAAAGTTGGAGACTTTATTGAGTCTCAAGGAGAGATGGGGACTATTTCTGAAATTCAGATATTTCATACAATTATGCTTACCACAGATAACAAAACCATTATAATGCCTAACGGTCCAGTGGCGAATAACAACATCACCAACTTTACCAAACAAGATAAAAGAAGAATTGATTTTTCATTTGGATTTGCTTATGGAGAAGACTTTAAACTCGCTAAAGACACTATTTTAGATATAATTAAAAGCCACGACAAAGTACTTTTAGATCCTGAACCATTAGTCCGACTTGGTGAATTGGCAGATTCTTCTGTGAATATAACTGTCAGAGTATGGTCTATGAAAGAAGATTATTGGGACATTCATTACTATGTTAATGAAGAAGTTTACCAAAGATTCAATGATATTGAAGGACTGAGTATCCCATTCCCCCAAGTTGATGTTCATATTGAGAAATAAGGAGGGTTTCAAAACATTACCTCACTTGAGTCTCAAACTTTTAAGAAAGTAAACGAAGCGAATCTCTCCAAACTTTATCTTTGGTCGTGTTTCTTTCCCAGTAGGGAGTTTTAATGGATTTCTTTAATGTATATACAGACTTTCTAAGTTTTCCATCAAAAATTGTGGGATAGGTTTCCTCCCATCGCATTATTTGAAAATGTTCATCTGGATTCATAAAGATGCGTACTCCTCTTTTTAGCGCTGGAATATCGTAAGTATAAACTATCTGATTTTCAAATACAGCAATTGAGCCGTTTGCAACATAAGGTTTTAATTCTTTATGAGACAACCTGATAAACGAGAGCGATGGAATTAATTCAAACTCTCCAGTTGGAAGTAATGCTGTATCTATTCTAGCCATATTGAATAAATTATCTTCTGTATAGTTGTACTCCATTTGCATCGAAGTATCTCCTTCTGATTCGAAATATGACCGTAACATAAACTCAAAACCGTTATTATTGTTCAGTTGCATAAACGATTGTCCACACCAGTCCTGACTACTAAACGTAAGCTTTAAAGGGAATTTCGGACTATATTTTTGTGTTGGAGTAAACGCAGATGTAAATATTGAATAATCATAAATCCCAGTTGAAAAACGATCAATTCTATTCATTTTTAAGATTTGAAGTACCTCTTCACTTTTTGAGTCATCTGATTTAACCTGTTTTTTAGCTAAAAATGGCTCAGTAACAAAGATCAATACAGACTCTCCAGAATGAACACCGTCATATCTTGCTTTATCTAATGAATATGTGCTTACTTCAGCTTTACCAGAAAAAAATGAAACATCATAATTATCTTCGATTTTGTTTTCAACTACTCTTTTTTCTTTATGGTCAAACTCAGGTTTTAAATTGGTTTTCTTGACTTCTTGATCGTTAGAACACCCAATTAAAATTATTGACCCTATCAAAACTACAATGCTACTATTTATCCTAATACTCATCTCTTCAAACTGTTAAATACTGATTTTTATCATAGTAAATCCTGAACAAAGTATGTATTCTCTCTAAGAATACACATTACATTTGTCGTAAACAAAAGTATCAATTATGAATTCAACTATCGAAATAAATGATGATTTCATGACTTTAAAGTCAATCAAAGAACAATTCAATAGCAAATTTCCTCATTTGAAAATTGAATTTTTTAAATCTAAACACAGCAAAGGAGAAGGATCACCAAAAGAACTTATGTACGATGATGCATTTCGTATAAAAGACATAAGAAAAGAAGGAGGAATGCTTCCAGTAAGCATACATGGGAACTTAAAAACGAGTACACTAGAAAAGAAATTCGAAGAAGAGTTAGGAATTTTTATTCAAGTTTACAAAAAATCTGGTAATGTTTGGCTACAGACCACAGCTACTGACGATTGGACTTTATCTCAGCAAGAGGAGCAAGTGAGTTAAGCACAACTTATCTGGATTAACATTCAAGTTCTTATAAATTGAAGATCAAATTTTAATAATTAATTGAGAGGATGTAAACTATCAAAACATTTAGTTTTTGAACTTTTCAACCTTGAATTTAAAATTACTAGTGTCTGGGAAAAATAAACCAGACCTTTCGCGATGCTACCAATGACATGTATGTATTATATGTTAGTAATCAAGACTTAAGGAGTTTTATTTTACCACATTCAATTTGACGTGAATTCTTATATCAAGTAGTGACGAACGGTCGTTCGTCACTACTTCAACAATCATCGGCATTCCAATTTATGCTGTTTTTTAAAAAAAGTTAAATCTCGAAGTGACGCAGAGTTGAGATTAACATTCCGCTCCAACAATTCAGAATAATATCGATCGAAACCAAAATATATTTTTCTATCTTTGACAAAACACAAATTTTGTCGAAATGAGCGACTTTTTTAGTGAGTTTTCATCGGTTAGTGAGCAAGAATGGCTAGATCTAGTATCAAAAGACCTGAAAGGAAAAAGTATTGAAGATGTTTTACATCACACCCATCCTACAGAAGAACTTGAATACAAATCTTATGCATTTCCCAATGACCAAATTGAAAACCATGAAACCCCAGGAAGCTCTCCGTATACAAGAGGAGGAAGATTTAAAGACAACGATTGGGAAATCATAAATGTGATTCCAAAAGGAACCCCTGAGGAGATGAATAAGCTTGCCTTAGATTACCTAATGAAAGGTGCTACAGGTTTAAGGTTGAACCTCTTTGATTTTGATTCAAATGCTTGTGGCAAACTCGTAAAGGGAATAGGATTTGAATATATTTCTGTGACTTTCGAATATCATACAAAAGAGCAGTTTGACTGGCTAGTTAATTTAGCTGAAAATATTAAAGGTTTTAAAGGAACAGCTGTAAGCTCAAATGAATCAAAGTTTGGATATGTTCCCAAATTTAGGAATCACTTAATCAGAGGTACAGATGTTCAAAAAACTGGCGGGAATGTTACTCAAGAAATCGCCTACTGTTTAAATCAAGGGCATATAGCTTTATTCGAGTTAATAAACAGCGGGTTATCCGTTGATGATGCAGCTGCACAAATTAAATTCAGATTGGGGATCGGAAGCAATTACTTTTTTGAAATTGCTAAATTTAAAGTCTTTAAAAATTTATGGCATCAAATAGTTTCGGCCTACGAGCCAACCCACACTTGTTCTACAATTCCTTTTATTGAAGCTGAAACAGGTTTTTTAAATAAATCACTAAAAGATCCGCACAATAACTTACTTCGTCAAACAACAGAAGCTCTATCCGCAATTTTAGGCGGAGTTAATGAACTTACAATACTCCCATACAACTGGAAGGCAAAACAACCCGATTTAATTCGCTCTCAGAGGTTAGCAACAAATATTGGACTTTTACTTAAAGAAGAGTCTTACCTCGATAAAGTGGTTGACCCTTCTGGTGGGGCTTATAGTTTAGAAGAAATCATTTCAACACTTAAAAAAGAGGCATGGAAATTATTTCAAACTATAGAAAAAGAAGGTATTGAAACATTGAGAAATGAGATCAATAGAGTCGCAAATAAAAGAGTGGAATTAGTTGATAACAAATCAAGTATACTTATCGGAGTAAACAAATACTTTAACACTGATAAGCAACAAGATTTTTGGAAAACTCCAACACAAACAGAACTCGGAAAAGAGCTTATTTTAGAATTAGAATGCAATTGCACGGAAGCATGAAGAAAATAGATTTCAGCACATATAATTTACAAGATAAAGCTTCTGAATCAAATCACGAAGCTGAAGAAACGTATACTACAGCAGAAAAAATTAAGCTAAAATCATACTATCAGTTTAGCGATATAAAACCGTTAAAACAAAGACACTTTGTATCGGGAATAGCTCCGTATTTACGTGGGCCTTACTCAACAATGTATAGCGCGCGTCCTTGGACGATAAGACAATACGCAGGATTTTCTACTGCTGAAGAATCTAATGCTTTTTATAAACGCAACTTAAAAGCAGGACAAAAAGGATTATCTGTAGCCTTTGACTTAGCAACACACAGGGGTTACGATTCAGACCATGAACGCGTTCTGGGTGATGTTGGTAAAGCTGGAGTAGCTATCGATTCTGTATTAGACATGAAACTCCTTTTTGATGAAATTCCTTTGGATAAGATGTCTGTTTCAATGACCATGAATGGAGCTGTCATACCAATTATGGCATTTTATATTGTTGCTGCAGAAGAACAAGGCGTAGATAAAAAACTACTTTCAGGAACGATACAAAACGATATTTTGAAGGAGTTTATGGTAAGAAACACTTACATTTATCCTCCACTTCCATCTATGAAGATTATTTCAGATATTTTTGAATACACTTCACAGAACATGCCTAAATTTAATTCTATTTCTATTTCTGGTTATCACATGCAAGAAGCTGGAGCAACCGCTTCTATTGAGCTTGCATATACACTAGCTGATGGACTTGAATACCTAAGAGCGGGAATAAAAGCAGGATTGAAAATTGATGAATTTGCTCCACGATTAAGTTTTTTCTGGGGAATTGGTATGAATCACTTTATGGAAATCGCCAAAATGCGTGCTGCGAGATTACTTTGGGCAAAATTAGTACAGAAGTTTGAACCTACAAATCCAAAATCGCTTGCATTAAGAACGCATTGTCAAACTTCAGGATGGAGTTTGACAGAGCAAGACCCATTTAATAATGTTGCGCGAACTTGCGTTGAAGCAATGGCTGCAGTGTTTGGTGGTACTCAATCTTTACACACCAACGCGCTTGACGAAGCAATTGCACTTCCTACAGATTTTTCAGCGCGAATTGCAAGAAATACTCAAATTTACCTCCAAGAAGAGACTGGAATGACTGATTTTATTGATCCTTGGGGAGGAAGTTATTACGTAGAAAAACTGACAAGTGAACTCGTCGATGAAGCATGGAAACTAATTGAAGAAGTTGAAGAGCTTGGCGGAATGGCAAAAGCTATCGAAACAGGCGTTCCAAAAATGCGAATTGAAGAAGCTGCAGCGCGAAAACAAGCTAGGCTAGACTCAGGAAAAGATGTTTTAGTTGGTGTCAACCGTTATCAATTAGACAAAGAGGATTCAATGGATATTCTTGAAGTTGATAATACAAGAGTTAGAAATTCTCAAATTAAAAGATTAGAAAAACTTAGAAAGGAACGCGATGATCACAAGGTTAAATCTTCCTTGCAACACCTTGAAGAAATTGCTAAATCAGGTGATGGAAATCTACTTGAAGTAGCAGTAGAATGTGCTCGAAACAGAGCTAGTTTAGGTGAAATTTCTCAAGCAATGGAAAAAAGCTTTGGCAGATATCAAGCAACTATCCGCTCAATTAGCGGTGTATACTCTTCTGAATCTATGAAAGATAAAGATTTTGAACTAGCAAAAAACAAAGCGGATGAATTCGCTAAACTTGAAGGTCGTCGCCCCAGAATAATGGTCGCTAAAATGGGGCAAGACGGACACGACCGCGGTGCGAAAGTAATTGCAACTTCATTTGCAGATATTGGCTTCGATGTTGATATTGGACCTCTATTTCAAACACCAAAAGAAGCCGCTAAACAAGCTGTAGAAAATGATGTGCATGTAGTAGGAGTTTCATCACTTGCAGCGGGACATAAAACTTTAGTTCCCCAAGTAATTGAAGAACTTGAAAAACTTGAAAGAGGAGATATAATGGTCGTTGCGGGAGGTGTTATTCCACAACAAGATTATGATTTTTTATATAAAGCAGGTGTTTTTGGAATTTTTGGACCAGGAACTAAAATATCAAAAGCAGCTATTCAAATTCTTGAGTTGTTAATAAAGAGTAATCAATGATCAAATGAAAAAAAATCCTGTTCTGGACAATGCTGCTAAAAGCTTATTTATAATAAGTGTTATTGTTATTGCTCTATATTTTTTAGGCAATGTCTTAATGCCAATAATATTTGCAGGTCTTGCATCGATTATCTGTTTACCAATCGCTCTATTTTTTGAAAGAATTGGACTTAATAAAGGAATTTCAGCTATAATTACAGTTTTGCTGATTTCTTTAGTCATAGTTGGAGTGCTCATTGTGATAATAATTCAAAGCCAAGAAATAGTTCAAGAACTTCCAAAGTTAATGGATAAAAACGAAGATTTTTTAACCGTTAAAAACCTACCTTTTATTTCAGATAATGCCCAATCTTATGTAGATGAACATATTGATGTTGTGACCGATAATTTAGAAGCATTGAAAAGCGCTCTTTTATCCCTTGTTGAAGGAAGTTTTAATGGATTAAAAAACACATTGCTTTTCTTGATCAGTTGCCCAATATATATTCTATTCATGCTAATTTACCGCAATAATATTTTTAGATTTATTGAAGCTTACCACGTAAAAGAACATGACAAAGGGGAAGGAAAAAAGATTATTGAAAAAGTTAAAAAAAGCCTTTATGATTATTTAAAAGGGTTGTTATTAGTAATGCTAGTCATTGGTGTTTTAACTTCAATAGGACTATTATTACTAGGTATAAACAATGCGTTATTTTTCGGAATCGTGGCAGCACTTCTCGCTCCAATTCCATATATAGGAGTAATTATAAGCGCATTAATTCCTACTATCTTAGCTTTACTTACAAAAGACTCTGGATGGTATGCATTTGGTGTTATTGCAGTTTTTAGTTTTGTTCAATTTATTGAAGGAAATTTCATTACACCTCGTATTATGGGGAATAACATCAATATAAACCCTTTAATTATTCTTTTAAGTATTGTGATTTTTGGAAGCATTGCTGGAATTCTAGGTATAATCTTAACTGTTCCACTACTTGCAGTCACAAAGGTTATATTGAGTCATTATCCTAGGTTAAAACCTTGGACATACTTAATTGAAGATGAAAAGTCGGATTAAATTTTAATTAAAAACATCACTTTTTACATAATTTTACGTATTATTATCGCATTGACAAAATAGGTGTTAAAGAGTTGTTAATAGACATTCTAGGCATAAAGTTTGAAATTGATATTACAAAAAAAACAAAAAAATGAAAAATTTACTGACTATACTTACAGCTTTAGTATTTAGTACGGCAACGTTTGCTCAAGGTGAATACCAAGACTTATTAATTTTAAAAGCAGATGAAAATTGGGAGAAATTGATAAAAACTGCTGAAAAATACACACTAAAGAATAAAACTTCTGATGATCCTGTACCCTACTATTATTTAGCATATGGTCAATATAAAATCTCTTTTATTGGAGACAGAGGCGAAGCTTATGACAATGCATACAAAGACGCTCTCACAACAGTGGGAAAGCTAAATCGAAAAGATGATGATGGAGCAGTAAGAGAGGAATATTCTGAATTTTTTGACGAGTTAAAAAGTTCTCTTCTTGAGATTATTCAAAATGAATTTGACAATGAGGAGTATCGTCGTGCATATGGTTGGGTAATGCGTATTTATAAGTTCGGTAGAGATAATATCAGTGGTAAGTACATAGAAGCTGTTTGTCGTTACAGAAATATGGACAAACCAACAGCTAGAGTAAAATGGAGAGAGGCAAAAGAACTCTTAAAAGAAGTAGATGCATCTCAATGGTCTGAGGTAGATAAAAAGATGATCATGTTTGGAATGTACGAATCAGCAAAAGTACTTGTTGAAAGTCGTCAGGATAAACAAGCAAAAGAAATTATGAATTTAGGTGCAGAATATTTTGACGAATATGAAAGATGGAACGAATATTACGATGAAATTGTAAATTAATCGAAAATATAACTTGTTAGATTTAGCCAGTTACTTTAATGTAGCTGGTTTTTTTAGTTTAGAGAAAATAAGTGTTGGGCGTGGGTTTGGTTTGCCACGAATGCACGAATTAAAAGGTATGTGTAAGTGTTTGTAGGACGTGGGTTTGGTGTGTATTCACGAATTGAGCGAATTGTTGGGGGGATTTTGAACACATTAAGGATTATGAAAATAAGTGTTGGGCGTGGGTTTGGTTTGCCACGAATGCACGAATTAAAAGGTATGTGTAAGTGTTTGTAGGACGTGGGTTTGGTGTGTATTCACGAATTGAGCGAATTGTTGGGGGGATTTTGAACCATTAAGATTCTGTGTTGAAAAAAAATCATAGTACTAACACCTATCGTCTATTAAATCTTAACTCCTGTTTATTAGTGCTTTACACAAACTAAACATTAAACCTGAAGTGCATGATATCTCCATCTTCAACAATGTACTCCTTCCCTTCTACCTTAAACTTACCAGCTTCTTTAACTGCATTTTCAGAACCAAGTGATACGAAATCATTGTATTTCATAACTTCTGCACGAATGAATCCTTTTTCAAAGTCTGTGTGTATAACACCTGCAGCCTGAGGTCCCGTTGAACCTTTTTTAACTGTCCAAGCGCGTACTTCCTTTTCTCCTGCGGTGAAGTAAGTATCTAGATCCAACAATTTATAAGCAGTTCTAATCAAACGATTCACACCAGGTTCTTCCAAACCAAGTTCTTCAAGAAACATTTGACGTTCTTCGTAAGTATCTAGCTCCATGATATCTGCCTCTATCTGAGCGCCAATAACTAAAACTTCAGCATTTTCATCCTTTACAGCTTCTTTTACCTTTTCAACATACGCATTTCCGCTTTTAACAGAAGCTTCGTCGACATTACAAAGGTAAAGCACGGGTTTAGAAGTAATCAATTGAAATTCCTTTACCCATTTATCTTCTTTTTCAGAAAAACCGAGTGTGCGAACAGATTTCCCAGCTTCCAAGTGTTTTTTTATTTTCTCAGCCAATTCAAATTGTTGAACAGCATCTTTATCACCTGATTTAACCACACGAGAAAGACCATTAATTCTTTTCTCTATCGTTTCTAGATCTTTTAATTGTAATTCGTAATCAATTACTTCTTTATCACGTAAAGGATCAATAGAACCGTCTACATGAACGATGTTGTCATCATCAAAACAACGTAATACATGAATAATTGCATCTGTTTCGCGAATATTTGCCAAGAATTGATTTCCCAACCCCTCGCCTTTTGAAGCTCCTTTCACTAATCCAGCAATATCTACAATTTCCATAGTAGTTGGCACAACTCTTTGTGGATTTACCAATTTCTCTAGTTCCTCCAGTCTCGTATCAGGAACAGAAATCGTCCCAACATTTGGTTCTATAGTACAAAAAGGAAAGTTTGCTGATTGCGCCTTAGCGTTAGACAAACAATTGAAAAGTGTTGATTTACCAACATTCGGTAGACCAACAATACCACACTTTAATGCCATGCTCTAATAATTTTGAATGCAAAGATAAGGTTTGCTTGTGATTAATTTGGTTTATGTAGTTTTTTTTGCAGTTGTTTATTAAACGTTGATTTGAAAAGTATAGCTTACTTTTTATAATCAGTCTATTTAGTCAAATAGTGACGAACCATGATTTTTTATTCACTTTTTAACTATTATTGTTGTAAACTTGCAGTCAAATACAGATAGGTATTTATTATAAACATAACCATTTTTCACAAAAAATTTTAATTATGAAAAAAATTTTACTTACAAGTTTAATTACTTTAGGGTTGGTAAGCAGTGGCTTCACCCAAAACTTCTGGAATCTTGTTAATAACTCCCAGACCACGTACCATTTCGGAATGGCTGATGATGGAACTGTATACGGAGCGACCAATCAAATTTTTCTTTATAAATCAACTACTGATGGAACGATAGGTTCTTGGGATCAATTAACAGGTTTCCCAACTACTGATAACTACAACCTCTTTGTTAAAGAAAACACTGTTTTTATGCTCAATGGAGGCGGTGCTAATTTTGAAGGACGAGGGATTTATGCTTCAACCGACGGTGGAGACACTTGGTCTACCCGTAACAATGGTTTGGGTGCGGATACGAATATGATTGAAATGCACGAATTAGCAAATGGAGATTTATTAGTTGGTACGCGACCCGCTCCAAATGAAACAAAAACTTTCTTGTCTTCTGACAATGGAATGACTTGGGCTGAGGGGCAAACTATTAATGGAGACATTCGATCTATAGTTGTGGTTTCAGCAAACGAAGCTTATATGGCCGCTCAAAATGAAATATTCAAAAGTACTGACAACGGTCAAACATGGACAAACTTGAATGCGAGTTTTTCTTCAGCTCCTGTAAAACTTATAGCAGACAACAGTGGTAATTTACTGGGTGCAGCGAGTTATGAAATACTTGAGTCAACAGACGGAGGTGTTACGTGGACTACTAAAACAACAACTGGTTTACCAAATTTAGCGGGTAATCTGATAACCACTTTTAGAACCTTACATGATGAAACAATTTATATATCTATTGACAATGATCAGGGTGTGTTTTACAGTGAGGACTGGGGTGACACATGGACTGAGATAACGTCGAATCTTACAAACACACAAATTTTTAATAGAAATTTAGCTGTCAGTAAAACTGGATATCTATTTGCGAGTCCATCAGGTTCTGGTATTTATAGAAGTGATGATCCCGTAACTGCTTCCACAGTTAGTCTTGAGCAAAATAAAGAAGATTTAAGTGAAATAAAGCTTTATCCAAATCCAACTTCAGACAAAGTTTTCATAAAGTCTGAGATAAATGATAAAGGAAGTCTTAAGATCATGAACCAATTTGGTCAGGTGGTTTATTCTGAAAAATTTGAATCATTAAATGATTTTAATAATGGCATTGATATTTCAAGTTTTTCAACAGGAATTTACTTTGTTGATGTGAAAACATCTGAAGGAAATATTATTCAGAAACTGATTAAGAAATAGAGATCAAGTTCTTTGTTTTTATTAGGCTGTACGGAATTCCGTACAGCTTTTTTTTTATCAATGTGTTGCCAATAGTTTACAGGAAAGTTTTAGATTGATAATTTACATTTTATCTTAAATAATTTCATTGCATATTACTCTTGTTCGACACTAATTGAGACCATTAAAAAAGACATTTGTAAGCATTAACAATAAACCTATAAGAATTATGAAAACACCCAGAATCACGTATTCGTACGTAAGGCCTTCTGAGATTTTCATCATGAGTCTGTATCCTTTTCGGTAAACAATTTAAAATTGTGACTAAAAATGGGCTTCTCCAAAATTTAGGACATAAGAAAAGTATCTAAAAAGCAAAACCCCCAAGAAATTTGATACTTCTTGAGGGTTTCTAGGTCTACAGCCATATAGACTTGCGGTCCGGACGGGACTAACCGTCGCATATTATAATATTGATAATCAAACTCTTGAAACGTAATTCAAAAATTAAGTAACCGAATGGGTAACCTATTACGTTGGTTTGTTTTGTTTACTTTTAAAGAACTGGTACAAATATACGGATTGTTTTCGGGTAAATAGCAAAGTGATACAAAATAAATCAAAATGAATGTTTGATGGGTGGAACGATTTTGAGTATCTATTTTCAATTTTTGAGATACTCCTGGACATCCACTATATCGATTCCAGTGAAATCGCAGAATTCTTTTATGGTTACGAATTGATGCTGCTCCTTATTTAGGTGTTCTCTTATCCGTTCCAGTAGCTTTCTGCCGTATCTTTCACTTCTTCCGGTGATTCGCTGGATATCCTTTGGATATATGCAAATTCGGGTTGTTTTCATGTCAAAAATCGTTGTTCAAAGATACGGATTTTGATCGTATTAAATGGAGTGCTTTAGGATTAGTCACTTTTGTATTATTTTGATATGGGTAATACTTTATCCATACACTATCTATACATTATCACCACTTCATCTATACATTTTTCGGCACAATTTTCCACTTTCGGAATGAGCGGAACGGGAAATTTGTTTGCTCCTCTCCTAGCCTGTAGTTTTGATTCGAATTCAATTTCAAGTCGCGGCGAAAATGAAGTTCTAACAT
>JBBEBO010000134.1:0-19084 GCA_040882265.1 Brumimicrobium sp. | reverse complement strand
TTAGTAAAATTGAAGAAGCTTTATTTAACTGGTAAACATCCCGATAGGCATTAAACAAAATTAGATTTGAGATTCCTTAATCTAGGTTAATTAAAGTTAAGTTTGTGGAAAACTGACAATTCTCCATATTTTTTTAATTCTTTTTTATTATCTTGCTGTAGTGTACAAAAACAGATTAACTTTAGTGTACACAAACGAATTAAAATCAATTATAAATATAAAAAAATGGAAATTCAGTTTAATACAGACAAGAATATTGAGGGAAAAGAAAGGTTGGAGAATTATGTGAAAGAACTCATCTCTAAATCGTTAAAAAGATTTGATGATTATATCACGAGAATTGAAGTTCATTTATCTGATGAAAATGCACATAAAGAAGGCGCAAATGATAAAAAATGTGTTTTAGAAGCTCGTCCTACAGGTATGAAACCTGTTGCTGTAACTTGTCAAGAATCGACAATTGAAAAAGCTATAAATGGAGGGATAGATAAAATGAAAGCATCTTTAGATACGATAATTGGAAGACTCCAAAATCATTAATTAATATAGTTTAATTTTTTATAAGAATATGTAAAAAGCCTTTCGTCGATTGACAAAAGGCTTTTTTGTTGTTGTTTGAATTGGTCCTTAGACCAGGAAGTGATAATCGAATATGCTCATTTCGACTACCAGTATTTATATTGTGCCGTTTTCAGTATGATTTGTTTCTGGGGTTGCTTGTTTAATTTCTTTTGCTTCTTTTTTATACTCGTAATGAGAATATGCATCACATAGACCATGTCCTCCACAGCTTGCTAATAAAATAGTTATTGAAGTAATAGCGAATATTTTCTTTACTGATTTCATCATTGTTTTTTAGTTTTATCGTTGTTGTTATTTAATAGGGCAGTACTTCATAAAATTCCATAAAAATAATTTGATTTTTTTTATAAATATTTGTTGAGCTCAATTAAACAGGGGCGTATAGAATAAAAAAAATGTTTTATTATTTTCAATTCCAATCGTAAATACTTCCTTTTCACGATTTGTTTTTCATAAACAAATAAGTTTTAATTTGAGGAATAATCATAAATTTTTCATACTTTTAGTAATCCTATAAACATAGACTGTATTATGAAGCTGATATATTTAGTTGTTTTGTCATTTATATTTATTTTTTCTGGTTTAAGTCAAGAGTATAAATCGACTAATTATTCAATCAAAAAAGAAAAAGTAGTTTCTCCAAGGGAAATGGAACAAGGGTTTAATCCTACAATCTATAGTTTAGAGGCTCCAGTTCCTGGAGGGTCATCTACAAAATCATATTTACTTGATCAGAAAATTGCTTCCAAAGAATATTATAAAAAGAGTAAATTCAAACCAACAACCCCATTCTTAAAATCACAACAGAAACCAGTTGTTGGAGATACTTTTGTACCGACACGTTATCTTTCAAATGGAAGTAGTTTTCCGATATATGGAGGTATTCCAAGTGACAACACTCTAGCTGTATCTAATGATGATATCGTTTTAGTAGCAATGAACTCAGTTTTGTATGGTTATGACCTTAAGTCAGATACTGCTATTTTTGAAAATTATTATATATATTTAAGAACGATAGTTGAGGGCTTAACAACTAGTTCTTATTACGATCCAAAGCTAATTTATGACCCCGAAGAAGATCGATTTGTGCTTGTTCTTTTAAAAGATAATGAACCTGCTAAAAGCGAAGTTATTGTTTGTTTTAGCTCTACAAATGATCCTAATGATCCATGGAATATTTATCATTTACCTGGGAATCCTAAAGACAATAATCGTTGGACAGACTTTCCCGCAATTTCGATAACGAATGACAAACTATACTTTACAGGGAATTTGATTGTTCCAAATGAACCATGGCAAACTGGATTTGATGGATCTATTATCTGGGAAATGGATAAGTTTGCTGGTTATAATGGCGACTCTTCAATAAACGCAACATTGTATGATAGTATAACTTACAATAATAGTTATATAAGAAATTTACATACTGTTCAGGGAGGAGATGGTAACGCTGAGACTTTATTTCTTTTATCAAACAGGAATTTTGATATTTCAAATGATACGATCTTCTTTTTAGAATTAACAAATAATGAGTTGTTTATAGAGCCATTAATTTCAGATTTACCTTATGGAGTTCCTCCAAATGCTAGACAACAAGATACAGATACTTCTGACGCTAATGAAGGGTTACAAACAAACGATGCTCGAGTTTTGGGTGCAGTAATAATTGATGACGAAATTCAATTTGTTGGGAATACAATAAATCCTTCAACTGGCTTTTCAGCCATTTATCATGGAGTAGTCGCCAATATTTATAATTCTCCTAGTGTGACAGCGAATATAATTGGTGATTCTATTCGAGATTTTGGTTATCCTAACATTGCTTGGTCTGGTAATGAAGTATGTGACCGCGAAGTTATTATTGGTTTTAATCACTCCTCCTTTGATGATTTCCCTGGAGTTTCTTCATTATTTTGTAATAACGACAGACAATATTCCAGTGTTCTTGAAGTTAAAAAAGGATACAACTATGTTGATCGATTAGGCGGGGGTTATGAACGATGGGGTGATTACTTTGGCTTGCAAAGAAAATTTAACGAAGAAAGTACCACATATGCTTTTGGTTATTTAGCAATGGAAAACAAAGGAAATAGTGGTTTTTGTGCAGAGTTAAAAAGTCCAGATACAAGTGTGATTGATATTTCTTTTAGCGTTGATTCACCTCAAAATTACTGTAATAATAGTGTAACCGCAGAAATAAATTCAGGTTATCCACCCTTTACTTTTCAATGGAATTCAGAATCTCCTTCGAGTGATGATAAGATTCATGGATTGTGCGCAAAAGATACTGTTTCATGTACAGTGACAGATGCACGAGGTTGCTCAACAACAAAAGAATTCGTAGTACCGATAAAGCCTCTAGAGAATGGAAATATATATCCAAATCCTACAAGTGATTATGCAGCTGTGCAATTTGAAATAGAGGAAGATAAAGCTGTTACCGCAAGACTATATGATGCAAATGGTCGTTTGGTTAAAGAATTGGCTACATTACCTGCTAAATCAGGATTGAATGAATTTTCTTTTTCACTTATTCCTTTGTCAAGCGGTGTATACACCCTGTTGCTTTTATCAGATGACTCGGAAATTGGTAGCTACAAAGTTGTTAAACAGGAGTAGGTTTTTATTTTGAAACCTTAATTTTTTTAGAAATTGGTTTGTTGTTTATAAAAATGGTGGCAATGTAAACACCCGTTTCAACTTTACTATTTAAATTTATTAGTTCAGTATAATCTCCAGGTATAAAACGTCCTAAATTTTCAAAACGAATAGATTTTCCTGATAAATCAATCATATTAAAAGAAATATTTGAAGCTTCATTAATTTCAAATTGCATTTCAACAGCATTCTTTTGTGATTGATAACCAATCATGAAGTTGTGATTAAAAACTTCTTCTTTGATTCCTGTAAAATCAGGAGCGGTAAAGGTGTGTTGTGATAGGTAAATAGCATCTCCTCCATTTGTTCCTGATGAATTTGTTTTATTTGTTGCAACGTAGAATGTAACATCACCGCCAACTTCAGGTGTTTCCCAATCAAATCCCCAAGAATTTTGAGCAGTTCCGTCAAATATGTGAGTTACGTAATCACGTTCTAGTATACCACTACTCAACGTTTTTGTGTTTGTATTATCAGTTATTGTAAATGTCCCTGCCATTTCATTATTAGTATGTAAAGCAACAACTTGAAAGCCATTTTTTTCTGCTTCCTCTGTTAAGGTCAAGGTCATTGGAGTTGATTCACCTACATTATATTCATTGCCACCACTATTGATTATTAATTCGTTTATCCCATTACCATCATTTACACTTCCAGAATGACAAGCTGTACAATTTGATTCATCTGGAGCACCTGTTCTTGCAACTGGAGCGCCTCCTGAATTTAATTTTTTATTTATTGAACAATGTTGAAGTTTTGTTGTACTCTTAAAATTTGAACTAGTCAATAATAGTGACAGCGAGCTTAAAATGAAAGCACCGAATAATAAGTTTGTATAATTAAGTTTCATAGCACATTTTTTGTTTAAAAGATTTATTAGGTAAGTGTACGCTGACTTCAATAATAAAACAAACCGTTGGAACATTTTGTTCTAAGACTAACTTAACTCAAACAAAATATAGTAAATATTTGTGGAATATTCAATTATCTAACTTTCCTTGTTCTATCCAACATTCAAAACTTGTCGAAAGTGAATCTTCCAACTGCTCTTCTCCTTGAGGCTGAGGCATTAAAGGTTGTGTCTCATGCCTCATAGCGGCTAGGATTTTATCCGCATTTTGACTAATTTGATCATGTGTTTCAAATATGTAGCCTCCTGATTGACCATTTGCGTCATGGCAACCAGAAGTTGAACAATTATTACTTAAAATTGGCAGTATGTCTGCTTGAAAAGACTTTTCCTCCGTACAATCTCCCTCGGGTTGAATAGTCTTAACTTTATCCTTTCTACAACTAAAAAGAAATAAGAGCGAAATAAATATAAACGAAAAAAACTTCATAATATCAATATTTAAACGTTCTTGAAATACTGAACCCCAACCTAAATTGACCTTCTAACCAATCCGATTGTGTTAAAGCAATATATTGAAGTTCGCCAAAACCACGAGCATTCGTAAAGTTAATTGTAAAATGGTGTCCATTTGTAATCCACTCCATCGCAACACCTAAACTGTTGGTGTAATCATCTCTCAGTCCGCTTTGGTTTACAGTATAGAAATATTCACCAATTAATCCAATACTCTTAGAAATTCTAATTCTCGCAGCACCGCCAATTGCAAATAAACTATTTTGATCATCTTGAGCGACTAGATTTCTATGTACAAAAGAAGGCATTAATGCAAAACTGAATCTGGGATGAAATTTACGTGCGATAGTTAACTGTGAACTGTACATTAGTCGATGTGAAAAATGTTCGAAATTTGTGACAGAGGAAATGTCTTCACTCGTTTTCATGTAAGTTCCATACATAGAAGTCGTAAAAGAGGCAGAAAGTGGCATTGAGTTATCTTCTGTTTGCGAAATAAACCGGTATTTTGCAAAACCATCAACAATAGAAGTGTATGGTTGTCCTGCACCTTTCATTCTTCCTGCACCAATCATGATCTTATCAGTGATTCCCATATCAAATCCCATGCGAATATCGGCAGCGTTATCAAATCCAAAACCTGTATGGATTCCACCAGCATCTCCCATCATATCACCAAATCTATGTGAAATAATATAACGCCATTGCCTTTTTTTAAGCGTTTCAGTTGAATGACTGTTTATAATGTGAATATTTGAAAATGTTTCAGAAACATATTCTTTTTCTTCTTCCTCTTGAGCATGCGTTGGAAAAAATCCAAATAAGCCAGTTGCGATTAATAGAATTCCTTTTTTCATTTTTTTGCAAGTTCTTTTATATAAGCTACTAAATCTTCAAGTTGATCATCAGACATTTTTTCCTTAGTGTACAAAGGCATGTATTGTTGTCTACCAATTATTGGGTAAGTTCCCCATCTAATAACTTGATAAATCGACAAATCATCATAACCTTTTCTGTGTTTCCAGAGGTATTTACCACTCAATACGTCGTCATTTAAGCTAAGAAAAGTAACCCTTGAGTTTTCGTGGCAATATAGGCAAGCACTTTTATAGATTTTTTTACCGTTTTCTATATCACCACCTTCACCATATTTTCTCTTTTTCTCCGCTTTTGCACCAGTAAAAGTTGCTCCGTATGCGTCAACATACTTAGATTGAATCAGATTTAGTGATTTTTTAGTGTTTTGGTTTGAAGAAATCGCTTCTTTAATTTGATTTAGCTCACTCTCGGACAAATCTAAATCTTTTATTTTTAATTCTTCTCTTTTGTAATAATGCATGATTGCGTTTAACTCCCAGTCAACTAGAGGTCTTCCAGAGGCGCAGTACTCAGCACAAAGTTGAATGGAATTAGCTAAAGTATCACGTGCATCAACGACCAAGTCGCCGTACTTTTTATCATAATCACCGTTATAAAATTTTGTTCTATTAAACATTCCAAAAAATGTTGATCCAGCTGTATAAGGCAAATTATTTTTAACAAGATAGTCAAGTCTGTTTTGAGGATTTGTATCTGTGATATCTTTAGTCTCTTTTACTAAGTTGTGACAGTCTGTACAGTTGAAGTAAGATGATATTAAAGATCCTTTTTTGTCTTTATAGTTGGCTTGTCCCTTAGTGATAAGTTCTTCACCTGCTTTAGCTAATTCAGAATCTAGTTCTTTTATATTGTGATTGGGGACTTCACCGCCTAATAATTGTTCTACTTCAATTACAGCTTGATTTTTTATATCAGAAGTAAGTTTTATGATTTTAGTTTCTTCAGATTTTGATATATTAAGAAACCCATATCCAATAACGGATATTACAATCATAAAAAATAGTATATAATATTTTATTTTCATATAACTCATTATCAAATACGTTTGCGAACAATGAAAGGTTTGGCTAAAATATAATTTTTTTATTAAACACAATTATATTTAAGCTATTTGTATATACATTTCATATCTTCGCTTTAAAAAATGTTTGGAAAAGATTTAATGCAAAAACTACAGCAAATGCAGGAAAAGGCAGGAGCAACTAAAGATAAATTAGAAGGAATAACTGTTTATGGTGAAGCTGGGGGAAATCTGATTGAGGTTGAAATGAATGGAAACAGAAAATTAACCAAACTTTCTATAAACACAACACTAGATAAGATGGAAAAAGATGATTTGGAAGATCTATTAACTGTGGCATTAAATCGTGCGATAGAAGCAGCTGATAAAATTAATGAAGAAGAAATGAAAAATGCCGCACAAGGTTTTATCCCTGGGGTTTAGTAGTATGAAAAAGTCTTTTTTAAGGGAGAAATATAAGCTTAAGCGACAAGAACTTTTAGAGGGTGAGCTTGAAACATGTTCTTTAAAAATTGCTAACAATGCGATTTCCAGTTTTAATTTTAATAATAAACTCATAAGTATTTTTCTCCCGATTAAAAGATTTAAAGAAATTGATACATATCCATTAATTTCAAAGTTAAAAGCTTCTGGAGCTCAAGTTTGCACTCCAGTTTCAGATTTTAACAACCTCGCTTTGAAACATATTATTTTTGATAACAACTCGGATGTTCAAATAAATAAATGGGGAATTCCTGAACCACAAAATGGACGTGAAGTATTACCTGAAAGCATTGACTTTGTTTTTGTACCTTTATTAGCTGTTGATGTTTTCGGCAACAGAGTTGGATATGGAAAAGGTTTTTACGACAGGTTTTTGTCAATTTGCCCCAGAAAAACAGTTTTCATTGGATTACACCTTTTCGATATTGAAAAGATAATCGAAGATGCAAATTCTACGGATATTAAAATGCACTACATTATAACTCCTGATAAAGTGTTTAAAAGTGAATCAGAATAAGTTGGGATGATGTTGATTTTCTCGCTTAACCCCAAATTTATAGAGTCATTCCGAACGCAAGTAAGAACTATTTTTAGAGTGTAGTAGAACTAAACTCCCACAATTACCGAGAGATTCTGTAACGTATTAATTTTTGACTTTTCCCCATTTTAAGTGGTAAATTTTAACATCTCGTCAATTCTTGTCGCTTTTTTAACATTTTTTACAATTGATTATTAATGAATTATAACGATATTTGTTGAGGCAGGTATAAACAAGTTGCTTTTGTGATAAGTTTATAAATGCTCCAATAAGTAGTTTTAGCACAACAAGGTCCTCCGTCGCTCGACGGGGGATTTTGTATTTTAAAACTATTTGATCCATTCAATGGTTTGCTCACTTCCATTAAAAATTAATGTTGAGCCTACTTTCTTTAAATGTAGTAACTGTCCCAACGGTGAAGCTGTGGAAATTGCAAATACAATTTCATTCCCGACTTGAAGTTTACCTAAACTTACACCTATGAAATAGATACCATTTGTTGTTTTTACTAAGGAACCTGGAATAACTTTTTCAGAACTTTCCTCAACGGGCAACCTAAAAAGTTCATTTTTTAGAGCTTTTATTTGTGCTAAACGTTTTTCAGCATGGTCAATTTCTTGCTGCATCATTGCGCGACCCGTTTCAAATTTATCCCCAGCACTGCTTTTGGTGTCGTTATCTCTTGAGTCCTTTGCGTCAATGTATGATTGATAAACTGTTTGATAGTTAGAACTTAGGTCATCGTTCATTTTATCGATGATGTCTTTTTTTAATTGATCCATTTCAAAATATAGTTACATTATGCGTGTACCGTTTTTTACTTTTTGCTCGGGTTGAATTATAACAACACCATCTGCTTCTAAAGCTCCCAAAAGTAAACATTCACTCATCATATTCGCAATTTGTTTGGGCGGAAAATTAACAACTACGACCACTTGCTTATCGAGAATTGATTTAGCATTATATTTTTCAGTTATTTGAGCTGAAGTTTTAAGAATTCCAATTTCACCACCAACATCAACCCATAGTTTTAAAGCAGGTTTTTTTACAGCCTCAAAATTCTCTGCCTTAATTATGGTTCCAACACGCATGTCAACGCGTTCAAACTCCTCCCAATCTAGATTGTCCTCTAACATAACTTGACTTTTTATAAAAGTAATTAAATTGATTTTATTTGCCTCAGATGTTTTAGTTCGAAAAGAGCACAAGTGTATATGCAAACCCAAAATCACAAAAATGTCACCCAGAAAGAAGTTTCGATTTATTTCGTAAAATAAAGTCTATAAAATTTGAATTTAAAAACCATTACATTTGTAATATGGATATTTTAGTAAATGACATAACAGCTTATTTAGAACAGCTTGCTCCTTTGTCAAGCCAAGAATCTTATGATAATTCAGGTTTGATTACAGGAGATAAGCAACAAATTGTTTCAGGTGCTCTGCTTTCTCTAGACTGTACAGAGGCAGTTGTTGAAGAAGCTATTGAAAAGGGAGTAAATTTGATTATTTCTCATCACCCGATTATTTTTAAAGGACTTAAAAAAATTAACGGGAACAATTATGTAGAACGAACCATCATAAAGGCAATTAAAAATGATATAGCTATTTATGCCATACATACAAACCTAGATAATTACAGGTTTGGGGTAAATTACGAGATTGCTCAACGCGTTGGTCTAAAAAACCTTCAAATTCTTACACCTAATGAAAATGTCTTAAAGAAACTAGTTGTATTTTGTCCCTCGGCTCAAAAAAATGAATTTTCTCAAGCACTTTTTGATGCTGGAGCTGGAAATATTGGTGATTATTCTCAATGTAGCTTTGAAACGAGTGGAGTAGGAGGATTTTTGCCTGAAGAGAATACAAATCCGACAATTGGAAAAGTAGGAGAGCGCGAAACTGTAGAGGAAACTAAAATAGAAGTGATTATTTCTAGTCACAATGAAAGAAATATTCTAAATGCAATGAATTCAGCTCACCCTTATGAAGAAGTAGCCTATGATTTGTTTTCTCTTTCCAATGTAAATCATTATGAAGGTGCTGGAATGATCGGTGAGTTAGAAAAACCTATAAAAGTTAATGATTTCCTCAAAAAGTTAAAAACGCAATTTAATTGTGGAACAATTCGTCATACAGCACTTGTAAAAGACAAAATAAAAAGAGTTGCTTTCTGCGGAGGAGCTGGCAGCTTCTTATTGAAATCAGCAAAGGCAAAAAAAGCAGATATTTATATTACTGGTGATTTTAAATATCATGAGTTTTTTGATGCAGAAAATCAAATAATTATCGCTGATATTGGGCATTATGAGAGTGAACAATTCACTCCAAACTTAATTCATGGTATTTTGAAGAAAAAATTTATTAACTTTGCCCTTCATTTAAGTGAAGTGAATACAAATCCGATTAATTATTTTTAGCGTTTATGGCAACAAAATCAAAGGCTAAATCAGCTTCAACAGTAGCAGAAAGGCTTGATGCTCTTTCTAACTTACAACGAATTGATTCAGAAATTGACCGTTTATTAACAGTCAGAGGAGAACTTCCATTGGAAGTCGAAGACCTTGAAGACGAAATAGGAGGTCTACAAACTCGAATCAACAAGTTGACTGATGAGTTGAATGAAATAGAAAAAGAAATTAGTGATCGTAAGAACGCTCAAAAAGAAGCACAAGCTGCTATTCTTGGTTATAAAGAAAAGCAAAACAATGTTCGTAATAACAGAGAGTTCGAATCGCTAAGTAAAGAAATTGAATATCAAGAATTAGAGATTCAACTACATGAGAAAAAGTCGAAAGAGGCTAAATATCGTGCAGAGCAGAAGAAAGAAGTGCTTGATGAAACAATTGAAAAAATAGATCGTCGTAAAGGTGATTTAACAGCAAAAAAATCTGAGTTGGATGCTATCGTAGCAGAGACAGAGAAAGACGAGGAAAAACTCAGAAAGCAATCAGAAAAAGCTAAAAAGAAAATTGATGAGCATCTTCAGACTGCTTACGACCGCTTAAGAGAAAACTCTAAAAACGGATTGGCTGTTGTTCCTGTTGATCGTGACTCATGTGGAGGTTGTTTCAATAGAATCCCACCACAACGTCAATTAGATATCGTGCAAAAGAAAAAAATTATAGTTTGCGAACACTGTGGACGAATTTTAGTTCCAGCTGAGAACTTCGAAAACTAGTAGAAGAGATATTTAACTTATAATTAAAGGGCTGTTTCAATTTTTTGAAACAGCCTTTTTTCTTGAAGTTTGTTTGGCGTGATTTTTTGAATAAAGAAGCCTGTCAAAAACATACTTTACAGTATTTTGTTTTTATATTTTATCACAATTGTCCGAAATTAACGACAACTCTGCGTCACCTCGAAATTTAACCTGCATTATTCATGGGTTTTCGTAATGAAAAGTCAAAATGTCAATAGATTTGGGAAGCACAGACATTTTTAATTCTCAGAATTGCAACCCACTTTTGGGTATTAAAAATTTTGAGCATTTCCAAAGGTAGCAGCCTGTCCGACCTTTGGCGGAGCAGTTTGGCTTTGGAATAGGAAATTCATGAATAATGCAGGTTAACTTTTTTTAAAAACAGCATAAGTTGAGATGACGCTGATTCTTGAAGTAGGGACGAACGGCCGTTCGTCCCTACTTGATATTATAATTCACATCAAATTGAGTATGGCAGCTCTAAACTTCTTAAATACTAATTACCAATACATAATAGATGCATGTCATTGGTAGTATTGCGAGAAGTCTGGGTTACTTATTCTAGACACTATTGATATTTTATGGTCGTGTCTACAACATTATGTTACTCGGGATCCGAATGAAGCCTACTATTGAAATTGCAATACTAGTAAAGGATTTGACGTTAGGTCAGTTAATATGAATTTAAGCTAAGATTTAGCTTTCCACCTTATCACTTTTACATTTTTCTTCTGGACTAGCTCCGCATAAACCGCAAGAAGCACCTTCTTCTTGGAGCAAAGGGTTGTTGCTAGCACATGTACCAGCAAATTCACCGCCTTTTTTAGCCCAAATTTTTATGGCTATTCCTGCAAATCCTAATGCTAACAAAGCAATCGCTATTAAAACTACATCCATTTTTATTCTCTTTTTATTCTCTTTTTATTCTCTTTTTATTCTACTGCAAAGATACAAAATATTCTTATTCATTCAAATCAATGAGTTGACCATTTCCAACGGAATCTATTAACTGAACTGTATTTGGAACACCTTTGTACAAAATGTTACCATTGCGATTGAGAATAGCCTTTAACTGAGTTCCATTCACATTGACTTTCATATCCCCTTCTGTTTGGGAATTAACTACTAAACTGTTAGCTGTTTTTAAGTCTAACGCATTACAAAAACTATTGGTACTGCAGTTTAAAAATGTATTTGAGGTTTTTCCATGTAATGTAAAGTCGCCCCAACCGTGAGTAACTACTGCACTCATATAGCCATTTTCTACTGTTAAGTCTACAGGTCCAGCTCCGTCTCTAATTGTTAGTCTTAATTCTGGTGATTTTAAAGTATCTAAATTTGTAAGCGTCTCTCCTCCTTCATATAAAATCGCTCGAATAGATTTAATGTGAATTTCAGCTTTTATTTTTTGTTTATAGCTGCGTAAAAAATTGCATTTGTTTTCATTTCTGATACTTATGCCTGCGTTACTGTACTGTGCATCTATATGGTTTAATAAATTTTTTCCGCCTATTAATTCAATATAATTAATTGAATCAGGTATAATAATGTATTCTAGGTTATCAAAAAGAAAAAGTGAATCAACTTCATTTTCAAAATTTAATTTTAATGAACTAGTATTTCCATTACTTTTTAAGCAGTTACGGTCTTCAGCTTTTTTACAGCCAACAGATAAAATTAAAATTCCCAAAATGGTATGTATTAAAATATGCTTCATTTCCATCTGTAGATTAAACCATATTCAAAAAAATCAGCTTTTGCCCAATGTGATTTTATAGTTATGTTGGCGAGTAATCTTTCGCTAAGTTTAAACCGAGCTCCAAATCTGTGGTACACCATACCGTTTGGATTTACTTTATTGAGTACATATCCTCCCATGCCTAATATTAACTGAAGATTGTGAATTGGTAAGACATATGCACCATAAGCTCCGACTTGATAGTTGTCCCGTTTAGTAAACTCTCCGTCAGTATCATCGATAACTGATTGGTTGTACGATGCATCAACTCCCGCTTCAACAATACATTTTGTTTTAAATTTTCGTTGGATATAATTTGTAAGTCCAACTACACCGTAATTCTTACCTCCTGTAGGATAAATTTGTTTTGAAGAAAAGTACAATCCTGAATAATAGTGCCATTTTGATGGATCTTTGTTTTCTTCTACTGTGGGTTCTTTTAATTCTTCAATTTCATTAAAATACCTTGTATACGCTATTGATGCATAAACTAAATTCAACCCTAAGTTGGGTACTTTAACGGCTCCATTTGATAGATGTGACATATCTAAACCTAAAGCTAAGGAGGATTGTTTAAATTGCTTTTCAAATTCAGCTCCGATGATAACTAAACTATTGAGGCGAGTACTAATAGCATTGTTTTTAGGGTTGTTTTTCTGATCAAAAACTTTGGTGACATAACTTACCCCAGCTCCAAGCCGACTGCTAAAGGACCAACCATTTTTTTTAATAAAAGGAAGTGTAATAAAAGTATGTAATCCATAAGCTGTTCCAAGAACATCTTTATAGCCTAAATCAGAAAAGTAAGCTGAAACGCCATATTTAGGAAACAAAAAATCGTGATGCCATTTTTTTTTACCGTTTGATTGATAAACAGCACTTATCTCTCCACCTGCTACATGTCCTTTTGACAGATGCCCCATTGTTGCTCTATGAGGAATTAAAAAACCATACTTTGGGCTTATTTCGATTCCAAAATTTTGAGGTAACTTTTGTCCATGAAGATCAATAACTGAGATTGTAGACGTAAGAATCAAGATTAATAAACACCGTAACTGCATAAAACAAAAATACTAAGATTCGTAGAAATGAGGAGTTTTCACTGACTTACTTTTAAACCAAAAAAACCTCAACTAAATAAATGCTGAGGTTTTTTTGTTTGTTGTTTTTCGCTTTTATGCTAGTTGTGAACAACCGTTCCTGCATATACAGGACGTTCATTCGGTAATGGGTTTTCAATTTGTACTTTCCAAATATACACTGTTTCAGCTGGTGTCATTTTACCAGAACGTTCATCAGTTCCGTCCCACGAATTTGTGGCATCATCTGAGGCAAATACAACACCATTATCTCTCGGATCAACAATTGTTAAGGTGAATCGTACATCTCTTTGAGTTAATGAGTAAGGCATGAAAGTATTGTTTCTTATATCATTGTCATTTGGTTTGAATGCATCAACAGCAAGGAGGTTATATTTTTCTTCAACTCTTACTTTTTTAGTTAATGCATTTTTACAACCATTGAAGTCGATAACCTCAAGGGTTATGTCATGAGTTCCTTTTTCAAAGAAATTATGAGTCACTTCTTCACCCGATTTTGTTATATCTTTATCAAACGTCCATTTTAATTCCTGATAATCACCATAAGAATTACATTTTGTTACTGGAACACCTTTTTCATAGATATCTGTTTCATATGAAAAATCTGGGGTTGGTAGTTCATTTACCTTAATGTATTCAGTTTCTACGATTAAATTTTGATCATTCACAAAATTGATTACAGTAGAAGTCTCAGGAGAAAAATCGAACGAATGAGCTTTTTTGAGTGTAATCGTTTCATTTTTATACTCAAAACGAACTAAATCAAGTTTTAATCCAGTATTTCTGATTGTAATTTTATCTCCAGCGCAAACTTCATTTGAAGAAACGTTGCCCTGTATATACTTCATCTTATCTAAAACTGAAACATTTTGAATGTTATCGCTAGACTCAACTTTATCTGGATTCGAAGCGTTTATGTCGTTTGACTCTGAAAGTGATTCATTATTGTTGTCACTAACTTCATTACTTTCAGATTCAACCTTCTCATTAGTTATAGCAGAGTTGCTTTGAGAAAGTTCATTTTGATCATCCTCTTTGAAATCAACGTTGTTTTCTGAAGCATTGTTAGTTTTAGCTTTCTTTTCATTGGCGTTTTGCTCAATGTTTTTATTAGGTGCTGTTTCATTTTTCTGGGAAACTTCAGCTGTTTTAGTATTTTTATCTTGAGATAAAATAATATAACCAGTTACAGCTATGGTAGCAATAATGGCTGTAGCAGCAATCCATTTCAAAGCAGAAGAACCGCCTCCGCCAGTTGATTTTGCGTCTAATTGATTTTTAACAGAACTCCAAGCTTGAGGGTCGTAAGGAGCCTCAAAATTGCTGAGTTTGTCTTTAAATGCGTTTTCTAAATTATTTTTCATCGGTCTAAATTGACAAATTTATTTTCTAATATTTTTCTAAGGTTTTGTTTCGCTTTAGCGAGATTTGATTTTGATGTTCCTTCAGAAATATCCAAAATTTCGGCTATTTCTTTGTGGGAATAGTTTTCTATTACATACAAATTAAATACTGTTCTATATGCTGGAGATAGTGATTGTATCGCCTCCATTGCATATTCTGCTTTCAACTTGTTCAACATTTCATCTGAATCATCTTTTTGTTCAACACTTGCGTCGTTAAACAAAAATTCTTCATCAGTTGAAAATGGTTGACGGTTTCTTTTTCGTATGGCATCAATTGAAGCATTAACCATAATGCGCCTCAGCCATCCTTCAAAAGAACCCTGAAAATCAAATTCACTTAGCTTATCAAAGACCTTTATGAAACCAATCTGAACCACTTCCTGAGCTCTATCGCGATCCTTAGTGTATCGCATACAAACCCCCATCATCTTCCCATAGAATAATTTGAATAGCTCTTCTTGAGCTGTGCGATCTTCATCTACGCACTTTCGAATTATATCTTTGAGTTGATCGTGTTCCACTTTTGTTTCAGTCATTAAACGTTACTTAATCTAAACGGTTGCCACAAATATTAGAAAAATATATTTATGCATCATTTTTTACTTTAATCTAATAAATTTAAAACAGCAAAATAAACCTATTCTTGGTATTGCCAATACATTTATTCTTTCTATTTCAAATTTTAATTAACACTGCTTAAAGTTATCTGATTAAAAAGTAAAGCTATACAAATTAATCTGTTGATAATAGATTAGTTGTACAAAAGTTTCATTTAGTCGTTACTCAGGTTAAATCTGTCTATAAAGTTGTGAGATGTACTTAATTAAATGGTCATATATGACAACTATTCCTTAATAAATGATTACATTCGTGCCCATAGAATTTGTAAATTAAAAATTAATATAAGATGAAAGTTACAGTAGTTGGAGCAGGAAACGTTGGAGCAACATGTGCTGATGTTCTTGCAAAAAGAGAAGTTGCTAATGAGATCGTATTACTTGATATTAAAGATGGCTTCGCTGAAGGCAAAGCTCTGGATATTTGGGAAACTTCTCCAATTAATCTTTATGATTCAAGAACAATTGGCTCAACAAATGATTATACAAAAACGAAAGATTCGGATGTTGTTGTAATTACATCGGGTATTCCTAGAAAACCAGGAATGTCTCGTGATGATTTAATTGCTACAAACGCAGGTATTGTAAAAATGGTGACTGAAAATGTTGTTAAGCATTCACCAAACGCTAAAATCATCTGTGTTTCTAACCCATTAGATGTAATGACGTACTGTGCTTATCTAACCGCTAAAATAGATCCATCTAGAGTATTTGGTATGGCTGGTGTTTTAGACACTGCTCGTTACCGTTCTTTCTTAGCACTAGAGTTAAATGTTTCTCCAAAAGATATCCAAGCTGTATTAATGGGTGGTCATGGTGATACAATGGTTCCACTTCCGCGTTATACTACAGTTGGAGGAATTCCTGTAACAGAATTGATAAGTGATTCGAAATTAAACGAGATTATAGAGCGTACAAAATTCGGCGGTGGTGAAATCGTTAAGCTATTAGGTACATCTGCTTGGTATGCTCCAGGTGCAGCAGCTGCTCAAATGGTGGAAGCAATTGTACGTGATCAAAAACGTATCTTCCCAGTTTGTGCATGGTTACAGGGTGAATACGATATGAAAGATATTTATTTAGGAGTACCAGTAATTTTAGGAAAAAATGGTATCGAAAAAATTATCGAATTAGATTTGAATCCAGACGAAAGAAAATTACTTGAAGAATCTGCTGTTGCAGTTCGAAATGTAATGAAAGTACTTGATGATATGGATGTTGTTGCTTAAACAACAGATCAATTATACTTTAAAAGGGGGCTTCGGTTCCCTTTTTTTGTTTTAATTTAGCGCATAATTAAAGTTTAAAACAATGAAGCATTTACTACTACTTTCTACGCTTTTCATAGCTACTTTCAACATTTTCGCTCAACAAAACGAGGTTTTTCCTTGTGGCACGGATGAAATGCATCATGAATTATTTGAAAAACACCCGCAGTATAATGAAGGGGTTATTTTGGCTAATGAAGAGTTAGAATCTTTCACCGAATCTTATATTGAGAATTACGCTAACCTGAGGTCTGGAAATCCTTATATTATTCCCGTTGTGTTTCATATCATTCATGACAATGGAAGTGGGAATATCAATGACGATCAAATTTATGATGCAGTTGAGCAAGTTAACCTTCAATTTAGAAAGCTAAATGCGGATACAACCGATATTGTTCAAGATTTTGAGTCAATTGCTACAGATGCAGAAATTGAAATAAGGTTGGCGCAACTTGACCCTGATGGAAACTGTACTAATGGTATCACAAGAACATTGTCTGATTTGACCAATATAGGTGATCATCAAGTGAAATCCCTTATACAATGGCCACCAGATCAGTATTTGAACGTATATGTTTGTAATCAAGCAGCAGGGCTAGCTGGACATGCTCTTCTGCCTGCAGCTGCAGATACTATTCCTGAATGGGATGGAATTGTAATGCAACATACGTATATCGGTACTATTGGCACTTCCGATTTTTTTAGAAGAACTGTATTAACTCACGAAATTGGTCACTATTTAAACCTTCAACATATTTGGGGAGGAAATAATGTACCAAATTACTATTACCTGCCAGTAGGAAATGCAAATAATTGCACAGAGGATGACGGAGTAGCTGATACACCTGAAACAATCGGTTGGCAGTCTTGTAACTTGTCAGGTACCTCCTGTGGTACGCTCGATAATGTACAGAATTATATGGATTACTCTTATTGTGCTCGAATGTTTACTGAAGGGCAAAAAATGAGAATGCATGCAGCATTAAACGCAAGTGTTGCAAGTCGAGATAATTTGTGGAGTAATACAAACTTGATTGCCACTGGAACCACAGGCGATACAAATTATCTATGCAAAGCCCATTTCATTTCTGACAAAAGAGTCCTTTGTTCTGGGGAAACAGTCACCTTTAAAGATATTTCATACCACGGTACAAATCAAAGAACCTGGTCTTTCGATGGTGGAGACATCACAACATCAAATGATTCAATTGTTCAAGTTACTTATAATACACCTGGTGAATACGATGTGTCTTTAAATGCTGGTAATTCTTCTAATTCAGTTGACACAACTGCAGTTAGTTATATTCAAGTGATGGAGTCTCCTGGCACTACAAATGGTCTACATGAAACTTTTGAAATCCCTCTAGTGACCAAGTCGAGATGGGTGGTTGAAAACAGTGAAGTACCAAATAATTGGACTCAAATGAGTAGTGGTTTTAACAGCAATAATTCCTTCTTTGTAGATAATTTCAATGGTGAGAAAGGTTTGGCTTATGCTTTTCATAGTTATCCCTTTGATGCTTCAGGTATGTCAGAATTAGCAATTTATTTTGATTATGCTTTCGCCAAGACAGCCTCCGATAATACAGACTTATTAAAAGTAGAAATAAGTAATGATTGTGGAAATAGTTGGGTAACGAGAAGAATTCTAACTACAAATAGTTTAGAATCGATTAGTGATACTTTAACAACTCCATTTTTTCCAACTTCAGATAATGAATGGAAAGAAGAAGATGTTTCAATCAGTACACAAAGTTATTTAGTTGACGATTTATTGATTCGTTTTTTATTTGAATCAGATGAAGGAAACAACATTTTTATTGATAACATTCGGATATCAAGTAGTGAGAATGTTGGTATGAAATTAAATGAATCTAATTCAGAAATTCAATTATTTCCTAATCCAGCTAAGAACATGGTCAGATTAGTTTCTAATTCTCAGTTTAAAGGAGGCTCAATTTCCATTTTTGATGCGTTTGGGAATAGTGTTTTATCAAAAATGAAAATCAACGATACTACTGATCAAATGATAGATTTAAGTGATTTAGCTCAAGGTCATTATTTTGTTCATCTAGAAAACTCAGACCAATCGAGCAAAGTTATTAAAAAGCTTATTGTTTTATATTGAAACCTGAATAATCTCTCCTTAATCTCAATTAAAAAACATTTCCGTATCTTTATCCTACACAATATGAAATAGATGCGGCTTGTAACATTACTTCTCATT
>JBBEBO010000133.1:0-19275 GCA_040882265.1 Brumimicrobium sp. | reverse complement strand
GGTTTTACTAAATCAACGAAAAAAGAAGTTCTAAATTTAAATGCGTTTGCCCTGCCCAGTTACCTAATAAACAATAAATTTTTCTTATCTTATAGATTATTAGCAAATAAAACAACAAACTATGAACTGGAAAGAAGAAAACAACAAACTAAAAAAAGAATTTAAATTCGACGATTTTAAGCAAGCGCTTGCCTTCACAAACAAAGTCGGTGAGATTGCAGAAACTAAACAACATCATCCTGATATTATTCTACATGATTACAACCAAGTAAGAATTGAAGTTACAACACATGATGAAGGGATGAAAGTGACTGAGAAGGATCACAAATTTGTCGAAGATGTAGAAAAAATAAAGTAAATCTTAAACTAGATCATTTTTAACGATTTTATTTAGAGTTTGTTCGTTAGAAAATCTAATGTATTAACTCCATCAGCATAATCATCCAATTTCGGACTTTGTGCTTTTCCAAATGGTGTATAATCTTTTCCTACAACAACTTGTATTTGATTTTCATGTTGTTCTATAAAATCATCCACTTCATCAGTTGACTTGTACCTGTGATATAATAGAACTGAAACTGGTGCAAACAAACTACCTTCTTCTTTGGTTAGTACGAAACCATTTTCAATAATTTTTTCTTGATTCATGAGGTATATCGCTTTATGATAGTCGTAGTTATTGGCGTACTTGTGATGATTAACAACTTCACCAAAGTCGATTATAGCTTCAAAAAAATGATCCATATTAAAATCTTTTGGTATCAATAATTGAGAAACGTTTCTACATCCCATTCCAAAATAGGTGAAAATATCTTTTCCTAATGCCTTTAAATCATCTTTTGATTCATCACCTTTTAAAACTGCCAGTGAAGTTCTGTTTTTTCTGATAATGTTAGGTAAATGTCCAAAATATTTCTCAAAATATCTGGCAGAATTATTATTTCCTGTTGCAATTACCGCATCAATATTATTCAAACGATCTACAAGTTTGATTTTATTTGTTAACTCTGGCTGGAGTTCTTCTAATATTTCAATTAATTGTGGTAATAAACGATTGTCGTCACTTGACATTTTAACTATTGCGTTGTGACCTGTCATTAGCACTGAAAGAAAATCATGAAAACCTACGAGTGGAAGATTTCCAGCCATGATAATCCCTACATTTTTAGGTTTATTTGTAAACTCTGTGTTCTCTAACCAACTAGAAAGTTCCTTTTCATTCAATCTTTTACCTAAATGATACAAGCTCAGCCTTACAGATTCTTCAGTAAACCATCCATTATGTGCTTTTTCTCGTAGAATTACTTCATTTATTTTATCATAAAAGTCTGAAATAAATGGATTAATATCTTCTTTTTTGGCGTTTTGACCCAGCTCAACCATTACTTTTCCTAATTCTGAAAAAGTTGCAACTAATTTTTCTTTTTCGGTTTTCACAATAACTTTAAAATTTAAATATTAGATCGAACATTATTCCCTGCCCAACGTTTATTATATTTGCAAATGTAAAGAAGAAACATCTAAAAGTAGTAGGAATGGCTATAATGATTACGGACGAATGTATAAACTGTGGTGCTTGTGAACCAGAGTGTCCGAATAATGCAATATATGAGGGAGGTGCAGAGTGGTCTTACGCCGATGGCACAACGTTGAAGGGAATGATAAACACTTTAGATGGTAAAGAACTTAACGCTGAAGAAGAACATGACCCTGTGGATATGGATGTGTATTACATCGTAACCGACAAATGTACAGAATGCGTTGGTTTTCATGATGAACCACAGTGTGCAGCAGTTTGTCCAGTTGATTGTTGTGTTGATGATCCTGATTACAGAGAGTCAGAGGATGAATTATTAGCAAAAAAGGACTTTATGCATCTTTAAATGACTAAATAGTATTTAGTTGGAAAATTGCTCGCAAACACAAACATATATTCATAATTTATCTGATACAATTACACTTTTTGTAAAGACTTTTCCTTATGCTGTGTAAAAAACCTTATTTTAGCTTAATAAGTTAGAAGTAACATCATTGGAACGCTTTATAAATATACTGGTAATAGACAATAACCCCGTCAACATTAATGGGTTAAAAGCTATGCTTACTGGCGGAGGAAACAACTTGATTTTTTGTAAAGATGAAGCCTCAGCGTTGCCTGTTTTAGAAAAAAGAAAAATTGGTATAATTTTAATCAACATTGAACGCGAATCTGTCAATGGTTTTGAATTGCTACAACGCCTCAAATCGAATCCTAACTCGACTGACGCATATAAGGTTGTTATCAGTGAAAGTACTTCTAGTGGAGCAAGTTTAGTGAAAGGACTACGTGAAGGAGCTGTAGATTATTTATCGAGTCCTTTCAATCCTAACTTAGTAAAAGCTAAAATTGAGGTTTTTAAAACGCTATATTTTAAAGATATGCGTATTAATCAGCTCTTAGGAAATATTTTTCCACAAAATGTGCTGGATGACCTCAATACAACAGGGAAATTTTCACCAAAAAGAATTGAAGAAGGGGTTGTACTTTTTACAGATTTCGTAGCATTTTCAAAAATTGCTAAGCATCAGAAACCAATGGACTTACTTCATCAACTTGAGGAGTACTTCAACAAGTTTGATGAGATTGTGGAACGCTATGAGATGGAAAAAGTAAAGACTATTGGTGATGCATATATGGCGCTTGCTGGAGTAACTGAAACAAATAGCAAACCTGCAGTTAGGGCTTGTTTAGCTGCAATTGAAATAAGAGACTATATAATCAATCGTAAGCAACTTGCTCAAGCAACAAATAAAGATTTTTGGGAAATTCGCGTAGGTATACACTCTGGTCCACTTGTCGCTGGTATTATTGGTTCAAAAAAAATTAGTTTTGATGTTTGGGGTGATACAGTGAATATTGCTGCAAGAGCTGAGCAGAATTCTGAAGCAAATAATATTTCTATCACAGATAGAATTGCAGGACATGTTCTTCCATATTTTGATTTAACTCATCGTGGAGAAATTGAAGTCAAGTATGGTGGTCAAGTTGATATGTTTTTCTTAGAAAAATTAAAATCCAATTATTCACTTTTTAATGAAGGTAAGTTACCGAATAGTAAATTGAGAAAAATTTGTGATTTAGTACCAATGGATTTTGATTTCGCTCGAAGATTTATTTTAAACAAATTAAAATCATCTTTGCCTGATGATCTAATTTACCATGACTTAAAGCACACTCTAAATGTGGAACGTTCAGCGGAAAGAATTGCAGGGTTAGAAGGCGTAGAAGGTGAAGAATTAATATTATTAAAAACAGCAGTCCTTTTCCATGATGCGGGATTTATATTTGCCTATGAAAAGAATGAAAAAATTGCAATTGAGCTTTTAAGAACAGAGCTTCCGAAGTTTGGATATTCACAAACTCAAATTAAACGTATTACAAAAATAGTTCAAGCTACAACTCCAGATATAGAACCAAACACACTTTTAGAAAAAATAATGTGTGATGCTGATCATGACTATTTAGGTCGTGCAGATTATTATATAGTTGCTCAAAGATTAAGGGAAGAACTTGAAGGGCAGGGCAGAAAAATGAATGATTTAGAATGGCATGATTTTCAATTAAATTATTTAGAAAATATTCATGTGTTTTATACTGAAACCGCCCATAACATAAGAAATCGGGGGAAAATGATGCGCATTCAAGAGCTCAAGACTGAAAGAGAGAAACTGGCCTAGCGTTGAGTGACAAGAACGAAGAAATAAAATTTGTGCTCTAACTTAATTACCCCAAATACTTAGCATTTATTATTAACTTCAACTCGACAAGCTCGGTGCATTGCGTTGAGTTCGTAATCTCGGTTCACAAATTTTCTGAAAAATATATAATACTAAAAAAGCCATTCCTCAACTGAGAAATGGCTTATATAAAGTGTATTCTTTTTTGTCTTAGAAGTAGAACATCAAGAATATAGCACCGTTAAAATTATCGGTATCTAAATTCCATGATCTTGCACCTGCTGCATCTATTGTATTTTGAGTTACTTCTTCCGAAACTGGATCGTAATACTCACTTACAGTACTTCCATCGCTAGTGTTGGCAAACATAACGTTCCAACCAAACTCACCACCGATAGACATTTTAGAAGCAAAAAAGTATTCTACTCCAACAAATGGACGAACACCTACTCCAAAAGTACCACCTTGATTAAAATCAACAAGGCGCTCACCTTGAGGCTGCGCATTACCTGTATTGAAGTTAGTCGTTGTAGTTGGCGCTTGATTTAACTGCCCATACTGATTTCCGTATTCGTAAGATTCAGAATATTTGTTGAACATGAAGAAAATATCTCCTCCATAAATCCCTTGCAAACGTCCTTTACCACGTCTGTATTCATAACCTGCTCCAAGTGTATAGGTTTGCTCGTTAATCACCTGATTATCCATAACAAATTCGTTTGGACTATTAGCAATATCATCTATAACAAAGTTATCTTGCGAGTTATTAAACACTCCAACTCTTAAGTGAGCACGGATGGCTATTTTTTCCTCCAACATATACTTCCCAAAAAGCACATTGTTTCCTAGATTACTTACAAATTTATTACTACCAGCGTAGGTATTGTTAGTATTTGCATTAAAAGAGTTTCCTATCCAGTTAAAAATTGGAACAGCATTAAAGCCTATAGCGTATTCTCCCTGTTCTGGAAGAACATTAAAGCCCTCTTCGTTTTGTAGTGTCTCATCTTGAGCGATTGTACCAAAACTAATTGCACAAATACCCAATGCACCACCTATTATTTTAGTGAATTTCATTATAATTATTTTTTCAATTAATTATTAATACTGATAATCTTCAATTACAACAGCTCCGTCATAAATTGTTACTGTAGCATCTGCACGAGAAAAAACAGTTCTTTCCCCTACTGGTGCTGGATTTCCATTTGCAGTAGTATCTGCTGGATCATTACTATAATCAACAAAGTCTGTTTCAAAATCGTCAAACTGAACACTTGCAGTAATTGGAGTTTCATATGCAGGTAGACTTACAGAATATGAACCATCACCTCCTACTGAAGCACTATAGATTTCATTTTTATAGTTGTAAGTTGGGTCTGGATTTGGATCCAAGTCATAACCATTAATGATAAATGTTAATTTTGTTCCACTTGGAGCGTTTTCCCATTTTAAATCAGGCGAACCGTCTGACAATGTGTCATTTGTAACGTCAGAGTTAACCCGAACCATTCCTTTTACTGTAGCTGAACCAGCTTCACGAGGTGTTTGCTCCTCTTTTTTACACGATGTAGCTGCGGCAATCAACATTGTTGTTGAAAAAATACCGATAATAAACTTTTTCATAATTAATAAATTTTTGTTAGTTAATAAATACAAATATAGCTAAAACTTTAATTTTCAAAACAATTAAGCAAAGAATTAGCACTTTCAATAACGTAATACGTAAAAATGATAAAAAAGGTTGTAAAATTTTTCTTTTATATTGAAGAAAACGCAAAAAAAGCTCCAAATCATATTGAATATAGCTATATAATTGGACTACTTTTTAAGATTCCTAGGTATGAAAAGCTACTCGTTTTAAACCCATCTTCGGGGAGTATGTCTTTTAATTGTAAGCAAATTACTTTTATTTTATATAAAAACAACCACCACACTCATTATCGATGATGTTATTATTATGAAGCATTGACTAAAAAAGAACCATAACAATTGCGTAAAAATTTTGAACTCTAACGTACTACTTAAGTTTTATTATCAAACCAATAAACCTAAACAATCACACCATGCCCTTCAACAACTCTCTCGTAAAGGGATTCATACAATGGCAATATTTTAGTAATACAATATTTCTCCGCTTGTTTTCTGGCTTGGTTTTTAAAAAGTAAAAGCTTTTCCTCATCTTTCAATAATGAAATTGCATTTGAAGACATCTCTTCAATATCTCCAACATTTGATAAGTAACCTGAAAAACCATGTTCATTCACCTCTGGTATTCCCCCTGTATTTGAGCTTATTACGGGAACTCCAACAGCCATTGCTTCAAGTGCAGCCAACCCAAAACTTTCAGTTTGTGAAGGGAGTAAGAATAAATCTGCAGTTTTTAATAATTCTGAAGCATCTCTGATTTTTCCTACCATTTTTACTCGGTCGCAGTTGCCAAGTTCTCTACAAAGACTCTCAACGTTATGTCTATCTGGTCCATCACCTATTAGCAATAACCTTGAAGGGACTGATTTATTTACTTTGTTAAAAACCCTAACTACATCTTCAACCCGTTTAACTGGTCTGAAATTGGAAACGTGGCAGAGTATTTTTTCATCATCATTGGCATACTTCCTTCTTTTTTCAATATCAAAACCTTTATCTGTAATATCTAAATTGTGAATAAAATTTGGAATAACCTCAATTTCCCGATCAGTATCAAAATGCTTGTAAGTATCCTCTTTTAAACTTTCAGAAACAGCAGTGACAGCATCCGATTTGTTAATACAGAAAGTAATGACAGGTTCGAAAGATTTATCTTTACCAACTAAAGTTATATCTGTTCCATGCAGTGTTGTGATGAATGGAATACTTACTCCTTTAGTTTTTAATATCTGTTGTGCTAAATACGCTGCAGATGCGTGTGGAATAGCATAATGTACGTGTAATAAATCCAGTTTCTCGTGAAGCACTACATCAACCATTTTGCTTGTTAATTCAGTCTCATAAGGTTGAAACTCAAACAATGGGTAGTTCGTTACAGCTACTTCATGATAAAAAATATTATCTCTAAATGAACCCAGCCTTACTGGTTGTGAATAAGTAATAAAATGAATCTCATGTCCTTTTTCAGCCAAAGCTTTACCTAGCTCTGTCGCCACTACTCCACTCCCACCATAAGTTGGATACAATACTATTCCAATTTTCATTTTCTTCATTTCATTAAATTATCACTCTATATCTTGTATAGTCACTCTTTAAAACACCAAAACGTTACTCTTGTTCTCAGAAAATGCCATTTATTTTACTTCAGTAAACAATTCGTATATAGCTTTCTGAATTTCAGTACGTATATTCATTTTAACTAGCTTCCAGTTTTCACTGTCGGGATATACACGATTAGAAATAAAAACATAGTTGATTCCATGTTCTGGATCCGCCCATGTTTGAGTACCAGTAAAACCTGAATGTCCGTAAGAACTCAAAGAAACTAAATCACAAGTTGGCCCTCCATCAAGTGTGGGGACAGGTTTGTCAAATCCAGCGCCTCTTCTATTTTTTGGACAGAATTGACAACTCGTATATTCTTTTACGACTGCATCTGATAAGTATCGTTCCCCTCCATAGACTCCATTATTCAAAAGCATTTGCATTAATGCTGCTAGATCGTGTGCATTTGTAAAGACCCCTGCATGACCACCAACGCCGTCAAGCATTGCCGCCCCCATATCGTGAACGTAGCCATGAACTAATTGATGTCTAAAATAAGTATCCATTTCAGTCGGTGCTATTTGTTTAACATCAAATCGATCCAAAGGATGATATCCCATCGTTTTAAGTCCCATTGGAGCGTAAAAATTGTCCATCACAAAATCTTCTAACTCAGATTCACTTTTATTTTCAATAATTTTTTTAACAAAGTAGTATCCTAAATCTGAGTACTTATATTTTTTGTAACCTCTAATTGGAGTCTTTAATATTCGTTCATAAATAGTTTTTTCATAATTATCCAAAATAAACAAATCGTTTGCAACTTGCGACTGCATCGAATCACTGTACTTATTGTTATAAATCAATGAACTTGGGATTCCTTCAACTAACGTTTGTGTATAAAACGGAATCCACGGAGAAAGTCTGGCTTGATGAGCCATCATATCACGGAGTAAAACAGTATAGTAATCAGTTCCTTTAGTCAGTTCAGGTAAATATTCGCCTAACCTATCATCCAAAGAAAATTTCTTTTCATCCTGTAATTTCATCAAGCTAATTGTAGAAGCTACAATCTTAGTTATTGAAGCGATGTCATAAATTGTTTCATTAACTATAGGTAGTAGTGAGTCATAAGTTTGGTGACCAAAAGAACGTTGATAAAATACTTTTCCATCTTTTGCTACAACAATTTGACAGCCCGGATAAGCCATTTCAGCAATACCATTTTCTGCAATTGAATCAATGCGAGACAACGATTCTGAACGCACACCTACATCTAATGGAACTGTATACTTTAAACGCGAAGCTTTAGGTGTTTCTGCAAAAAAACCTTCTGGATAATCTGCACTAAGTGTAATTGGTAATTTACTTTTCGACTGAAAACCTCCAAATATTAATTGCGCAGTTCTTTCTTGTGCTATTTGACTGTTTTCAAAAGCCAAAATAACTCCGTCAACGTTATCAAATTCTAAACGCTCCTTAACGACATACGGGTTACCAAATAATGTCACAATCACATTGACTTCTTTAGGAAACGTTCCCAATAGCTCTCTCCATCCTTCAGGATAATGAAAATCATTCCCTGGAAGTACTGACGGTGTCAATAAATTAACAAAAATATTATCGTAATTAGTCCAAAGATCACTGTATCGCTTTACTGCCTCGTTTGCTGAATATGCATGAACCTCATCAGTTGATGCATAAGAGTTAACTCTGTCTTCGAAACCACCTGCTTTAACTCCAATATTCAGCGTTAAGTTAGTTCCTTGAGCTCCTTTAACTGGAATTGCATTTTCATTTTTGATCACTGTTAATGCGTTTTCATAAATTTTTGTTTCTGAATAATCTAGCAGTTCCTGATCAATTGGTTTAAATTCTTTTTCAATTAAATGTGTATGATATTTTGCACGCAATATTTTTAAACATTTATCATTCACTTCTTCCATCGATAATTCACCATTTTCGATTGATTCTTTAATTAATTGAATAGCTGCACCAACATCCTCAGGATACAACAAAATGTCATTCCCCGCTAAATATGCCTTTTTTACAACTTCAGTTTTCCCATACAAATTAGTTACAGCTTTCATGTTTAAAGCATCGCTGATCACTAGTCCTGAAAATTTCAACTCACCTTTGAGTATATCTTGAATAACTGTTCGAGAAAGACTTGTTGGAGTGCCTGAACTATCTAAAGCGGGTACATTTAAATGTGCCATCATGACTGCAGATGCTCCTGACAAACGCCCCATACGATAAGGTGCCCAATCAAATAGTTTTAATTCCTTTTTGCTTTTATTTACAGTTGGTAGCGCCTTGTGTGAATCAATATCAGTGTCACCATGACCAGGAAAATGCTTCATGCAAGTCAACACATTATAACTCTCCATTCCAAGAATCATGGCTCTTGAATGTTTTGCAACTAGGGCTGGAGATTCACCAAAAGAACGAAAACCAATTACAGGATTATCTGGATTTGTATTAACATCAACTACAGGCGAGAAATTAATATGAATCCCCATCTCTCTCAACTCATGACCTATTGCTTGAGCAATAACCTTAGTACTTTCCACATCATCTGCAGCTCCCATTGTAAGTTGAAAAGGGTATTTCTTTTCATTCCATAGTCGCATTGCGCTCCCCCACTCAGCATCCATACCTACAAGAAGTGGTAAATCAGATATTTTTTGCAATCTAGAGATGGTTTGAGTAGTGTTAGCTCTATCTCCCTGAAACATAATCACTCCTCCAATCTTAAAAGTTTCAACGAGAGAGTCAATCATCAACAAGTGTTTTTCGCCTTTGTTTGGAGTCACTTCAACCATAAAGCTTTGTGCAATTTTTTCTTCCAAAGTCAATGAGTCCATCTTTTTTAAAGCCCATTCCGAAGCATTTCTTAGAAAAAAAGGCAAGTCTCTTTCTTGCGAACTAAATTTATCGCTTTCATTAAAAGGCGTCCAACTCACTAAACCACTTAGTAATATTGAACCAAAAACTACAAATAATCTATATCTCATTTATGTTTTGAATTTCCCATTGCAACATTCATATCAGAAAGAATTTACATCAAATTATCTGCCGAACTGTCACTATTTTTCTTTTGGAATAGAAATTGAAAACAAAGATAACGAAACAGACTGTTTTGAGGTCAAATTTCGTTTGGTGTTTTAAAGAATGTATTGTGAATTCATTTTAAAACTACATTTTTTGATGTACCTTTATGACTTGAGGATAATTTATTGAATAATTTTACTTTATGCTGGAAAGAATTAAGTTCATGAAAGTGAACAGACATAAACAATATAACTATACTCCACGATATTACGACGAACGAAAGGAACGTCTTAATGCTATGATAAAGAACTATGAGAAATCAGATAGTGAGAACGGTGAGGGAAGCAGCGCTGAACAACGCGCGCAGTTAAAGGAGCGTATACAAAACAACTGGAGTTTACAAAGTACCCATTCCAGCCAATCAAAATCAGCAAATATTCGTTTGGTAATAATTTTAGCAGCATTACTTTTAGGAGCTTACTTCATCTTAAATTATGTAGATGTTTTCTCATCAGAAGTAACTATCATTGATTAATCTGAAATGTTAAAAGAAGCATGAGTGAAGTCATACGATTACTCCCAGACAATATAGCCAACCAAATTGCAGCAGGTGAAGTTATTCAGCGACCAGCATCTGTCGTAAAAGAACTTATTGAAAATGCAGTAGACGCTGCATCAACTAAGGTTGAATTGCACATTAAAGACGCCGGTAAAACCTCTATTCAAATCGTTGATAATGGATCAGGAATGTCAGATTCTGATGCTCGTATGGCATTTGAGAGACACGCAACAAGTAAGCTTTCTTCAGCAGAAGATTTATTTAATTTATCAACAAAAGGATTCCGAGGCGAAGCACTCGCATCAATTGCAGCAATTGCTCATGTAGATTTAGAAACAATTGAGAGCAATACGAGTGTTGGAACAAAAGTCAGTATCGCTGGAAGTAAAATAGAATCACAAGAACCTGTAACGCGTAGAGTTGGAACTAGTATTTCTGTAAAAAACTTATTTTTCAATGTCCCAGCAAGAAGAAATTTCTTAAAATCTGATCAAGTAGAGACAAAGCACATCGTTGAAGAATTTAATCGAATAGCACTTACACACCCAGAAGTAGCTTTTAAATTCTCTCATAATGGAAATGTTTTGCACGATTTAAATAGTTCTGGTCTAAGAAAACGCATCGTTGATTTATTTGGAATGAATTTTAATGACAAGTTAGTTCCTATTGAGGAAGAAACTGATTTAGTTAAAATCAAAGGTTTTATTGGAAAACCAGAATTTGCTAGAAAAACGAGAGGTGAGCAATACTTTTTCGTCAACAATAGATATTTCAAAGACAATTATTTGAACCATGCTGTTGTGAAAGCTTATGAAAATCTCATACAGCCAAAAACATTTCCTTCATATTTTATTTATTTCGAAGTACCTCCAAGTTCAATCGATGTTAATATTCATCCTACAAAGACGGAAGTTAAATTTGAAGAAGACAGAAATATTTATAGCATTTTGAGAAGTACTATAAAGTTAGCTTTAGGTAAATACAACATCTCACCCAGTTTAGATTTTGAAAGGGAACCGCAATTTGATTTACCACAAGACAAACAAAACGAACCAATTCAACAGCCTGAGGTAAAAGTAAACCCAAATTTCAATCCTTTTTCTTCAGGTTCATCAACAAGTAAAAGTAGCCAAAGCTCTAGTCGTTCAACTGGAGGTTTTCACCCGTTGAAACCAAACAAAGAAGAGTGGGAAAATTTTTATGAAATTACTGAAGATAAAACCTCTTCTTCTGAAGAAATAAATTACGAAGAAATTGCCTTAAATAAAGAACAAAGTACCTCTCGAAAAATGCAGGTGCATGGGAAATTTGTAATTGTTCAAGTAAAATCTGGTTTGATGCTGATTCATCTCAATCGCGCAAAGGAGCGGATTTTATACGATCAGCTAATGGAGCAATTTATGTTATCTCCAATTTCTTCACAGCAAATGATGTTTCCTTTTGAGTATGAAATGCAATCAACTCAAAAATTAGAATGGGAAAACAACGCTGTTTCAATCAAAAGACTTGGGTTTGAATGGGAATGGAACAATAAAACTATATCTCTAACAGCAATACCTTCATTCTTAGAAATAGAGCAAGTTACCAATAGTTTAGATGCCTTAGTTGAAAAAATTACCCACGAGGACATCGACAAAGGCGAGTTGGCGCATGAATTAATTCAATCGCTTGCTAATGCTGCTTCGAGGAGTAACCCTCATCAATTATCCGAAGATGAATTGAACCACGTGATCAATGAATTGTTTCAGTGTAATGAGCATCAACATACTCCAAATGGCAAAAAAATATTAAACACGCTTACAATTGACGAATTGAATAAATATTTTATATGAATAGTATACTTGGAAATATGCCCCCGGTTGTTAAAAACCTTTTGATCTTAAATGTGATTATGTTTATAATTACATCACTTGGAGAAATGCAAGGTATACCGATGACTACTCTTTTAGGTGGTTATGTATTTAACTCTCCGTTATTTGAACCTTATCAAATGGTAAGTCACTTTTTTATGCACGGCGGGTTGTTTCATATTTTCTTTAACATGTTTGCATTAGTGATTTTCGGATCTGCACTGGAACAAGTTTGGGGACCAAAACGTTTTTTTATCTTTTATGTCGCAACAGCAGTTGGTGCTTTTGTGCTGCATCAAGTGGTAGGTTATATTGAAGTAAAATCAATTGAAGAACAACTATTAGCCGCTGGTTACAAAGATTTGTATGAGTTGCAAGATAAAATTGTTCAATTAAGAATGGGGGAAATTAATACGTTTAACGTTATTTCTGGAACTGAAGGATTGGTTCAATCTTATATTTCTGGAATTTCAGTCCCAATCGTAGGTGCTTCAGGAGCTGTTTACGGAGTTTTAGTTGGTTTTGGTTATCTTTTCCCGAATACACGACTAATGCTTCTTTTCCCACCTATTCCGATTAAAGCAAAGTGGTTGGTGATTATTATGGTTGGGATAGCATTGTTTAACTCTATACAAACTCAACCGGGAGACAATATCGCACACCTTGCACATCTTGGTGGTGCTTTGGTAGGGTTTATCATTGTATTAATTTGGCAAAAAAATAAACGTAAATTTTATTAAAATATGGCGCGTTCATTTACAGATGAAATAAAGTATCAGTGGAAGTATGGCGGTATGCACATCAAGTTAATTGGTGTTAATCTCGCAGTATTCCTATTCATTGCCATACTCATTGTTTTTGGTCGACTTGGTGTAAGTGGTCCTGATAATCCAATGATTCCATTTTTAAATGAGGTTTTTACCTTACATGGTGACTGGAAAGGCTTTCTGACACATCCTTGGGGTTTAATTACAAGTATTTTTTCTCATTTCGAGCTGTTTCACTTCTTTTTTAATATGCTCTTCTTATACTTTATTTCCCCTTTCTTTTTTCAGTATTTTTCAAACAAAAGAATGCTTTACACCTATATCCTTGGAGGAATTTTTGGTGGATTTTTTCAAATTATAGCCTACAGCGTTTTTCCAGCATTGCAAGGAACTCAAACATTTGTTGTAGGTGCTTCGGGTTCAGTAATGGCAATATTTATGGCAGCTGCTTTTTATAGACCAATGGCTGAAGTCTACTTCTTTGGAGTCATAAAAGTAAAAATGATTATTATTGCTGGAGTTTTTATTCTTTTAGACTTACTACGAATGGGTACAATGGATAATGTAGCACACTTTGCTCACCTCGGTGGAATTGCTTTTGGAATTTTCTCAATTCGAAATATAAGCTCTAAAAACAATATTGTAAATTGGACAGAGACAACCGTAAATAATATCAAGAAGAGTTTAAAAGGTGAACCCTCTATGAAAGTAAAAAAAGGTGGGGGTAAAAAGAAAAAATACAATACTGCATCAGATGAAGATTACAATCGTTTCAAAAAAGAACGACAAAAACAAATCGATGCTATTCTTGACAAAATTTCCAAGTCTGGTTATGACAGTTTAACCAAAAAAGAAAAACAAATACTGTTTGATCAAAGCAAAAACAATGGCTAAACTACGTCAAGGCTTGATATATATTATCAAATGGATTTTTGTGTTCACTGCATTAATCCTAGCACTTGGTCTAACATTAAGTTATTTAAGTCCCTTTATTTCACCCGAGGATTTTTGGTGGATACAGCTTTTTGGACTGGCATATCCCATAATGTTTTTTAGTGCAGCGATATTGACGATTGTATTTCTGTATTTTAATAGAAAGATTTCATTTTTACTTGGAATTATTTTGCTTTTAGGTATTCCAATTCATTTGCGATTCTTTAGTTTCAGTAGTAATCAAGAACCTATCTCAAGTGATTCTAATACCGTTAGTGTAATGTCATATAACGTACGTTTATTCGATATGTATAAATGGGTAAATAATGACTCTTCAACAAGTAAAAAAGGATTTATAAATGCTTTTAAAAAAGCGCAACCAGACGTTTTATGTCTCCAAGAATATGTTGAAGACAACCGAAAACTAGCGAATATCACTAAAAATGATATCATGGAAGCTGGAGGGTTCAAGTATATGACTCAAAAAGTCACTGTGCAAACAAAATTCGTGAACTTTGGTCTTGCTGTTTATTCAAAATATCCAATAATAAATGAAGGAGTGATTAAATCGACAAATAACGATATGTCTTGCTTATTTATTGATATATTAAAAAAGAAAGATACTATTCGCTTCTACAATACTCACTTGCAAAGTATACGACTACAACAAGATGAATATTCAATTTTCGATGAAAAATCACCAACTTCGAAGTCAAAACTTAAGAAAATATACGGCTTAATTGGCAAGTTAAAAAATGCTTATAAGCCAAGATTAAAACAAGTAAGTGGAATTCTTAAACATGCCGAAAAGTGCCATTACCCAATGGTGTTTTGTGGTGATTTTAACGATCCACCCATTTCCTATATTTATGGTCTTTTTAACGAAAAATATCACGATGCGTTTAGAGCGGCTTCGTATGGTATCGGAAAAACATACGCAGGGAAAATACCTGCAGGTAGAATTGACTACATTTTTTACAACGAAAAACTTAATGCATTAAATTTTGAAAGACAAAATGATATTTTTTCAGATCACTATGCAATATGGTCTACAATGGAAGTGAAGTAAAGCTTTAACCGCTGAGCAAGCGAAGAAGGCGCAAAGATCGCTAAGAAATAAAATTATTCAACATGCTAATAAACAATCACTTAATCAAGTGGTTTGATGGAATTATTTATTTACACTCTTGCTTTTTACTTCACCCACTTTACTTCAACTGTTTTTTGATTGTCTTTAATACTGATGATATAATTTCCTTTGGCATAATTAGCTACATCAATCGATTTCTCAAAATTATTATCACCCGAAAAACGATCAACCTCTCGCCCAAGATTATCGTAAATCACTAGCTCTTGAAGTGGAATTTCACTCATAATGTTTAGACGCTCTGTTGCAGGAATAGGATAAACTTTTGGGATAAAGAGTGTTTCGTTATCCAAACTTGCTGACGGAACCAATCTAAACCCATCAGAGCTAAGACTGTCAATCAAACCAGCACCATTTTTAGATTTTATACTAAAATGATACCACTCATTTGCTACAAAGTTATTTGATGTCACCATAATACTATTATTGGTACCGTTTGACGACCATGGTTCAATGTCATCAGCATAAGGGACTGTTCCAACAGCATACTCAAATTCATCAACTCCAGAATTCAAATCATTTGAGTTCCAATTTGAAGGTGCTTGCAAAACATTCACAACATAAATAGTGTCTTCATCAGTTGTAGCACCGTCATTAATAAAATCAATATCAGGTGTTGTCCAATCTATATTTACAAATTCTTCATCAATTAGCGATAAATTATTTGCAACATCTCTTGTAATTGAATACACCTTCCCAGAAGGAGTAGAAGGTGATGGATTTTGAAATTGAATATCACTTGTACTATTGTTTCCAATATTTACTGTAACTGAAGGATATCGTGATCTATAAACCCTCATTGAATCAACTTTATAGTTTGAGTTTCCAGACCTAAATGAAATGTAATCTCCTGTCAAGTGAGGATTTGAATCTGTCCATTGAGCTATTAATTCATCATCAATATAAATCCATACCTCACCACTAACTCTATCGTAAATCAATTTAAAATCATACCAAACGTTTTCATCAAAATTAAAAGATTCACCTACTTGTGGACCGCCAAAATTGTCGTTTTCAACTTTTCTAAATTCAACTATATCGTCGTCTAAACGAAACCAGACAAAATACGAATTTCCTCGATTAGTCAATGCTGGATTATCACAAAAAATATGCAGTCCAGCCCTTCTATCTGTTCCTGTTCCACCTAATTGACCTTTCCAGTGATACATATATTGATTGGATAAACCCTGATTCAAATGTGCATATATATTTGTATTTCCTATCGTTTCGTCGGTTTGTTCCAAGTAATTATCTTCACTCCAAGAACCTTCTTCAATAGTCCATTGTGGATGAATGGTCGTACCTGCAAAATCATCACTGAGAAATCCTCGGTTTCCATTTGCATTCCACTCGTTACCATCAAAATGATTAATCGCATAATATGATTTACTTATTCCGCTACCATTTGAATTATCTTGATCATTAAAATCAGCGGTAAAATCTTGCGTTTTCCAGTCCGTTAGTGAGTCTATCTCTGTTGTTGGTGAAATATTGTCCGATTGACAGATGTAATCAGCTTTAAACCCTGAAGAAACTGTTGATCCGTCTGAGGTAAATCGAAAAGTTAAATCGCCTGAACTAGAAGTAAAAGCTGAAGGTAAAGTTGTCCCTGAAAAGGGACTCCCTGGTAGTTGAGGAGCATTAACATCGTTACCATCATAAATGTAGAGGTAATCATAATTTGCTTCCACATCAAACTCTGTAAATGTAACATCAATTGTAGCAGCATTATCAGGGCTTAAAGTAAAGGTATAGTCCTCGTTGTTATAATAATTTTTATGTGGCCCACCACCCATATCGGTAATCTCACCTGAACATGGATGCGTGATACAGTTCGTAAAATGGTCTTCAATTTCGTCCCATAATTCGGTATATCCATCATCATAACCCAATGCCCAGATTCCCATTCCTGCGAGATCTCTTTTATTTATAAAATCCATTCGCTCTGCTAATTCATCTGCTTCAGAAATAAAACATTGATATGGATCTCCGCCATCGTAAAAATTATAATAGACAGATCTACTCTCAGGTTCATAGTTTCTATTTGCAGTTGCATAATCACCACTCGCATTGTTCTTTACTGTACTATATATTGCTGCTATTCCATTTGCTAAAGTAGTTGCTGGCAAAGTGTGACCATCTACTAACCATTCTCTACCATAATATGGTAATCCAAGAATTAATTTGTCTTCAGGAACTCCTTCTTCAAGGTAGTAAGTTGTAGATTTCGACAACGTATAGTTATAGGTAGACCCAAAATGATAAAGTGGATCGTTTGGTCCAGCGGTTGAACTTCCTTGCCAGTAATAATCATACCCCATGATACAAAATAAATCAACGTAAGGAACAAGTGCTGGAATATCATAAAACCCACTCCAATCTACTGCATGCATGGCTATACTAACTTGAGAATTTGGTATTGCTGCGTGCATTTGATTACAAAGGTCAATCATGAAGTTCGTAAAATCAGCAGAAACAGTGGAAGACATACTTTCAAAGTCAATATTTACACCATGTGCTCCTCTGTCTTGTATTAGCGTAATTAAATTTGAAATCAAAGTCTGTTCAGAGGTTGCATTTCCCAGAAAAGTTTCGTGATCATTAAACAAGGTTACACACAAATTTACTCGAACACCGTTATTTAACGCATCGGTTACAGCTTGAGCAGTTTCAAAACCATGGGTTGTAGAAGCATTACCAGTATTTGGGTCTAATTCATACGAAAAATATGACATATCTGAGAGTAAATCCCAGTCATAGTTTACTTGTAGTCCATTACTCCAGAAAGGATGCCAACCAAAAACGTATTTCTCTAGCTGACAGCTACTTTTTTCGTGGTTAACATTTGTCGCTGGCTCGTTATTGATTTGGTAATACTCATCAGAATGTCCTAAACTGTCATAATACTCCAATTGTTCTTGATGAATTCCTTTAGGGGTAACATTATTCTGTGAAAAACAATTAAAACTAAAGATTAAAAATAGTGTAGTCTTCAACAAAGATCTCATAGTGTGTGATTTTAAACAAACTTAAAGAACTTTTATGAAGTTTAAAAGAAATTGATCGTAATAGTCAAAATGTATTTAAATTTTAGTTCAAAAAAAAAGCGTTGACATTTTGCCAACGCTCCATTAACATAAACTAAAAAAGTAACTATTTCTTTGAAAAGGATGTCAACATCCAATGTCTCTTTTCAGTTCTTTTGATAAATCCTGTAATCAAATCATTCGTTGCAATGTCACCAATTTTATCTGATGCTTCTGCAGAATCTATCATAAAAGAAAGAATTATTTCAAAATCACTTAAAATTTCCTTCACCATATCATCAGCACTTAAATCAGTGCCTGTTTCTTTCACTTCAGAAATTTCTAAATATTTTTTAAGTGTGCTATACGGTGTCTTTCCAAATACACGTATTCTTTCAGCGATATCATCAATTTCAAGCTTAACTTCATTATACTCTTGTTCAAAAATTTCATGAATATCAAAAAAGTCTGGACCGACAACGTTCCAATGATAGTTTCTTAATTTCTGATAATGAACATGTAAATTTGCTAATAGTTTGTTTAGATTTTCTACTACTTCTTTGGTTTCTTCAGAATCGAAACCTAATCTTCTGTATGTTTTCATTTTATATGTTTGTTTTATTTGTTAATTACTTATCTGTGTGTAAAAGCTGCTCGAGATGTTTCTCGTACTTTTCAAGTGCTTTAATGAATTCCACCTCGTTACTCTGGTCAGGTAGCGTCTGAGGGTTTTCCAATAAATATTCATGCACTACTGGCTTCTCTTCTCTTAACTTTTCAGTTAAAACCGTTATTTTCTTTTCCAAAAGCTCTTTTTTACCCATTTTTCAACAATATTTTATTATTCTCTTATAAGTTAATAAATTTTATTTAATTCTCAGATAAATTAAGCATTTAAATTAAAAAGGTGCTCTATAAACATACTTCTTTAACAATCTTATTGGTTTTTTGTTTGATTAAAATAAGAACGGATCTGTTAACCTGCATTATTCATGAGTTTTCGTTATTGCCTGTCCCGCTTTTTCGGGAA
>JBBEBO010000132.1:0-19628 GCA_040882265.1 Brumimicrobium sp. | reverse complement strand
ACTCGTCACTAATAATCGAGTGAGGAATCTTATTGAGTGTGGCAGAGCCAAGCTAATTAAGCGTTGATTATAAATCAGATAATAAAATGAGAGGCCTCAATTTTTCTCGGACAATAGTGGTTTATAGACTAAATTTTAACAAAAATTTACACTTGTTATAATAATTGTCATTATTATTACGTTTTAGAAGAGAACCCTTTTAAAAAACCCGCAACTATGAGAAATAAAATCCCATTTTTATTATTATTTGCCGTACTGGCATTTAACCCTCTACAAGGACAAGAGGCTAAAGAAAACGTAAACAATTCAGGTTGGGTTTCACTTGGTGGAAGAAGTACTTTGAGCTTGTTTGATCACGATGGTGCTGGAATAGGTACTGGCGGAAGCTTCAGAGTACAGTTAACACATCAAGTAAATACAGACTGGTTTGCAGATTTTATTACGATCAACCAAAGCAATGGTGTGAGAAGTGAATACGCACACGTTGGATGGTCTGTAATGTTTTATCCATTTGAAGAAAAAGGAACGGCAGCAAAAAAAGTGCAACCGTTTATAGCGGCAGGACATTGTTTTGATTACAACAATAAAACACTTATTGATGACCCGTCAATTTCAAGAGATCGTTGGGGCTCTGCTGTACAAGCTGGGATTGGAGCTCATTTTAATATCACTGAGCGCTTTGATATTTCACTTACTTCACAGTATATGATACATCTTACAGACGCACTTGAACTAGATGATCACGATGGGCACCTTGGTTTTCATGAACACTCTCATAATGCACTCGAAGGTCACTTGTTAACAACGGTTAGTATTAACTATAAAATATTCAAAGTATGGAAAAGATAAACATCATAATACTGGCATTAGCAAGTGTTTTATTGCAAAACACTATACTAGCACAAGATAAACCAGTTGTAAGAAAAGGTTTAATCCGTGCTCAATTAACGATTAGTCCTGCAACAATGTTAGACAATTCGGACTCTCCGTTCTATTTTCATGGAACGTTAGAGGGATATTTAAATAAAAAAACATCTCTCGTAGGAGAAAGTTATTTTCACCTAGGAAACATATCAGGAGAAGCAGGACAATTTGATTTTAATCACAGTACTTTTTTTGGCGGCTCTTACCATATACCTCAAGAAAAAAGTTCAATTTATATTGGTGTTCAACCTGGAGTTTCTTTTGCGAGAATTAGAACTCGAGAAGGCGAAGAACAAGGAAGTATAGGCATTAGTCCTTTGTTTTCTACTGTGGTGGGATATAACTTCTTTGTTCATAGATTCTTTCATTTCTTTGTTCAGTCTCGACTAGTAATGGGACAACACCTGTACAATGAAGCAGTAAGTCTTAATGAAATAAGAGTTTCAGCAGGATTGGGAATAAATTTAAATACCTTTAAATAGTCTTTAAGAATCTTGCACGTATTTCGATTGAAAACTGATGAATTTCCCGTAAATTCGCACTGGTTTTGAAGACCATTTTTTTAGCTTCAAAAAAATCAAAGGAAAAGAAATACATGAAGAACATTCGCAATTTTTGCATTATTGCACACATAGATCACGGGAAAAGCACACTAGCGGATAGACTGTTACAGGCTACTGGTACCATTTCAGACCGAGACATGCAGGAGCAGGCGCTTGATGACATGGACCTCGAAAGAGAAAGAGGAATCACCATAAAGAGTCACGCAATTCAAATGGATTATAATTTTGAAGGCGTTGATTATACACTGAACTTAATTGATACTCCTGGACACGTTGATTTTTCTTACGAAGTATCGCGTTCAATTGCCGCATGCGAAGGAGCATTATTGATCGTTGATGCTTCACAAGGAATCGAAGCACAAACCATTTCGAATTTGTATTTGGCGCTTGAGCACGACTTAGAGATTATCCCAATTTTAAACAAAATGGATTTGCCAAGTGCAGAACCAGAAGAAGTAACCGATCAAATTGTTGAACTTATCGGTTGCGACCCCAGCGATGTAATTCAGGCTTCGGGTAAAACAGGACTTGGTGTTGACGCAATATTAAAGGCTGTAATTGACCGTGTTCCATGTCCAAAAGGAGACCCAGAAGCTCCTTTGCAAGCTATGGTTTTTGATTCAGTATTCAATACTTTTAGAGGAATTATTGCATACTATAGGGTTTTAAACGGAAGCATTAAAAAAGGAGAAAAAATCAAGTTTGTCAATACAGGTAAAAGTTATGACGCTGATGAGGTTGGAATTCTTAAAATGACTCCTCAACCAAGAAAAGAAGTAAAAACAGGTGATGTAGGTTATATCGTTTCAGGAATAAAACAAGCGAAAGAAGTAAAAGTGGGTGAGACAATCACTTCATTTGAAAACCCGTGTAAAGAAGCTGTCAAAGGTTTTGAAGATGTAAAACCAATGGTCTTTTCTGGAATTTATCCAGTGGACACAGACGATTTTGAAGAGCTCCGTTATTCGATGGAAAAACTACAGTTAAATGATTCTTCTTTGGTCTTTGAACCCGAATCTTCTGCAGCACTAGGCTTTGGTTTCCGTTGTGGATTCTTGGGAATGTTGCACATGGAAATCATTCAAGAGCGCTTAGAGCGAGAGTTTGACATGACAGTAATTACTACTGTTCCAAACGTTTCATATTACTGCTACATGAGGAAAAATCCAGAGGAAAGGATCATTGTAAACAACCCCTCTGAATTGCCTGATCCAGCTGCAATTGAATATATTGAAGAGCCATTTATTAAAGCTCAGGTGATTACAAAATCAGAGTATGTAGGTCAAATCATGACACTTTGTATTGAAAAGCGAGGTGAGTTACAAAATCAGGTTTACTTAACGCAAGACAGAGTTGAAATAACTTTCCAAATGCCAATGGCTGAGATTGTTTTTGATTTTTACGATCGCTTGAAATCTGTTTCTAGAGGTTATGCATCGTTTGATTACTTCCCAATAGGATATCAAACGTCAGATTTAGTGAAGTTAGATGTTCTTTTAAACCACGAACAAGTTGATGCACTTTCTGCTTTAGTTCACAGAAGTAACGCATTTGATTTAGGAAAGAAAATTTGTCTAAAATTGAAAGAATTAATTCCAAGACAACAGTTTGAAATTCCTATTCAAGCGGGTATTGGAGCAAAAATTATCGCAAGAGAAACCATTAAGGCGCTGCGTAAAGATGTTACAGCAAAATGTTATGGAGGGGATATTTCTCGTAAAAGGAAGTTACTTGAAAAACAAAAACAAGGGAAAAAAAGAATGCGCCAAGTTGGTAGAGTAGAAGTTCCTCAAGAGGCATTTTTAGCTGTCTTGAAGTTGAATGAATAAATGATTGTTGATGGTGTTTTTAAATAGCATTAAATGATTAATAAAACTGATGAAAGTCAGCTGAAACTTGAAGAACTTCATGTTTAATGATTGTGTTCTTTCAGTCTCAAATATTAATTTTGTTAATCTAATTTAGCATTGTGTTTGAATTGATTTTAAAAGGTATTGTGACAGGACTAATCCTTAGCGTTATGCTAGGACCAGCCTTCTTTTTACTGCTTGAAACGAGCATTAGAAAAGGCATTCGTTCTGCCTTGGCTTTTGATGCTGGAGTGCTGGTTAGCGATATTGTCTATATTATTGTAGCATACGTATTTATTCAACAAGTAGAAGAATTATCAAAAGGCGGAGATAATGCACTGATTAGAGCTATTGGTGGGGCAATGTTTATTGTGTACGGATTAATTACATTTTTTAAAAGAGTAAGTACAACTCAATTAGATCCAGCAAGAGGCAAGTCTAAAAACTCAATGGATTTCTGGATTTTGTTTATCAAAGGGCTGATTCTTAATTTAGCAAACCCGCTTGTTATTTTCTATTGGTTTTCAGTAATGGCGCTTGGGAAATCAGGTCAAGATGCCGCTTTCACAGGGTGGGACATGTTTTTTTACTTAGCGATAATATTAATCACCTTTTTCTCTATTGATGTACTTAAAATTTTTGGTGCAAAAAAACTGCGGCCTTTTATCACAGTAAAGCTCTTGAGGTCGCTAAATCACATTACAGGCTCCATACTGATGGGCTTTGGATTGTTTCTTGTAATAAACAGTATTGTAATGTGGCTTAGATAGTGTAACCTTAATTGAAATAATTCATTATACTTGTTATAAATCAAAAGAAAAATATGCGTATTGTAATCCTTTTACTATTTGTTGGTTTTTCCTTTTTAACACTTGGTCAGGAAGTTAAAAAAAGGAACTTATCAAAACGTCAAATTTTTTACCATGATGTTAATCGATCCAAGATAGAAAGCGAAGGGTATTATTACAAAGACGATTTAGGGGAAACTACAGATCGTCATGGCAAATGGAAGTTTTATGACACCGAAGGTGAACTGGTTGAAGTGCGTAACTATTATAAAAACAAACTTCACGGTAAGGTAGAAAAGTATTTTGCAAACGGACAGCTTCACAATGAAGGCTTTTTTCATTTAGGATTGCAAGACAGCACTTACACCGAGTATTACGAAGACGGGGATTTTAGCCAAAAAGGTAATTTTGATGAAGGAGACCCAACAGGTGAATGGCTTTATTATTATCGAGATGGACGGCTGAAAATGAAAGAAGAAATTGTAGATACGATCTCTTATGTTTGGGAGTTTTATTTACCCGATTCACTTCATACCCAAACTATCAAAGAGGGAGATGGAGAAATGATGACCTATTATGCAAACGGAAAACTAAAAGAGTGGTACAATTATAAAGATGGCTTAAAACACGGTAAGTTTGAAGAGGGCTCGGTACACGGATACTTTTTGCTTAAAGGGCAATTTAAAGAAAACCAACCCGATGGCAAATGGGAGTATTTTTATTATACTGGTGACTTAGAAAAAATCAGCCACTATGAAGATGGAGATTTAAACGGTGATTACGAATATTATTACGACACTGGTCAGTTGAATGTTGAAGGACAATTCGTCGATAATGAAAAACAAGGTGAATGGACTTGGTATACAAACAGTGGTGTTGTAGATATGAAAGGTGAATTTAAAGATGGCATGCAGCACGGAAAATGGATTTATAACTTTCCTTCTGGGAAGCTTTCTTATAGCGCCGAGTATAAAGAAGATAAAAAGCACGGTACATGGGAGTATTTTTACAAAGACGGTTCAAAGTTTAAGAAAGGTACTTTCGCAAATGACAAAAAAAATGGAACATGGAAAACATGGTATGAAAACGGTACACTCTTAATGGAAGGCGACTACAAAGATGATTTAGAACAAGGAGTTTGGAAAAATTACTTTGAAAATGGCCAGTTAAAAAACGAAGCTACTTTTGTTGACGGTGAAAGACACGGCGATTGGTACTCATATTTTCCTACAGGCGTTTTGAAAGAGGAAGGAGAATACGATAGAGAGCAGAAAACAGGAGAATGGAAAGAATACTTTGACAATGGTAAATTAAAAGACATTATGCAGTTCAAAGTTGTAGAAGAGGAGTCAAAAATGAAATACGGACCGATGAAAGACCGTGTCAAAAGAACCTCTGTTAAACACGGCAATTTTGTTTCATACTCTTCAAAAGACTTTCAGAAAACACTGGAGGGGAAATACAAAAATGATAAAAAACACGGTGAATGGATTGCTTATCACCCAGGGGGTGTAAACTCAGCAGTTGTTTCCAATTATAAAAAAGGAAAGCTACACGGCACGATGAAAACCTATACGTTTAGAGGGAATAAACTCGTTTCTGAAATAAACTATAAAGACGGACTTCAAGATGGAAAAGTTGTGATTTATGATAAAGACGGCAACGTAGCTAAAGAAGAAAAATACAAAGAAGGTGTTCGTATAATAGAAGGCACAAAGACAGGAACAGGATTTAGTCCTGGCAGATAGCTTGTTTGTTTTTTAGTCTGCAGCTTGAATGTGTTTGGTAAAAATTCGCAATGAATTAAGCGTACAGAGCACATAAAAAATCAAAGCTATAAAGGCAATGTCGCTAAAGTCATAACCTGCATCAAGTAAAAACCCAAATGCCAGCGGACCAAGCGCTGTGGAAAAAACCATAACGGTTGTAAACAAACTTCTAACGGAACCAATAATTCGCGTACCGTAAACTTCTGCCAAAGCAACGTTTTTTGCAGTACTACCAAAACCATTTGTTATTCCAATACCACCAACAAGCGCAATGTACACCCATTCTGAATTAGAAAAAACCAAACAGATAAACCCTATACTTGCTGGAAGAAGGTATAAAGGAAACATAGCGCGACCACTAAACTTATCCGAAAGAAATCCAGCAAGAATATTGCTTAACGCATTTCCAGCTGCATAAGCTGTGAATCCAGCAGCAATAAACGTAGGCGCCCAGTCATTTGAAAGTCCTAGCTTTAACTTAAACAACAAAAAACCGGTGCCAATACTTGCAGAAGCTAAACTTGCTGGCATGATGATCCAAAAAGCTTTTGTTTTCATTACCTCCCAGGGGCGAGATTGTTTTTTTTCTTCTGCTGAAAAAGGTGCGGGGATATACTTTCTCAATTGTTTAAAATTGGTGTTTTTACGCAAAAGAAAAATGGAGTAGGGAATGGATAGAATCACAACAATAATGGAAGTTAAAATGGTATATCGCCAACCCACATAATACATAACTGAAACAATAATTATTGGCAAAATTGCTTCCCCTAAAGGGTGTCCTAAATTTGCAATACTAATTGCTTTCCCTCTACCATCATCAAAAAAACGTGCCATACTTGTAATTGAAGTGTGCGACATCATCCCTTGACCAAACAAGCGCAGCCCGTATATAGAGAGAAACAAAAGCGGAATATAATAGGAGATGGAAAGTAGACCCATAAAAAAGACAAGTCCCAACATCACTAAGATTGTGAATCGCGTTAGCCGAACCTTATCAATAAAGCTTCCCAGCCAAGTAATGGTAAAAGCACTGGCCAAAGTTGCACCAGCATAAATTGAACTAAATCCAGCGTCTGAAAGATCGAATGATTTTTGAATCCCTGGAAGGTAAAGGGAAATCAAAAAAGTTTGCCCAAAGCTTGACAAAAATGCCAACAAAAAACCAAACCCTAAGAGGTAGCGATTTTTTTGTAAATATTTCGTCAATTTTGTCATTGAGGCGCGAAAGTAGTGATTTTTTGATATACTCAATTCACTCCATAACACCTAAAGCCCATTTGATGATTTGTAAAAAAAGGATATATTTGTTAATAAATAAAACTCACCAAAGGTTGACTAGTCTAGTGAATGTTTATCAGACAAGCGATAAAAAGGTTGGGTAGTAAACGAGTTGTATTTAATTAAGTAAATGCGTGCCTCATTATAAAGACCGACAACAAATGACATCAAGGATAAAATTTTCACTTTTAATTCTTATTGGACTTTTAGGACATTTTGAAAAGGCCTATTCACAGACTGACACGACAAAAAACAATGTTTTTGGTGGCTTTTTAATAATGCCAATCGAATTCCCTGTTATTGACATTAAAGAAATTAATCAACAATTGACTGCAAATGGCTTTCCACCTGCAAACTATTCAACAGCAAATATTGGTATTGGTTTTCAACTTTATACAAACAGAGTTATTACAACATTCTCATTCAACAATACAACAAAAAAGAACGACAACGATACATATTTGACAGAGGTTGAATATCGTTCGACTTCTTTCAATGTGGGTTACTCTTTGACAAAGAGCCAATGGTTTTCCGTTTATCCATACGTTGGTTTTAAAGGTTCAGGACTGAATTACCTATACAGAGAAAAAGTACCTAACCCGACAACATTAGGAAACTATTTGCAGACCAATCTTAATTACAAAGAAGTTACAAATTCAAGAGCACATCTTGACTTGGGAATAGGAATATCACATCAATGGTTTTACTTAGTAAATTTTAGATTTGGCTACTTAGTGCCACTTGAAAAAGTTAGGTGGAACATTGACAACAACCAAACAACATTAACAAATTCACCATGCGTAAATTACAACTACTATTTCACTTTGACACTTGGACTTGGCAACATTGCAAGTGACAACGATTTAAGACGACATTACAACAGAGAATGAAAAGAATAACGAGGCATAACAGCACCTACCCAAAAGTGGCGGTTCAGTGGTTTATTGAAGCTTTGTGCATCTATCAAGTTCAGTGCTGGGCTGAAAGTGAAGTGCTTCGAAATCGCCACCTTCGGGTAGCTGCAAAACGTTGTCTGTAATTGTAATTCACCTAAATTCAATAAGAAAACTTTAGAACCAAACCAACAAATCATTAAAACTTACATTTTTTGTAATTTTTAATGATTTGTTGTTAGCTTTGTAACATGTCAAAGTATATCAACAGGAATAATTATATAGAAAAGTTAATTGCTTACAAAGACCAAGACCTCATAAAGGTGATTACCGGTTTTCGCAGGGCGGGAAAATCTACACTTTTAGAAATGTATCGTGCAGAATTGAAAAAGCTAAGTGTTTCCTCAAAACAAATGGTTTCGCTCAATTTTGAAGAAATGGAACTTCATAAGTACCTGAATAATTTAGAGGACCTGTACGACTACATTATTTCACAAATAGATTTATCAAAACCATGTTATGTTTTCTTAGACGAGGTTCAAAATGTCAACGGCTTTGAGCGTTTAGTCGATGGTTTGTTTGTAAAGCCAAATATTGACGTATACATAACTGGGTCTAATGCCCATTTATTAAGTGGTGAATTAGCAACCTTGCTAAGTGGTCGTTACATAGAAATTTCTATTTTACCATTTTCTTTTAATGAGTATCTATCGGCACGAAAATTAGATAGAACAAACAAATACTTTAACTATGAAGCGTTGTTTTTTGACTATGTAAATGAAACGTCTTTACCCAAAGGAGTTGAATTGAGAGAAAGTGGTTATGACAAAGTTTATGAATACCTTGAAGCAATTTATAAAACTATTATTGAAAAAGACATCACTCAACGTCACCAAATAAATGATAAAAGAGCGTTTAATAATATTGTAAAGTTTGTAGCTAGTAACATAGGCAATGCTCTATCACCAGGAAATATAGCTAAAACGTTAAAACAAGATGGGAAAACTACTCACAATACCACGGTAGAAAGGTACTTGGAATACTTGGAAACGAGTTTTGTGTTTTATAAAGTAAATCGTTTTGATTTAAAAGGAAGAAAGCAGCTTGCAACACAAGAAAAGTATTATTTGGTTGATATAGGTTTACTCAACATTTTAGTAGGTAAAGACCGAACCACTGATAGAGGACACATTTTAGAAAATATAGTTTATCTAGAGCTACTTCGAAGAGGTAATAAAATTTGGACAGGGACAAGTCGAAATAGTGAAGTTGATTTTGTTTGTAAAACCAAAACAGGCGACATTGAATATTATCAAGTTGCATGGCAAATGACAAATGAAAAAACTATTGAACGGGAGTTTGGAGCATTAGAAAAAATTAAAGATAATTACCCAAAGTTTTTACTAACCTCAGAGAGCTTTACACAAGACCGAAACGGTGTGAGACATTTAAATGTATACAATTGGTTACTCGACATAAACGAAGAAAACAACCAACAGCCTGTAACAGCCCTTTAGCTCCAGCGATTTCTTTCGTCCCGTTTCAAATTATTGCTTAACTTTATGGATAGCAGCTAATTTTTAGCTGCCGAACGTTAGTGGCAACCCATCCATACAGATCCAGTTTTCAATAAAATCCTTAAATATTTCCTTTTTAGGAAACTTTAACCTATCTTTGTATCAAACATTGATTAAATGAAGAAAAACTTTGAAGTTGAGTTTTTAGGAGAAGCGGTAGCTTTTTTAGAAGATCTCGACGATAAAGCACGTAACAAGATATATTACAATATTCGGAAAGCTCAGCATGTAAACAACAAAGAACTTAAATGATAATATTTGGGAGTTTAGAACATTATATAGTGGCAAAGCATACCGACTTTTTACATTTTGGGACAAATCGAAAAATACTGAAACTGTTGTTATTTCGACACATGGAATTCTGAAAAAAACTCAGAAAACACCAACTAAGGAGATTACAAAAGCGTAGAAAATTAGAGAAGAATATTTAAAACAGAAAAAAGATGAAAAAGGAAAATAAAATGAAAACGGTTAGCCTTGACAAAATGATTGACAAGCATATCGGTGAAGTTGGATCTTCTGAAAGGGATGCTTTTGAATATGAATTAAATATTGATTTAATCGGTCATGCAATTAAACAAGCGAGAAAACAACGGAATTTGACACAAGAACAGTTGGGTAAATTGGTTGGTGTTCAAAAGGCACAAATCTCAAAAATCGAAAACAGTATTAAAAATGCTCGATTTGATACAATCATGAAAATATTTAAGGCTTTAGAAGCAAAGGTTAATTTTAACGTCGAGCTTAAAGATAATAATTTAGCATATTAAATTGGGCAGCCACTAACAGCAAATAATCACAAGCGGCTAACGTTCTTACGTGGTAGCCGCTTGTGCCTATTTGCAAAACGTTAGCATACATTTATGAAAAAAATAGAAATCATTTTAATATTACTAATCTTGGTGAGCTTTGATTCATTCGGACAGGAATTCACTCCAATTACAGATTCACTCAGCTTAAATAAATTTCATAGCAATGTAAAGAATATTCTAGAAACAAATAGAGACTCATTCATTCCTGACACATTAGAAAATAGATACAAGATTAAGTATAGAACCTCTTGTCAGTATAATGAAATATTATACAACAGAACTAATACATCACTCGGAATTCAAATTTCATCAGAGACACAAGGAAAATCTTTTATAGATAGACCTTTTGTTACTGATACTATTAAAGAAGCTAATTATAGTTTTTATTTTTGTGCAGAGAAACCATCTATTTCAAAAGACCTTAAGTCTTACCAGATATTTAAGGATAGTACTTCAATTACTAAAAACGCAATTACTACAGATATTATGATAAATACTTTTATTACAATTAAAAATAAACCGAAATGGGTAGCAATAAGTTATTGTAATTACAAATTTTTGATATTGGAACAGTCTATAATTCGAAATGTTGGTAGCCTAACTTCGTCCGGAATTACAGAAACTTTAATTTTAGAAAGAATTGAATAAAACGTATGCTAACAACGTATATAGCTCATTAGTTGCCTAATCAAAGTTAAGGCATATTTGGAAAGTCGCCAAATTTTTAAATTTGACGATTTCCAGTAAAAAAGATAAATAGTAAAATTTAAAAATCTGGCTTGTGTTTAATCCGAAAAATAATCGCTAATTTACACGCTACGACCCATATACAAGGCCGTTAGCAGAAATTTTATGACACTACAAACATTAGAAAATATATCCACAGAAAAGCTTTTAGAAGTTTTTAACTTGTCATTTTCTGACTATATAATTCCATTTTTCTTAACAAAAGAACAATTAGAAGACAAAATAGAAAGCGATAGCATTAAGTTAGAATTTTCCGTTGGTGCTTTTGAGGATAATCAATTAATTGCTTTTATACTTCACGGCTATGATTTTATCGACAACTTAAAAATTTTGTATAATGCTGGCACTGGCGTAATTCCAAGTAAAAGAGGTAATAAATTAACTGCGAAATTGTATGAATATATTTTTCCAATTCTACACAAAAATACTATCGACAAAATATTGCTTGAAGTGATTACGACAAATGAACCAGCAATAAAAACTTACCAAAACATAGGATTTGAAATTGTGAGACAATTAAATTGTTTCAAAGGTTCAATCAATGTGGCAGATACGAAACACAATTTTAAAATTCGGGAATTAGGAATTTATGAATGGCAAATATTTTGCTCATTTTGGGACGTGGAACCATCTTGGCAAAATTCAATTACAGCGGTTGAAAAATTAAAACAATCGAATATATCTATTGGAATATACGAAAATGAAAAGTTATTGGGTTACGCAGTTTTTAACCCGAAAACTAAAAGAGTACAACAACTTGCAGTTGACAAAAACTATAGAAAAAAGGGTATTGGTTGTCAACTTTTAGAATATATTGTAACAAATTATGGAAAAGACATTTCTGTCATAAATATTGACGAAATCTCAAAAGAAACATTAAAATTTATGACTAATATTGGAATGAATATTTTTATTAAACAACATGAAATGGAATTATACCTATAGTAAAAACTTCTGCAGCACCTACAAGAAATTGGCGGTTCATTTCTCCGCAGGCACTTTTGTGGTTTATCAAAGTTTGGTTCTCCATATCAACATTTGTGTTAAAAATCACCAACTTCTTGTACCTGCGACACGTTAGCAGTAATCTATGAAAAACATCTCTCACATATTATTTTTTCTACTCATTACGGTAAGTGCTTATGGACAATTGTGTGTGGATGTCTCAAATGAAGGTAAAGTCGATATCACCATAGATGAGCCAAATCACTATTTACTGAAACATCCATCTAAATTTGAAGCCCCACTTCGAGATACAACTCGATTCAATAAGTACACATTCCATTATGTATCTAATGATTATAATCGAGGGTTTAAAGTCTTCCCGCCATTGAACTGGGGAAATGACTATAAAATAGTCGACTCTAATAAGAGAAAAATCACTTACGCTGTGCGATTGAATAGAGTAAAAAGGCATCTGGGTCCATTAAGTTCAAAAGAATATCGCATAGATGCAAAATACAGTAAAGACGGTAGACTTAAATCAACTTTACTTTACCCCTTGGCATCAGGTGTTGATGAAGATTCGATTGAGATTAAATGGAGCAGAAAGCTAATCAAGTACAAATTTGATGCATTTGGATTAAAAAAAACAACAGGAGGAATAAAATATGAACGAGACAAAGATGGAAACCTTAAATATTTTCTCATGAGTTATCTGGAAAAAGAAAAGTTATCAAATGCTGAAATTTATGACTCTTTGAATCGAGAAATAATCAATGGTTCGGGCAACCTTTTAAAGTATCATATCTATAAATTTATGGGGGTAATTTATAAAGACAGTCTAATTACAGAGTATATTCATCTGTCTATGGCAAACATAGCAAACAAGGTTACCATTGAATATGACAATGAAAATAGAGCAGTGCGAATTGTTGATTTTCCTGAAGATGAAAAACATGCAAGTTGTATAGTTGAAATCAAATACATTGGTAATACGAACAAAGTAGATCGAGTTATCAAAACAGAGTATGCAACCAATTGGGAATACAAAATTATAGACAAAAGAATTTGGCGATACAACTACGATAACGGAGAAGTTAAATCAATCATAATTGACACTTGGGATTCATATCAATGGGATAACGATTATTTCTTAGATGAAAGTAAATCTGTCTCAAAAGAAATATTAGTAAATTAAAAGCTGCTAACAATGTTTAAGTGGCATTAAAAAGACCGCTTATACTAGACCGTTATTGACACCCCATCAATAACAATCATACATTTTACCATTAAACACCCACTTATTTAAATTATTAATCGTAATATTGCAATATTATAATTGATTAAGATTATGGGATTAACAAAAACAGCTCTTTTTACTGCGGAGCAAAATGAAATAGCATCGTTTGCTAAATGCTTTTCACATCCTGCTAGAATTGCGATTTTGGAGTATTTGCTACAGAAAAATGCTTGTGTGAACTCAACGTTGGTAAATGAATTAGGGTTAGCGCAAGCAACAATTAGTCAGCATTTGAGAGAACTTAAAAATGCAGGGATTATTCGGGGAACCATTGAAGGAACCTCTATGAATTACTGTATTAATCCTGAAGTTTGGTTGAAGATTAAAAACACATTTAATGCCGTTTTTGACCAACATATCTGTTGTGGCGGGGAAGGTTGTTGTTAGTTATTAATAATAAATAAAAAGTAAAAAAATGAAATTATCAGAAGTAAAAAAAGCATTGGAAAATTTGGATGAGGTTAAATTTAAACTTCCCAATGGAGAACTTGTACCAGTTCATTTTCACGTAACTGAAGTTGGAGCAATTACACGTCATTTTATCGATTGTGGCGGAACAGAACGACTCGAAAAAGTAGTGAATTTTCAACTTTGGGAAGCAGGTGATTTTGACCACAGACTTGCACCGCAAAAATTGAAAAATATCATTGAGTTGTCTGAAGAAAAATTAGGGCTTGGTAATTCTGAAGTAGAGGTTGAATATCAAATGGAAACGATTGGAAAGTTTGACCTTGCTTTTAATGGAACTCACTTTGAATTAGTTCCGAAACAGACAGCTTGTCTTGCAATGGATAAATGTGGAATACCAGAAGAGAAACAAAAAGTTTCGCTTTCCTCGATTGGAGAAAGTGATAATAACGCATGCACACCAGGTGGTGGATGTTGCTGATTTGTAAAGGAACTACAATAATTGCTATTAAAATACGGAGAATAAAATTATTTTGAAATGAACACTTTTGAAAAGTATCTAACTGTTTGGGTTCTGTTGTGTATCGTGGCGGGAATAGCTCTCGGTTATTTAGCAGGCGATAGCATCACAGTTTTAAGTGACTGGAATATTTCTACAGTGAACATACCAGTGGCTATTTTGGTTTGGTTGATGATTTTTCCAATTATGGTTCAAATTGATTTTAGCTCAATCAAGAACTTTTCAAAAAACATGAAAGGACTGGGGTTAACGGTTGTAGTAAATTGGCTGATAAAACCGTTTTCCATGGCATTTTTTGCGTGGATTTTTTTCTATTACTTTTATGAATCACTTATCTCACCAGAAAATGCCGAGCAGTATCTGGCGGGTGCAATTCTTTTGGGGGCTGCTCCCTGTACAGCAATGGTTTTTGTTTGGTCCTACCTCACAAAAGGGGATGCAAACTATACACTTGTACAAGTTTCGGTGAATGATCTGATTCTCTTATTTGCTTTTATTCCAATCGTTGGTGTTTTATTTCATTTTTTTGGAATCGAGGTAGTCAATGCAAATCAGGAACTTGGAATTCCATATAAGGCTCTGGCTACTTCGGTGATTGTGTTTGTAGTAATACCATTAGTTGCTGGATATGTCACAAATCGATTGATAATAAAGAAAAAAGGAATCAAATGGTTTGAAAAGAAGTTTTTAGCTATGCTTAAACCAGTGTCGATCATAGCATTACTAACCACCTTAATTTTACTTTTTGCTTTTCAGGGAGATAAAATTGTTGAACAGCCAGTACATATATTACTAATTGCTATTCCGTTAACGATACAAACGTATTTTATTTTCTTTGTTGCTTGGTTCATAGGAAGATACTTAAAACTAAAGCATAATATCTGTGCGCCTGCTGCGATGATTGGCGCAAGCAATTTTTTCGAGCTCGCAGTTGCTGTAGCAATCATGCTGTTTGGATTAAACTCTGGAGCAGCAATGGCTACCGTTGTTGGGGTTTTAATTGAAGTTCCCATAATGTTGTCTTTGGTGGCATTGGCTAACAAATGGCGATATTGAGATAGTTACTTCTTCTTGAGCTGTGTGTTGAGATAACGTTTTTCGACTTAGCTTAGTAGTCAAATTTAAATAATAAAATTAGTTCTATGATTCAAAACACTCAGTCTCGAATTTTTAATAAGATAAAAAAATACTGCAAAGAATTATCTTCTGATTTTTCTGAAATTTCTTCAGATCGTAAGGCTCTTTTGGATCAAATTGTGGATTATATCAGCTCTAAAAAGAAGGAGGAAGAAATCAACTTAGTTTACGTTTGCACACACAACTCAAGAAGAAGTCACTTCGGACAAGTCTGGGCGACTGTAGCTGCTGACTTCTACAACATCCAAAACGTAAACTCCTATTCCGCAGGAACCGAACAAACCGCTTTTCACCCCAATGCAATAGCAGCACTAACTAGAGTTGGTTTCAAAATAGATAAACCCAAAGAAGAACAAAATCCAAAATACAATGTCAACTTCGGAGAAAACCAATCAACAACTTGCTTCTCCAAAACACTCGACCACAAAACACTCCCCAAACAAAATTTTGCCGCAATTATGACCTGTGGAGATGCTGAGGCAAACTGTCCTTTTTTACCTGGCGCAGAAAAAAGAATTGCAACAACTTATGAAGATCCAAAGAAATTTGACGGTACTCCACAAGAAGCAGAAAAATACGATGAACGTTGTAGACAAATTGCGTTAGAAACGCTGTATGTCTTTTATCAATTTTCTTCACAAAAATAGCTTCCCGCAAAATATAATGGAACAAAGGTAGCAGCCCCCAAAAAAATTCGTGCATTCGTGGCATCCCATAAGTAAAACAAACAAAAGAAAAATATTACTTTCAATTCTAAATTTATCCACGATTTCTTTAGTAAAATGACAAAAGAGCAAATTGGGGTACTAGTATACAAGCAGACTGACCATCATTTAAGACAATTTGGGCTATAAAAACTTCCTTTAGCAACGTAAGATGACAGAGCGTTTTGGAAATTAATTGTAAATTTGAATCATACGTGTTTAATTGAAATCGGCTCTTCTGCTAATTTTTGAACACATTGAGGCTAACTCTAAAATAAACCAAGCAAATTTATAATGGCAAGAAAAAAAGATCACTCCGAAAAAGGAATAATTGACGCAAGCGTTGATCTAATAGCTAAATATAATAAAGACAGTTTTTCTGTTAGAAATGTTGCCAATCACCTTAATTCTTCTACTCAACCAATTTACAGCTATTTTAAAGACAGTAATGAACTATATCATAAAACTCTTTTAGAAATAGAAGGGCGACTAATAAACCAAATCAATTATCCCTACACAGAGTTTCCTTTCCGTAATATGGGATTTGGGTTTACACTATTTGCGAAAGAAAACCCTAACCTTTTTGATGCCTATTTTAACGATTTAGAAATGAACAAGAAGTTTGTAGACAAATTTCTTAAAAAATTGCGAAAGATTATGAGTGCAGATGTTCGTTTTGTAAAAATGAGTGAAAAAGGAAAGGATACTTTGCTCGAAACAATGTGGACATTCTGCTACGGATATGCTTTTCTTATTATCAAAGGTGTGGCAAAAGATATATTGGATGAGGATATAAAAGAGATGGTGTTAGAAACTGGGACAGCCATCATCTCACATACATTTAAAAAAGAAGGTGTAGTATAAAAAAATCAACAATTTAGTTTGTTTATAATATAACAGGTGTTATATTTGAGGTCAAAACTAATTGATTATGATTAAGATATATTGTTCTTTGCTTCTGTTTATATGCTTTACAACTGTTTCTTTTACTCAAAACATCACCGGTGATATTCGAGGGGAAGTGGTTGACCTAAACTCAGAATCTGCTTTACCCTTTGTTAAAATAAAAATTTTAGATAGTTCATTAAATAAGGGAACTATAACAGATGAAAACGGCAAGTTTGTTTTGGAAAACATTCCTGTAGGTAGGTATAAAATTAACGCTTCCTTTGTTGGGTATGAGACAACCTTGTTAAGTGATGTATTGGTGACTAGCGGTAACAACTCTTCTCTCAGAATTAAAATGAAGGAAAGTCTGACTTCTTTTGATGAAGTGGTGGTAAGAGCGAGACAGGAAAAGGAAAAGCCTTTAAATAAAATGGCTACTGTTAGTGCTAAACAACTTAACATGGAAGAAGCTAACCGTTTTGCCGGAGGATTTGACGACCCTGCCCGATTAGTTACATCTTTTGCAGGGGTTACAAGTGGAACTGGTGATGGAAATGGGTTATCTGTAAGAGGTAACTCTCCCAAAAGTACACTTTGGCAAATAGAAGGTGTTCCAGTTCCAAATCCAAACCATTTTGGTGAAATAAATGGTTTTGGTGGAGGCGGTATAACTGCACTTAGTATCAAAACGATGGGAAATTCTGATTTTTTTACTGGGGCTTTTCCTGCAGAATATGGTAATGCATTGTCAAGTGTTTTTGACCTCTCTATACGCAAAGGAAACCCTACAAAACACCATCATTCTTTACAAGTTGGTTTTTTAGGTTTAGATGTTGCGTCTGAAGGACCCTTTACAAAAAAATCAAATGCTTCATATTTGTTCAATTACCGTTATTCCACATTGAGTTTACTTGGTTTGGGATTAGATTATCAAGACCTTTCCTTTAAATTAAACTTCCCGACAAAAAAAGCCGGTACTTTTTCCGTTTGGGGGCTTGGGTTGATAGATGCTGTAAATTCTAAACCAGACACCGATACATTGGAGGCCGAAACTAAATGGCAGTATTATGATGACATCACTACTGAAAGTGCTAAAATTTCAACAGGAGTGGGAGGTCTTAGCCATAAAATTATGATAGCCAAAAAAGGTTATTTAAAAACTACTGCAACTGTTTCATATAATAGTCTTGATTTTAACCTAAGTCGCCTGGATTCAACTTTCACTTCTGATTTTCCACAAAAAGATATTGACTATCATGCATTGGATTATCGTCTTGCCTCTACGCTCAATTATAAATTCGGATCAAAACACACTAACCGCACAGGGTTTATTTTAACAAATCAAAACTATCAATTCGACTTAAAACAGGCGGGTGTATTTGGCAGCCCATTGACAACTTTTGCTGAAGATAAAGGCAGTAGTAATCTTATTCAAGTTTTTAGTCAATCTGCCTTTTCGTTGGGGAGGTTTCAAATAAATCCGGGTATTCACTTTTTATACTTCACATTAAATGGAAGCTACTCTATTGAGCCAAGGTTAGGAATGAATTATGCTATAAATGAAAAAAACACAATTAGTCTAGGTTATGGCTTGCATAGTCAAGTTGAAAAATTAAGTTATTACCTTTCTGATGTGCCAGTAGGAGACGAAACGGAGGAATTAAATAGAAGCCTAGGACTTTCAAAATCACATCATTTTGTTTTAGGTTATGACAAGATGTTCAGTCCAAATACTCACCTACGTATTGAGCCGTATGTCCAATACCATTTTAATGTTCCGGTAATTCAAAATGACTATTTTTCAATGCTCAACCTAACCAATGAGTTTTTTATTAACCAGCAACTTGTCAATGAGGGCTCAGGACAGAATATAGGTATTGACTTTACATTAGAACAATTCATGAACAAAGGGTTTTACTATCTTGTGACACTGTCTATTTTTGATTCAAAATATGTTGATGGAAACGGTATAGAAAGACCAACTGCTTACAATAGAAATGCTATTGGTAATTTTTTAATTGGAAAAGAATGGCTGATTAAAAAGAAAAATCTCTTAACTGCAAATGTGAAATACACTTATTTAGGAGGTTCGAGAACACATCCAATTAATGAAGAACTATCATTGCAGAATAAGGAAGTTGTAGAAGATTATACTCAAGCATTCAGTGTTCAAAATCCTGCTGCACATGTAGTAAGTGTTACAACTACCTATAGGATTAACGCTAAAAAAACATCACACCTTATTTCACTTCAAATACTTAATGTTTCAGGGGCAAAAGAGTATCTAGGTTACCAGTACAATTTTAGGAACCACTCAATTGATTCTAATACAGATGTGATTTTGATACCTAATTTAAGTTACAGGTTTGAGTTTAAGTAAGTAGAGAAATTAATTTTGTGAGGTCTAAAAAGGGGTCTTATGCTTTATTGCGTGCATTTGTGGCATCGGAACTCACGCCTCGCAACCCAAAAATGACTTGTCCTGAAATAGGTTTACACAAAAAAGTGTAAAATGAAAGAAGAAAGTA
>JBBEBO010000131.1:0-20107 GCA_040882265.1 Brumimicrobium sp. | reverse complement strand
TTTGGCGGAGCAGTTTGGCTTTGGAATAGGAAATTCATGAATAATGCAGGTTAAATGTGTTTGCCCTGATGAAAACTCATCAAAACTTGATGTCAAAGATAAAAATCAACAATTTTACAAAATTAACCCATCCTTTTGTTGGGCACTACCTTATAAGATGTTATTTTTGAGAATTTGAAGCCGATAACAAATGAAAACATTTAACACAAACCAATTATTAGATGATTTAAAACAAATCACTGAAAACAATATAACTCTTATTACCAAAAAGTTCAGTCATTTAAGTGATGAACAAAAAAAGTGGCGACCGACTTCAGACAGTTGGAATATATTGGAAGTTTTCTCTCATTTGAATGTTTATGCTAAATTTTATCACACTACTTTTATAGATAAAATTCAAAAAACAAAGTTTAAAGTAGCAAAGGATACGTTTGTATCCTCACCATTAGGTAGAAGTGCTTGGAAATCTATGAAATTAGGACGAGCCAATAATGTGAAACGAAAATTCAAAGCTCCTAAAAACTATAATCCATCAAATGATGAAAGCTTGATTTCAAATGATGCTATTAGTGAATTCTCTGAAAATCAAAAACAATTATTAGATATACTTGAAATGGCTAAACAAGTAAATCTAAGAAAAGTAAAAATCCCAATATCTATAAGCAAAATTGTACGTTTAAGACTTGGTGATGCCTTAATGTTTGTGATTTATCACGACGAAAGACATGTGCAACAAGCACTAAATATTTTAACACATCCGAAATTCCCAAAGAAAAAATGATTGCTGGAATAAAAATACTGTGTTTTCTTAGTGTTATACCAGTTCGAGCTGAACATAAAGACCAATCAGAAATTGTAACACAAATGTTATTTGGAGAAGTTGCAACCATAGTTGATCAACACAACCAATGGATTAAGATCAATATTGCACACGATGGTTATGAAGGATGGGTTGATGAAAAGCAGGTTGTTGAAATAAGTGAAAATGCTTTTTCTACAATTTCTAAAATTAAAAACAGACAATCTGATAGTCTTAGGTTATATAAAACCCCTTGGGGGAAAATTAATGTATTACAAGGTTCTCCAATAATTTCAGATAGATCTTCCTTCCTAATCGATTCATACGAATTTGAATGGCTCGATTTTAAAGTTCAAAGTGAAAAAACATCAAATAAAGATATTATTGAAATTTCTAAAGGCTATGTTAACGCTCCATACCTTTGGGGAGGTAGAACGGCTTATGGAATTGACTGTTCTGGATTTACACAGACTGTCTTACATCAACTGGGAATAAATTTAATGCGCGACGCTTCTCAACAGGTTAAACAGGGAAAAGAAGTGAAATTTAAAACTGCGCAACCAGGAGACCTTGCCTTTTTTGTATCTAAAAAAGGAAATGTGATACATGTAGGAATCCTCTTAGAAGAAAGTAAAATTATACATGCTCATGGATATGTTCGCATTGATGATTTTACAGAAGAGGGAATCTTTAATCAGGATAGTAACAAATTAACGCATCATTTACATTCAATTCGTAGATTTGATCTTTAAATTGCTTTATTCCTCTATTTTTGTACTAATTTGAAGTAACAAAACGAAACAATGAAGATTTTAATAACTGGTGGAGCTGGTTTTATTGGTAGTAATTTAACTAAACGATTAGTAAATGACGGTCACGAAGTTATTGTTCTTGATAATCTCCTGAGAGGAAATAAAATTGATCGTGAAACCTTCTCTAAAATCAGATTTGTTAATGGAGATGTCAGAGATGCTTCGCTTGTAAACAAACTATCAATAGGGTGCGATGTGATTTATCACTTTGCAGCTGTTCTTGGCGTTGATGTTGTTGCTGATGCACCCGTTGAAACAATGGATGTTGAGGTAATCGGAACCAGAAATGTCGTTTTAGCTGCTGAACAAAACAACGTGAGTAAAATACTGTACGCTTCAACTTCTGGTATATATGGACACTCTGCAATTGAGCATGCATTAACTGAGGAAGTACTAGTTGATCCACGTACATCTTACGCAATGGCAAAACGATATAATGAAATCTATTTAGCTTCTCATCATGAAGAAAAAGGATTAAACGCAATTGCGCTAAGGTTTTTCAATGTTTATGGTGAAAACCAAGACAACAGAATGGTTGTACCAAGGTTTTTCGAACAAGCAATCAAAGGAAAAGACATCACTGTATTTGGAACTGGTGAACAAACCCGTGATTTCACATATATTGATGACACAATAGAAGCATGTGTTAGGTTGATAAATCTTGAAGGCTACCATGTTGTCAACATTGCAAATGAAGCGGAATGGAATATTGGTAGTTTAGCAAAAGAAATTAAAAAAATCACCAATTCAAGTTCTAAAATTGCCTACATTGACGCTCCGAGCAAGCGATACGATTACGAAGTTGAACGTCGAGTGGGGAGCTCAGACAAACTGATGGATTTAATTGGAATGAAGCCTGATACAGATTTAATTAAAGGACTAAAAATTATTTACGATAAAAAATTTAAGAAATGAACAGAGACAAAGCCATTTTTGATTTAATTAATTTAGAACGTCAAAGACAGATTAATGGAATAGAATTAATTGCTTCTGAAAATTTCGTGAGCCAAGATGTACTTGATGCAATGGGGTCTGTGCTTACTAACAAATATGCAGAAGGATTACCTGGTAAACGCTATTATGGAGGGTGTGAAATTGTTGATCAAGTTGAGCAATTAGCAATTGATCGATTGTGTAAGCTTTTTAATGCCAACTGGGCAAATGTTCAACCACACTCTGGTGCTCAAGCAAATTCTGCTGTTATGTTGGCATGTTTAAACCCAGGTGATAACATTTTAGGTTTTGATTTATCTCACGGAGGTCATTTAACTCACGGCTCAACAGTAAACTTTTCTGGAAAATTATACAAACCTCATTTTTATGGAGTAAGTGAAGAAACCGGTACTGTAGATTACGATATGCTCGAACAAAAAGCGAAAGAGATAAAACCAAAGATGATAATATGTGGAGCTTCTGCTTACAGTAGGGATTGGGATTATGAACGTATCAGAAAAGTTGCAGATGAAGTTGGCGCTCTTGTTTTAGCTGATATCTCACATCCAGCAGGCTTAATTGCTACAAACCTACTTAATGACCCGCTAGATCATTGTCATATTGTTACATCAACGACTCACAAAACATTAAGAGGACCGAGGGGTGGAATCATTATGATGAGAAACAACTTTGACAATCCGTTTGGTATAAAGTGGAAAAATGGAAACTTGCGTTCCATGGCTTCACTTTTGGATGCAGCAGTTTTCCCTGGTACACAAGGAGGACCTTTAGAGCATGTTATCGCAGCTAAGGCTGTTGCTTTTGGTGAAGCTTTAGACCCAAAGTTTAAAAATTATCAAAAACAAGTGATTAAAAATGCATCTGTAATGGCTGAAGAGTTTGTTAAAAGAGGTTATAAAATAATCTCTGGAGGAACTGACAACCACAGCATGTTAATTGATTTGCGTTCTAAAAAAATTACTGGAAAAGATGCTGAAAACGCTTTAAACGAAGCGCACATTACGGTGAATAAAAACATGGTGCCGTTCGATACTGAATCGCCATTTGTAACATCTGGAATTCGAATTGGTTCTCCCGCAATCACAACTCGGGGAATGAAAGAAAATGAAATCCCCGAAATCGTTGAATTAATGGATAAAATAATGACAAACATTGGTGATGATAAGGTTTTAAAAGATGTTCAAAATAAAGTTCATGACTTAATGGGTAGTAGACCGTTATATCAATTTTAAATTCTTAGTTTCTATAATTACAAGTATAAAGATTATTAATAATTTTAAAAAAACTCATATAATGCAAAAAGCAATTACAAAAGAAAGTAAGAAATTTTTAGAAAACTATCTTAATAATGCTGCACCAACAGGTTTTGAAGTTTCAGGACAAAAACTATGGTTAGAACATATCAAACCATACATAGATGACTATTTTACTGACAATTATGGTACAGTAGTAGGTGTTATAAATCCACAAGCTGAATATAAAGTTGTTATTGAAGCACATGCTGATGAAATTTCATGGTTTGTGCATTATATTACTGATGACGGTTTTATCTATTTAAGAAAAAATGGAGGTTCAGATCATATTATTGCACCTTCAAAGAAAGTGAACATCCATACTAATAAAGGCATAGTTAAAGCTGTTTTTGGATGGCCAGCAATTCATACAAGAGGAGAAAAAGAAGAAACTCCAAGTCTAAAAAACATCACTTTAGATTGCGGGTGTTCTACTAAAAAAGAAGTTGAAAAAATGGGGGTTCACGTTGGATGCGTAGTAACCTTTGACGATGAGTTCATGATTCTTAACAAAAGCAAATACGTTGCCCGTGCCTTAGACAATCGTATTGGTGGTTTTATGATTGCTCAAGTTGCTCGAATGTTAAAAGAAAGCAAAACGAAGCTGCCTTTTGGACTTTATATCGTTAATTCTGTACAAGAAGAAATTGGACTTCGTGGAGCTCAAATGATCGCTCAACGTATAAAGCCAGATGTTGCAATTGTTACTGATGTTTGCCACGATACAGACACTCCCATGATTGACAAAAAAGTACAGGGTGATCTAAAAGGTGGAGACGGTCCTGTATTAACTTATGGCCCTGCTGTTCAGAACAACTTGTTAAAACACATAATATCAACGGCTGAAAAATCAAAAATTCCTTTTCAACGCCTTGCTGCATCAAGAGCTACTGGAACGGATACTGATGCTTTTGCTTATAGTAATGAAGGTGTTCCATCTTCGTTGATTTCTTTGCCTATTCGGTATATGCATACAACTGTAGAAATGTGTAACGAAAAAGATGTTGAAAATACGATCAAATTGATTTTTGAAGCAGTTAAAGGCTTAAAAAACAAACAAGACTTCAGATATATAAAGTAATTTATTCAACTTAAAACAAGAATTATAACTATATGGATGCAAAATCAATTATAGAACAATTTAAATCAAAGGAAACGAAACCTTTGTATTTTCTTCACGGTGAAGAACCGTTCTATATTGATCAGATTTCAGATGCTGCTTTAGAATACGTTTTAGAAGAAAGTGAACGCGATTTCAACCAAACGATTGTTTACGGAAAAGACGTAGATTTAAATGCGCTACAGGAGCAAGTGAAACAATTCCCTATGATGGCTGAAAAGCAACTTGTCGTTTTAAAAGAAGCACAAGATGTTCGCGACTGGTCACCATTAGAGGCCTATTTTGAATCTCCAGTTCCAACAACAGTATTTATAATTTGTCACAAGTTTAAAAAGGCAGACGCAAGGAAAAAATACTTTAAGGCTATTCAAAAAAATGGAGTTATATTTGAAAGTAAGAAAGTTTATGAAAATCAAATAGATGGTTGGATTAAATCGTACTTAAAAACGATTGGATACACAATTACACCCAAAGCTTCTATATTGCTCATTGATTTTCTTGGAAATAGTCTCGGTAAAATCGCAAAAGAATTAGATAAATTAGCCATTATTCTTGAAAAAGGAACTGAAATTAGTGAAGTTCACATTGAGGAAAATATTGGTATTTCTAAAGATTACAACCCTTTTGAATTATCTGGAGCTATCGCAAAAAGGGATATTTTAAAAGCGCATAAGATCATCAATTATTTTGATCAGAACCCTAAAGCAACACATATTACAGTATTGATACCAACAATATTTTCGTTTTTTGAAAGGTTGATGAAAGCGCATTTTGCTGGAACAAACGACCCGAAACAATTGCAGGCAAAATTGGGCATGAACTACTACGCTGCAATGGAAGTTGCAAAGGCTAAAATCATATATAAACCTAAAAAAATAGCTAAAAACATTGCTTTACTCCATGAATATGACTTGAAAAGCAAAGGGATCAAAAGAGGACCTGGGACAGATGCAGATTTAATGCGAGAATTGATTTACCAACTAATGCACTAATGAGAAGCTTCTTTCTAAATAAAGTTGAGATCAATTTAAATGAGCTTGTTTTGCCTCCAGAAGAGTCTAAACATGCTTGCAAAGTATTAAGAATGAAAAATGGTGATCAACTGTCAATTGTAAATGGTAAAGGAGACGAATTGATTGCAGAAATCATTGATGATCACTATAAAAAGTGTGTTGTAAAACGTGTTAATTTCATACATGAATCCCCTGATGATTATGAAATTCATATCGCTATTGCTCCTACAAAAATGAACGATCGGTTTGAATGGTTTTTAGAAAAAGCAACTGAGCTGGGCATTCATAAAATCACACCTCTACTCTGCTCCAACTCTGAACGAAAAAAAATAAAACTAGAGCGTTATGAAAAAATAGTTATTGCAGCGATGAAGCAATCCAAAAGACTGTACCTACCAGAACTAAATCAACTTACTACTCTCGATGCATTTATTGATAAATATCCATCTGGTTTATTGGCTCACTGTTATGATGAAGAAAAAAATAAAGTACACAATTCGTTAAATAACAAAAATTGTCCTATTTTAATCGGACCTGAGGGAGATTTTACTAATTTAGAAGTGGAAAAATTAGTTCAATCGGGTTATGTTCCGATTTCATTAGGAAAAACACGACTTAGAACTGAAACTGCTGGAATTTATGCTTGTGCATTGGCTAAAAATTTATTTGAATGAAAGTTAAAATTATATATTCTTTTCTCGTTTTGCTAGTTAGCACATTTTCAATGGCTCAAAATGATTATCAATTAGCTGTTTTAAAATACAGTGGCGGAGGAGATTATTATTCTAACCCTACTTCTGTTCCCAATCTAGTAAAATTTGCAAACCAACAAGCAAACGCAAACATTGATGAAGATGTTCCTTACGTTGAAGTAGGTAGTCCTTTGTTGTTTACATATCCATTTGTGCATATGACAGGGCATGGAAATGTCGTTTTTTCAAATGCTGAAAGAGAAAATTTAAAAAATTATTTATTGGGAGGGGGATTTTTACACATTGATGACAACTACGGAATGGACGATTATATTCGTCCCGAAATAAAAAAACTTTTTCCAAATGTTGATTTAGTAGAGTTGCCTTTCGAACACCCAATCTTTCATCAAACATATGACTTTAACGGACTCCCTAAAATACATGAACATGACGACAAACGTCCACAAGCGTTTGGGATTATTGTTGAAGGAAGATTAGTTTTGCTATACACATACGAAACTGATTTGGGAAATGGCTGGGAAGATGAATCAGTTCACAATGACCCAGAAGAAAAAAGAGAAGAAGCTTTAAAAATGGGGCTCAACATATTAGAATTTGCTTTACTTAAAGGTGGTATAGAATGAAAAGAATATATTTTTTATTTTTAATGTTATCAGGAGTAGTTACCTCAGCTTTTGCTCAAATTGACGAAGTTCCATCTCCTCAAAAGAAGGAGGATACTTATCATTTTTCAATCTCTAAATTTGAAAGACAACCTAAACCTCCAAAATACTTAATGAATTATTTTGAAGAGGTTGCAAATAAACCTCATGCCTCTTGGACACAAGTTGACAGCTTGTATTTCGCATTTAAACAAGTCCATTTAATGAACTTTGAACATGCTTTAAGTATTTTTTATCAACTTGAAGTAGACACTATTAAAGAGCCACATGCTTTGGGCTTATACCATACAACACTTTTGCAAACTAAAAGGTATGAAGGTTTAAAAGTTCTTAATATTTTTGATAAGATAATCGATAACCAACTCATGGAAAGAGAGGAGATTAGAAAAAGATTAATTGATGTCTATATACTCCAAAAGCGTAAAAAATGGAGTGTAAAGGACAGTGTAATTTTTCCTATTTTAAAAGATACTGCCATGTATAAATTGAGAAGTTCTAGATTAAAACTAAAAGAACAGTTAATCCCTCTCACTGAAAATATCGATGAAGTATTAAGGTTATTTACGCTGTTCAATGATAGTAAGGACATCGTTTTATCTCAAGCTTTTGAAGAGTGTGGTGATTTCCAAAACAAACATTTTTACCTCACAAATGCCTACATTTATTATGCAATTTCCTTACATTACAACAGTAGCGAAAGTGCAATTAAAAAATCTCAAAAAACCAAAGCTGAAATATCAGAAAAAAACCACTTACTCCCTAGATTTAGAAAGACTTTTGGAAAAATTATTAAAAACAGATATCAATTTCCTGAATCTAGCAATAATATGGATAATGACTCATCAATCGTTAACAAAATTAATATAGTTGATAAGTCAAAATCTGATAAAAAGAAAGATTACATTCCTTGGTTAGATACAGATTTATTTATCGTATTTGGGTTAGGACTATTGTTACTACTCGTTTTGTTTTTGCTTAAAACAAAAAAGAAATAACACTATTTATACAATATTACTGTTGATTATTAGCATCAGATAAAACCAAACCCAGATCAGTCTCAAAAGTTAGGGAGAAACTATAAGTGCTACTTTAAGGTGTAACCCATTTTTAGGCCTTAAAAATATCAACCATTTCCAAAGGGAGTAGATAGTTTGCTTTTAGAATAGAAAATTCATCTCTAATTCAGCTTAAACCCGAATATTCATTGATTTATCTTTATTATTTGGTGGTTAATCAAAAAAATCATTAATTTTGCTAAATCAAATAAATGCTACTTGTAATATGAAATATCTACTGCTGATTGCAACGTTGTTTTTCTTTACTTACGAATCTTATGCTACCCACATTATTGGAGGTAGTTTAACCTATGAACATTTAGGGGGTTCTTCTTATAATGTTAAACTAAAACTTTACAGAGATTGTGACCCTGGCAATGCTGCTTTTCCAACTAGCGTTACTGTTAATGTTAGAACTGGTGATGGAAATACAACATCATTAAACTTTACTATGCCACGATTGGGCATTGTTGAGTTGAATCCTCCCATTGATTCTTGTGCCGTTGACCCTGGTGTTTGCGTCGAAGAGGCAGTGTTTTCAAGTGTTGTTAGTTTACCACCAAGTCCAACAGGATATCATTTATATTGGGGCGTATGTTGTAGAAATGGGTCTATTCAAAATATTGTAGATCCATTAAATGCAACTGAGATGTTTCATACTTACATTCCAGATAATGCTCAATGGTTAACGAACTCATCACCATCATGGGTAAATTTCCCTCCAGTTTTTGTTTGTCAGGACGAAGATGTAGATTTTGACCATTCGGCAACAGATTCAGATGGAGATTCTTTGGTCTATTCACTATATACCCCATACCAAAACAATGCACCAACATTTAACGCAAACCCTATTCCAGACAATATTCAATTTACGCCAGTCAATTGGGAAGCTGGATTTTCGGCAAACAATCCTTTAAATGTTTCTGGTACACCACTCGTAATTGACCCTCTAACAGGTCATCTTACTGGAGTGCCTGAAGATATAGGACAGTTTGTTGTTGGTATAAAATGTGAAGAATATAGAAATGGAGAAAAAATTGGAGAAATAATAAGAGATTTTCAATTTAACGTTGTAGACTGTCCTCCTGCTGATGATGCTGAAATAGGCCCCGTTACAGGCTGTGCTGGCACTACAGTTGATATGATAAATGCCTCAAGTGCTGGAGCTTCTGATTTTTATTGGGACTTTGGTGACGGTTCTCCTGGTGTTCAAGCTTACGAACCTTCTCACACTTATGGCTCTATTGGTGATTATACTATAATGTTAATTGCTCAATACAACACTGTCTGCGCCGATACAGCTTATTATGACTTAGTTATGGGAGGAGTTACAGGAGATATGGATGATCTTGACTCAACATGTATAAACAGTAGCGTTAACTTTCAAGAAAACTCCACAACAGATGGTAACATGGTTGTGGATTCATGGCAGTGGGACTTTGGAGACGGTTCACCAATAAGTAGTGTTCCCAATCCTTCTCATACTTTTAATAGTTCAGGTGATTTAACAGTTGAATTAGTAGTTGGAACCGATGCTGGGTGTTACGATACTATTTCTGAAGATATTTATGTTCAGGGGCTGCCCGACGCTGATGTTGGTCCTGATACAACCGCTTGTTATAACAATCCTAATATTAATTTAAATGGTGTAATAACAAATGCTGATGCTGGGGTTTGGGTTGGTAATGGTGGTACATTTAATCCAAATACAACTGATATGAACGCTAATTACGATCCTAGTGCTCAAGAAATTTCAGATGGTTTTACACATATTATTTTATCTACAACTGGAAATGGGTTCTGTCCATCTAATCAAGATACGCTTCTAATTGAATTTATAGACGGTCCTACTGTAGACGCTGGACCAGATCAAGAAGTTTGTGCCGATACAAGTTCTGTACCTTTAAGTGCAACATACCAATATTCTGGAGGTGTTGAATGGTACACAAATACAGGTACAGGTGTTTTTACAAGTACAACATCGGCAAATACAGAATATATTCCTAGTAATGCAGATGTAAATGGAGATTCAGTTTTACTCTATGTTCAAACGACTATAAATGGTAACTGTTTCGGAACTTATGATTCTATGTGGGTTTTCTTTTTCGACCCTCCGACAATTTCGCTTACATATCCAGACACAATATGTGCTGACAATCCTGTAGGGCTGGATGCTAACTCAACAACAGGAAATGGAGTATGGTCTACTGGTGGAGATGGAAATTTCACAACTGACACCTCTAATGTTACATCTTATATTCACGGACCAGGTGATTTAGCATTTGGTGAAGTTGACATTTACTTTGAGTCAACCGAAAATGGTGGATGTCAAATTCAAAGGGATACTATTAATATAACAGTCCTTCCTTCTCCAGATGTAGATTTTGATTTTTCTGAAGAGTGTTATGGGAAAGAAACCGAATTTACTAGTGATGTTGTATCAACAGATCCAGTAGTAGATTATTCCTGGTCGTTTGAAGGGACAGAGTTCTCTAACGATGAAAACCCAGACTACATATTACCTGATGTGGATACGAATGACGTCACTTTCATTGCTTATTCTCAAAATGGTTGTTCAGATACAATTACTAAACCAGTGTTTACTTTTTACTTACCTGAAGTTTCGTTTAATACGCCTGCACCATGTTTAAATGGCGGTACATCGTATTTTGATAGCTCATTTGTAACCGGTGGAAATACTGTTGAGTGGTTATGGAATTTCGGAGATGGAAACACCAGCACAGAACAAGATCCTTTACATCAGTACGATGAAGCTGGAGACTACAATGTAGAGCTTATTGTTACTTCTGATGAAGGTTGTGTTGACTCTACAACAAATACAATTTCTATTTATCCAGGACCAAACCCTGATTTTTCTGCAGATTCTTCTAACGCTTATGTTTTTGAAGATATTGATTTTAATGACTTAACTACAAGTGAATTTCCATTAGTAAGCTGGGACTGGAATTTTAATGACGGTAATTTTTCAACTGAGCAAAACCCTACACACAATTATGCTGAAGGCGGAGATTACGAAGTTATACTTATTGTAGAAGATGAAAATGGATGTATTGATACAACTGATAATATAGTTAATATCTACTTACCACCGCAAGTACCTTCTGGATTTTCACCAAATAGTGATAACAATAACGACTTCTTGTATGTCTTTGGAGGTCCTTACGAAACATTAGATTTTAAAATTTATAATAATTGGGGAGAAGTTATTTTTGAAACCAACGATGCCTCAATTGGTTGGGATGGTACTTACAAAGGAAAAGAGCAACCAATTGGTGTTTATGTTTGGACTGTCAGAGCAACTACTTCAGACGGAGCAGAACATGAATTATCAGGAGATACATCACTAATCAGATAAGATTTACATATATGAATCAAATTAAAAAAGTTATTCTACTATGTGTTGGGTTAACTGCTGCCCAAACATCTATGAGTCAAGATTTTCATTTGTCTCAATACGATGCTGCAGCACTAAACACAAATCCAGCCTTAACTGGAATGTTCGAAGGAAAGCACAGAATTCACATGCATTACCGTACACAATGGTCTGCAGTTGCTTCTAAGCCTTTTATAACAGGTTTACTTTCATACGACAATAGAATTAATAACAGTTGGAGCTTTGGTATTCAAGCATTAAATTACAGAGCTGGTGCAGGAGCTTATAATGCTGCTCAAGTATTACCATCTCTTTCGTATAGTATACCGCTTTCAAAAAATAAATTTCACAGATTGACACTAGGTGTTGCTGCTGGTGGTTTCCATAAAACATTTGATCAGAATGCGCTTACATGGGGGTCACAGTATGAAGCTACATCACAAGGTGGACAGTTCAATACAGGAACAAGTTCTGGAGAAACCTTCCAAAACTCAAGTGTATTACAGGCAGATTTCAATGCTGGATTTTTATACTTCTTTGCTGCTCCAGGTGCTCGAATAAATCCTTTTATTGGAGGTAGTGCTTTTCATTTGAGTACACCTGAAGAGTCATTTTTGGGTACAGGAAATAGACTTCCAATGCGTTATCTTGGTCATGCTGGGGCACGAATTGGAATAAATCAACGTTTATCTGTAATTCCAAAAGTGTATTACCAACAGCAGGAAGAGGCCATAGAAATGACTTTCGCTGGAATGGTGCACTACTATTTAAAAGGACCCGATGCCTTTTTAATTGGTGGGTTTACCTACAGAAATGCAGATGCTGCAATTGTTGAAATAGGTGGTAAATGGGCTTCTTGGCAAGCAAGACTTTCCTATGACTTTAACGTTTCAACACTTAAAGTAGCATCTAATGGTAGAGGTGCAACAGAACTTAGCCTTACCTATATTCTATTTAAAACTGAAACGAATCCAATACCAACATGCCCAAGACTATGAAAAAACTATATATTATATGCATCGCAATGATTGTGTCGATTAGTTTTGGATACAGTCAAACAAATAAAAAATTAATTAGATCTGGAGATAATGAAATGGAAATGGAGAACTACGCTTCTGCAGTATATTTCTATTCTCAAGTAATCAATAGACTAGCTGGTGGAAATGAAGATTTAATGTATCATCCATATAGTGTAAATGCTTTTTATAAAGCAAACCCTAAAGGTGGTCCGAAAACTTTTGAACCTCCTGTGAATCCTAAAACAGATGATGAGCTAGTAGTTCTTCACAAGTTAGCAGATGCCTATCGTTTAGCGAAAGATTATGAAAACGCTGAAAAGTGGTATGCTATTGCGGTAGAAAACCCCAAAGAGGAACATCCTTATGCAGAGTACTTTTATGGTTATTCACTTATGAAAAACGCTAAATACGAAGAAGCTAAGCCTTATTTTGAGAAGATGATTGAAAAATTGGATGAAGACAATTTATACCACGAACTTTCGCTGGAGAAATTAGGCGATTGTGATTTCGCTATTGAAGATGAAGGAACTTATACTAATGCTGAAGTTTTCCTACTTGATAGCACTATAAATAATGGTACAACTTCATTCGGTATGATGTTTCATAGAAAAGGTTTATTATTTGCTTCGGCAAGAAATGATACTACTGCACCAGAAGAATATAAACATGGTGGTGAATATAACAGTGACGTGTATTTAACTGAAAAGAAAAGTGATGGTTCATACACAACTCCAGAATGGTTTGAAGGAAATGTAAACTCTTCTTCAATAGAAGGAGGTGCAACTCTGTCTCCAGATGGGAAAGCTATGTATTTCACTAGAATTAACCCGCAAAATCATTTAGAAACTGGAATATATGTTACACGTTTCTTTAATGGAAGATGGACTGAACCATTTAGACTGGGAAAAGATATAAATAAAGATGGATTCAAATCCATGACTCCAAGTATGGCTGATGACGGTGAAACACTTTACTATTCATCTAATCGTCCTGGTGGATTAGGTGGAATGGATATTTGGGTAACTACAATAAATGAAGACGGTGAAACAACAGAGCCTATAAACCTAGGTGAGTTAGTTAACACAAACGAAGACGATATATCTCCTTTTTATCATTCACAATCAAAAACACTTTATTTCTCTTCTGAAGGTCACATTGGATTTGGTGGGTTAGATGTTTTTAAAACAACCATAAACCCAATTACTGAATGGTGGGACACTCCTTCTAACGTAGGTCAGCCTATTAATTCGCCTCGTGATGATGCTTATTTTATTTGGGGAAAAGATATGCAAAGCGGTTATTTCACTTCAGACCGTGATAATTGTGGCGATTGTGACTCTCTAAATACACTTAACACTCACTGTAATAGTATTTACGCGGTTGAACGTCCTTTAATTGAAATAACAATAAGCGGTTACGTATTTGATTTCGATACTGACGAACCTATACCAGGAGCGTCTATTACTTTTAAAGATGTTCGCGGTGAATTAGAAGATGTGGAACTTACTGCTGATGAATCTGGTTACTATGAAAGAAGTATGAGAGTAAATCAAGAGTATTTCTTAAAAGCCAGTAAAAAGAAGTTTTTTGCGGATGCTGCAGTTAAAAACACACTTGGTATTGTAGAGTCCACAAATATTACACAAGACTTTTATCTGACAACAATCCCTACAGGTGAAATTGAAATTAAAGGTATTGAATATGATTTTGATGCAGCTACTCTTAGAGAAGATTCAAAAGCTAACTTAGATAAATTAGTTGAGTTTTTAAATTTAAACTCAAACTTAAAGGTTGAAATTAGATCTCATACAGATGAGCGAGGTCGTGATTCATATAACTTAGATTTGTCAGAAAGACGTGCTCAAAGTGTAGTAGATTATCTTGTTGATAATGGTATATCAAGACAGCGTTTGAAACCCAAAGGACTTGGTGAAACTGAGCCTGCAAGAATTGAAACGGAGGGAGGTCAAGATGTAACTTTAACTCCTGAATATATAAACTCATTAGATGATGAAGAGTTACAAGAAAAATATCATCAAATTAATAGAAGAACGGCATTTAAAGTACTTGCTGAATAATTAGTACAATTATATTGAGCTCTATGATTATTAACGAAAACAATATTGGTCAAACGGATCCTGATACTGATAAAACTGTAGGCATCGTAGCTTACATAACTTTGATTGGCTTTATTATTTCAATTATATTGAACGCAGATAAAAAAGGAGAAGAAAAAAAGTTTGGTGCATTCCACCTAAGACAATCACTTGGTGTACTTATCGTAGCTGTTAGCTTCTTCATTATCATTTCAATTGTCACTGTTGTTCTGACATTAATACTACCATTTCTTGGAGTATTATTCGCTTTAGTTGCAAATATAGCTGCCATAGGATTCCTTGTATTAATGATTTTAGGTATTATAAACGCAGCAAACGGTGATTACAAAGAAATACCAATTATCGGGAAATACGCTTCTAAATTTTTAGGCAACACCTTCGAATAAGAAAATACTTTTTGAATTAATTCAAAACCGTCCCGAATATTCGGGACGGTTTTTTTAATTTTGTATCTTTAAAAATAAATTATGGCGCAAAAACCATCCATACCAAAGGGAACTCGTGATTTCTTACCGTTTCAGGTAAACAGAAGGGATTACATCTATAATACAATCAAAAGAATATTTGAAAAATACTGCTTTGCGCCTATAGAAACGCCTTCTTTTGAGCTCTCCTCTACCCTAATGGGTAAATATGGTGAAGAAGGCGATCGTTTGATCTTTCGTATCTTGAACTCAGGAGACAAAATGAAAAAAGCGGATTTAGATGCATTAAAACAAAATAATCTCCCGCGTTTTGCTAATTCTCTTTCTGAAAAAGCTTTGCGATATGATCTAACTGTTCCTTTTGCCCGATTTGTTGTCCAGCACCAAAATGATTTAACTTTTCCTTTTAAAAGATATCAGATCCAACCCGTTTGGCGTGCAGATAGACCTCAAAAAGGTCGCTATCAAGAGTTTTATCAGTGTGATGCTGATGTTGTAGGAAGTGACTCTCTACTATTCGAAGTTGATTTTATTCAGGTTTTTGACGAAGTGCTTACTGAATTAAACGTCCCAGATTTTACAATTAAAATCAATAACCGGAAAATACTTTCAGGTATAGCTGAAATTACTGGTGAAGCGGATAAAATAATTCCCATAACTGTTGCTATAGACAAACTCGATAAAATTGGTGAAGATGGTGTCGTAAAGGAACTGAAGGATAAGAATGTGAGTAACGCTGCGATTGAAATGATTTCACCTTTGTTTGATCTCTCAGGCAACAATAATGAAGTACTAAAGTTTATGGAACGCTTTTTAGCGAAAAGCGAAATTGGAACTAAAGGGATTGAAGAACTGAAATATGTTTTTTCAAAAACTGAAATCGTTGGACTTAAAAGAGCTAAACTAGAATTCGATGTTACTTTAGCTAGGGGATTAAACTACTACACTGGTGCAATATTTGAAGTAAAAGCAAACGGTGTTGATATGGGATCAATTTGTGGTGGAGGACGTTATGATGACCTTACAGGACTTTTTGGAATGCCTGGAATATCAGGTGTAGGTATTTCATTTGGAGCTGATCGAATTTATGATGTGTTAACAGAGCTCGACCTATTCCCTGATGATATAAATCAAAATTTAGACTTACTCTTTGTCAATTTTGGCGAAGAAGAAACTGATTTCTGTCTGCCTGTTGTTAAATCTTTAAGAGATCAAGGCATCAATGTAGAAATGTACCCAACTAATGTAAAGCTTAAAAAACAATTCAAATACGCAGATGATAGAAATGCAAAATATACTGCTGTTGTTGGAGAATCAGAAATGAAAAACAACACAGTAACAATAAAAAACATGAAAACCGGTGAACAATCTACTATTGACATTAACGAATTAAACAAGATCTTAAAGAAATAATATGTCAAAATTTGAATTAAACCAGCAGAAACACACCATTGAAACGCTTTTTAGTATTTTAAACGAACAAAAAGAAATTGTACTAGGAGAAAAGGCTAAGAATTCAATATTAAAGTGTAGAGAATATTTAGACACTAGAATTTCGTCAAAAGATGAATTAATTTATGGTGTAAACACTGGATTTGGTTCGCTTTACAGTACTGCTATTTCAAAGTCTGAGTTAGCAAAATTACAGGTAAACTTGGTTCGTTCACATGCTTGTGGAACTGGTGAGTTAGTACAACAGGAGATTGTAAAACTTATGCTTTTGTTTAAAGCAATTGGTCTTTCTTACGGTCATTCTGGCGCACAACTTGAAACTGTTCAACGATTACTTTTCTATTTTAACAATGATATTATTCCAGTTGTATATCAACAGGGAAGCCTAGGTGCTTCGGGGGATTTAGCTCCACTTGCTCATATTGCTCTCGCTCTTATTGGAGAAGGTAAAGTTGTATATAAAAACGAAACACGAAATACAGTTGACATTTTAAATGAGCTTGAAATAGAGCCAATTAAGTTAAAATCTAAAGAGGGATTAGCACTTTTAAACGGCACACAATTTATGAGTGCATATATGGCAAATGCTGTATTTCAAGGAAAAAACCTTTTAGCTAAAGCAAATGAAATTGCTGCTATGTCACTTGAAGCCTATGATGGAAGAATAGAACCGTTTTCCAAATCTGTTAATCAAATAAGGAACCAAAAAGGCCAAATAGAGATTGCTTCTCAATTTCGAAAAATTCTTGAAGGAAGTCAGTTAATTAAGCAACACAAAGAACACGTTCAAGACCCTTATTGTATTCGATGTATACCACAAGTGCATGGGGCAAGTCTTGATGCTTTAAATTATGCGCAAGAAATTGTAACTCGAGAGATTAATGCCGTTACAGATAACCCAACAATATTTCCAGATGAAGACACTGTAATATCTGCAGGTAATTTTCACGGACAACCTTTAGCAATTACATTAGATTTTCTAGCGATTGCGATTGCTGAAATAGGCAGTATTTCAGAAAGAAGAACCTATAAATTGTTAGGTGGACAACGAAATCTACCGCCTTTTCTAGTTGCTAATCCAGGATTAAACTCTGGATTTATGATTGCCCAGTACACTGCTGCATCAATTGTAAGTCAAAACAAACAACTCTGCACTCCTGCTTCTGTAGACACGATAGACTCATCAAATGGACAAGAAGATCATGTTAGCATGGGAGCAAATGCGGCTACAAAGTTGCAAAGAGTTTTGGATAATGTATTCCAAATCTTAGGAATTGAATTAATGACTGCTTCTCAAGGAGTTGATTTTAGAGAAGTTGAGAGATCAAGTGAAATTATCATAAAACTACATACAGATTTTAGGAAAGAAGTTCCTTTTATTGATGAAGACTGTTATATGTCTGAATTATTGAGAAAAAGCAAAGATTTTATAAAGTTATATCATTAATTTAGCAAAAAAACAGCATGTTAGACAATACTGAAACCGAAAAAAGAAAGAAGCCTACCTTTTTAATTGTGCTTGTAGTACTAAGCTTTATCTCGATAGGTAGTTCAACTATCGACTTGGTATCTACACTTATTTCAGGACCGTTAAGTCAGGATCAATTAGAACAACAGCAAGCCGAAATGTATGAAGCTGTCAGTGTATTTGAAGAAGCAGATTTAGATAACTTTATTCCAATGATTGAAAAGTCTGCTGAACTATTGGTTTATGTAAATAATGAAATATTTTTGCCTTATAACATACTTACTTTAGTATCATTAATTATAGGTTTTTTAGGAGTGTTTTTTATGCTTCAACTAAAAAGAATAGGTTTTCATCTATATGTAATCTATAGTCTGTTGCCAGTTATTTTAATGTACATTCTCATACCAATGAACTTAATAATTTCTGCTTTAGTTATTTCAACAGTTGTCTTGTCAGCGCTATTTTGTGTTCTCTATGGATTGAATTTAAAACATATGAAGTAATAAATTCAGCTTGAAAAGCAAAGCGTTTCGGATTGTGTTTTAAACGTTTTAAAGGACTTTATGTCTATCGTTAAGATTAAGAAAATCTGAAAATTTAAAAGTCATTATTTCATCCTTTTAAACAATTATTTTTTGAAGCTATCTGTCTTTTTATCATAGCCATAAGGACAATGTTTGCAACCACTTTTACAGCAGTAGCCCCGTTTTAAATGATATTTTTCTGTAAATATTATATACCCTTCTGGACTTTTGTAAAAATCTTCAGGTTCTAATTCTGGTTTATTATTAAACATTATATTCGATTGCTAATTGTTTCTAATTTCTTCCAAGTGGAAAGAAAAATGAAACTCTAGGAATAATCGGCAAATATCCACCAGGTTCTCCCGTATTAGGGTTGTTTCGTCGAATAAAATAATTATTAGACAAAGGAGAAGAGACAATTGACGTTGGTGGTCTTATTGCATCAATTACATCATACATTAAACCTGCATTTAAGTGGACAAATCCAAAGTCTTTGTGAATCCCACCGCCTAAAAAACCTACAAAGCTCCAATTCACGGAAGGTGTAAAAGGGTTTTGAACATATTCAAGCTCTGTTCCAACATAAAACCATTCTAAGAATCTAAAATGTAAAAAACCTCCAAAGCCAAGCATTGATCCATTTCCTTTAACTCCTGTTTCTACGTTATTACTCCAAAAATACTGATATCTTACTGCTGGTCCGAAAGCAAGGTAATTTTCATTCATTGTTTCACTCACTAAAGAAAATTTCAAAACGCCACCAACAACACCACCAAGATTTGATCCTTGAGCTCCAGTAATTTCAACACCAATTTCTTTATCATACATTTGGCTCATTGAAAATTGAACAGAAAAAAAAGTGGCAACAAAGAATAATAATTTAATTTTCATGACATACAATTTAATCATACGAAGATAATAAAATCATCAACCATTTTAAAACAGAATCCTCAAAACTGTCTTTTATTCCAAAACACTATTGTCCGATGTAAATTGAGACCTCTCATTTCATTACCAATGACGTATTTTTATTATGTGCTGATAATCAACAATTAAAATGCAAGGAGTTTAGTTCTGCTACATTCCAAAAAGATTCCTCACTATCGTTCGGAATGACGATGTGAATAAGGGATTAAGCGGGCAAATGTGTGAGCAACAGGTTGCTCACACATTTGCCCTAGTTCACTATTCAACGTCATTTCAACTTATGCTGTTTTTTAAAAAAGTTAAATCTCGAGGTGACGCTAGGTAAGTAGGGCGGTGCGAGGTCGTGGGCTTCAGTATTGGG
>JBBEBO010000130.1:0-20132 GCA_040882265.1 Brumimicrobium sp. | reverse complement strand
AAAAGAACCTTTGGTTTTACTAAATCAACGAAAAAAGAAGTTCTAAATTTAAATGAGTTTGCCCTGGATTTTTAATTAAAAAGTGTTGTTTTTATAAAACATTTTGTAATTTTGATGTATGGAACACCTGAGAAACAAATAGAAGGCATCGAGAATGCATTTGTTGTGCAAGATGATATTGAATACGGCTTTAAAACGAAAATACCGCTCTGGCTTTTTGGTTTTTTGTATTAACCTAAGTTAGCTTCTAAAAATGCCCACAGGCATTAATAGAATGCTTATAATCACTTTTCACTCACATTCTGACGCATCTTTATCCAACACATCTGTTTTTATTATAATCAGGATCAATATTGGATTCCATTATGTATCCATTCAGGCAAAACTCACCAGAATAAGTAATCGTGTCATTTGAGGTTTGTGCATTGAACCAGGGATAAGAATGCGCTATCCCATCAAAAATATCACTAATTGGTTTGTATACACCTTCTTGCAGATTTAAATTACTTTCAACAACATTAATAGTTAACTCACTAGTGTAGTAGTTGGAAGTATCTATATCAAGATCATTTGCAGTAAAGGATGAGATCCTGCTAAATTTATTGAACGAAATAACTTATCTCACAGCCTATCTTCCAATTCCCAAGCTTGGATATACTTCACTCCGTCTCTGTTTGAATATGGTAACTCATCCATTGTTATTATCCATTTTTCATGGTTATCACGGATAGACAACAATGCCGATTTTTCTCTTTCGTTAGTTGTTTCTTCTTCAACAGAATAAGCAACCTGTATATATTTTGTGATGTCATCTTTCTGAGCCACAAAATCTATTTCCTTGTTGCGCAAATGACCAACGTACACAGTATAACCATGGGCAGATAAGATGAGATATACCAGATTTTCCAGCAAATATCCATAACCGTGTTGATTGCTTCCGTATATAAAATTTTTAAAAGAAAGGTCGTTGAGATAATATTTTGCATTGCCACCTATCACTTCTTTTCCACGTACATCGAACCGCTCACACTTATGTATGATATATGTATGTTCCATGTAAGAAATATAATTAGCAATCGTATCGTATGTGGTGCTTCTCTTTTTAGACGAAAAATAGTTGACTAAATTTGTTATTGAAGTAAGCGTTGATATATTGTTAGCTAAATATTTAAACACATCTGTCAATAATGAGGAGTCTTTTATTTGATGTCGTTGTATGACATCTCTAAGTAAAATAGTATCTCGCAACGCTCCTAAATAATGCCGTTTAGTTTCTTCAGTATCTAAGTTTAATAACTCTGGTAATCCACCAGTGTTTAAATATTTTAAAAAACTACTTCTTTGCCTTTTGACTTTGTGATACCCTATATATTCCTCAAAGCTAAATGGATAGACTTGAATTTTTACGTACCTTCCCGAAAGTAGCGTTGCCAACTCACCCGATAACAATGAAGAGTTCGAACCCGTTATTACTATTTCCACATCTTCTGTGAAATCTTGAGAATAGGAGTTTACAAGTTTTTCCCATTCTTCTATTTGCTGAACCTCATCAACAAATATATAATACTTCCCTTTAATTGAGAAATGCTTTTTATAAGCTTTTATAAACTGATCTAGCGCTTTGTAATTCTTTAAAAAGTCAAACGCTGTGTATTCGGTGTTAATGTAAAGTGTATTTTCTTTAGATACGCCGTTTTCAATAAGATGATTGATAAGTTGGCGCAATATGTAACTCTTTCCTGTCCGGCGTTGTCCTACCAATACTTTGATAAGGCGATTATTCATAAACTGCTTTAACCAATTGGTATACTCCTTCCGTTCAAAACCTATTTCGGGTTTTTCCTCCCAAAAATTATATTTCGATATATTATTAAAATAATCTTTCATAAAAGAAAATTTATACAAATATAAAATATTTTCGGTTAAAATATAATAAATTACATTTAATACATAAAAATATATTATATAATAATATAAAGATAATTATTCATATTTTTCTTTTATAAAAGAATATTATGCAATACGATTGTATAATTCAAGTCAGGAATATGGTTTCATTGTTCTATCTAGCACCACCGTTTTAGAACAAATTTTTTCATTTTGAAAAATCCTTTTTCATTTTGAAGAATTATCACTCTGACTTTAAAAATTCATTGTAACAATAAAGACCTGTTAAACAGTTGAGTACACCCAGTATGGTCTACCAAATTGAGTGTGGAGTCTGTTTTGAGAACATAATGACATATAATACTAATTGCTCAAATAATGAGCTTATATAGAAAATGATTATGTTCAAACAAGATAATAAATATCGTATCTTAGTAGTCGACAGTGACGAAGAATTTTTGGAAAGAATAACTTCTATTCTTAATGAAATAACTAAAAACTATGAGGAAATTGCAGTATTTCCTAGAAATGAATCAAAAAATATAGACGATTTGATAGGGGATAAAGTAGACATAGCTTTTTTAGATGAAAATGTTTTTACAAATAAGCGTTTATTATCTAAAATATACCGTTCAAACCCCAACTGTTTTATGGTTATATTGATTTCAAATGAGGGTGGGCAAAGAATCAAGGAGATTATTAAGAATTTCAAAAATCACAGCAGTACATTTATGGGTGCTCACTTATTGAAGGATAATTATTCTGACAACATACTCCATATATTTAGTCGAATGTTTCTTGACAATATTATTCCAGAATTTAGATTAAAAACAAATGAATAAAAGAATCTCTTTTCAATATAAGATCATCGCAATAATGATTGTTGTGATCTTGCTTGTGAGTCTCACTGGGATATTTACTTATCGACGCTTTACGAATATAATAACGAAAGTCACCGAAGAGTCGAGGGTAGATATGAGGTTAGTAACCGCAAAATCATTAATGAATGAGGTTTTTGAAGCTGAAAACAATGTGAAGACATACAGCCTAACAAAAGACACAACATATTTGGAAAAGTTTTATGAGTCAACTGATAGAGCGTATCTAAAATTAGAAAGGTTACATGGTTACAGTTCTCAAAAAGAGATGTTAGTGGAAGATGTTGACTCTCTAGATACATTGGTGGTAAAGAAATTTAAAGGGTTAAACGATTATCTCATTCTTCAAGACAAATTTAGAGTGCAAATGGCTTTGGATAAAGTGATAGAAAATGTAGAGAAAAAAGTTTTAGACGAAGATAAAGACTCCGAAGAGAAAGGAATCTTATACAAACTTTTCAATCGAAATAAAGAAAAGGATGAAGAACAAAAAAAACGAAATGAAAAAATAACTGTTGGCGTTATAAGTGAAGAAATTAAAAACATAAAGGCCACTGAAAAAATTATTGAAGCAAATCTTAAACAAAAAGAGCTCGCGCTTTTAACCACAGATACGAAGATTAACAAACAAATCAACGCCTTAATCAACAAGTTAGAGGCGAGAGAGATGGCTGCAATTAGTAAGCAAACAAAAAAAGCTGAACAAACAATGCACAAAACAAATTGGCAAATTGCTATTTTTTGTGTTTTAACTGCATTGTTATTAGTCTTAATGGCTTACCTAATCATTAATTACATTAGAAACAACAGACAATATAGACAAGCATTAAAACAAGCACGAGCAAAAGCTGAGGATCTTGCCAAAACAAAAGAACGATTTTTAGCAAATATGAGTCATGAGCTAAGAACACCTATGAATGCAATTGCTGGGTTTACTGAACAACTTTCTAAAAGCACACTCAATAAGGAACAAAGTGAGCAGCTTTCAATGGTTAGAAAATCGATAGATCATTTGTTGTACTTAATCAATGATGTACTTGATTTCACAAAACTTCAAGCGGGTAAATTAAAACTAGAGAACATTGAATTTCGACCAAAAGCGTTTATTGAAGATGTGGTCACATTTGTTAAACCACTTGCAGAAGAAAAGAAAACGAAAATTAATTGCAATATAAAAACCAGTGATGATTTAATACTGCGAGGTGATCCATTTCGTTTGAGACAAATATTGCTCAATTTAATCAGTAATTCATTAAAGTTTACAGAAAAAGGAATTGTTACAATTACGCTTTCACAATTAATGAAGCATGATTCGCATACGATTATTCGATTAGAAATTCAAGACACTGGAATTGGAATGACTGAAGAGCAGCTTGCAAGAGTTTTTCAGGAGTTTGAGCAGGCTGAAGAGAACACTTCAAGAAATTATGGAGGAACTGGACTTGGACTTTCAATCGTTCACATGTTAGCGGAATTACACGATGGAAAAGTAGACATCACTAGCGCACCAAACAAAGGAACAACAGTCACTGTTGAAATCCCTTATGAAATAGGAACGGAAGAGGGTATCTCGCAATTTGAGCAAAATGAAGAAGAAAAAAACGTAAAACTAAATATTCCTAAAAACCTCAAAATACTGATTGTAGATGATGAAAAATACAATCGAAAATTGCTTACAACAATCTTAAAAAGTCATCAGGCTATTTTAACAGAATCCTCTAATGGCTTGGAAGCAGTTAAAGAAATAAAGTCTAACAATTATGACTTAGTATTGATGGATGCATACATGCCAGAGCTAGATGGGATAAGTGCTTCTAAAAAAATACGTAAAATGAGTGACAAGAGTAAAAACAGTGTTCCAATCATTGCATTGACAGCTGCAGTAACCGAAGAAGACCGAGAGAACTATACAAACGCAGGAATGAACGGTTTTGTCGCTAAACCTTTTAAAGAGAATGAATTATTAGGTGAAATAAATAGAATCTTGTCTGTTTCTAACGAATCCATTAGTATAATTAAAAAGAAAATAAAGCACCAAAAAAGTAAAGTTCCTCAACAAAAACATATAGATTTTTCAGGTTTAAGTGAACTGAGTGATGGAGATGACAAGTTCTATACTGAAATGCTCAATACATTTTTAGATTCTACTTCAGAAGGAATTAAAGACATCGAAAAAGCATTGAAAGAAAATAACTGGAAAATGTTAGCTGAATATAGTCATAAAATTTGTGCCCCCGCTAAGCACTTGTCTGCAGAGGTGCTCTATTCACACTTAAAAGAAATAGAATTGAAATCTAGGAACAAGGATGCGTTAAATTCTATTGAAAATAATGTGGCGGAAGTCAAAAAAGAGTTTAAATTTATAAAAGCAGAAATTGAAGCTGAATTAAATAAATGACATGGGAGATAAATCTTTCTTGATTTTTGTAGTAGAAGACAATGAATGGTACAATAAGTTACTCATGCACAATCTTGCACTAAATCCTGATTTTGAAGTCCGCACTTTTTTTAACGGGAAAGATTTGTTGAAAGCTCTTCATAAAAACCCTGATGTAATTACCCTTGACTATCGCTTGCCAGATATAGATGGCGGAGAGGTGTTGAAAAAAATAAAAGCATTTGATGAAGAAATCGAAGTACTCATTATTTCTGAACAAGAAGAAATTGAAACCGCAGTAGATCTACTAAAAGCAGGCGCTTACGACTATATAGTAAAGTCAAAAGACATTAAAGAAAAGCTGGTTAATACGATTAATCACATTAAAAATAATAGAACTCTTAAATCTAAAATTAAAACGCTACAACAAGAAGTTCAGGGTAAATACGCATTTGAGAAAACCATTATTGGCAACAGTTCTGCTCTGAAGAAAGTTTTTGAGTTAATTGCAAAGGCGGTAGAAACAAACATTAATGTAACAATCAGTGGTGAAACGGGAACTGGAAAAGAAGTCGTTTCAAAAGCAATTCATTATAACTCACCTCGAAAGAACAAACCTTTTGTTGCTATTAATATGGCTGCAATTCCATCTGAACTGATAGAAAGCGAGCTTTTCGGACATGAAAAAGGGGCGTTTACTGGTGCAACTACTCGTAGAACTGGGAAATTCGAAGAGGCAGCTGGAGGCACACTGTTTTTAGATGAAATCGGTGAAATGGACATGAGTTTTCAAGCAAAATTGCTGCGTGTTCTACAGGAAAAAGAAATCACACCTATTGGAAGTAACAAAGTCATTAAAACAGATTGTAGAATTATAATTGCAACCAATCGAAACCTTCAAGAAGATGTAAAAAACGGAAAGTTTAGAGAAGACCTCTATTATCGATTAATTGGCTTACCTATTCATTTACCTCCTTTAAGAGAAAGAGGACAAGATGTATTATTACTGGCTAAATACTTTATAGATAACTTTTGCAAAGAAAATAAACTCGACACCAAAACCATTTCTGAAGCAGCACAAAAAAAATTACTAAGCTATCAATGGCCAGGAAATATTCGAGAACTAAAGTCTATAATTGAACTTGCTGTGGTGATGTCACCTGACAATGAAATAACTTCTGAATCGATTACATCTACGTCAACAAATAAATTGACTGATGTTTTATCCAATGAAATGACCTTGAGAGAATATAACAGAAGAATTGTTAATCTCTACATGGAACAATACGACAACAATACAAAACAAGTGGCAGATAAATTAGATATTGGTCAAACAACAGTATACCGATTATTAAAAGAGGATAAAAACTAATAGAAAAATTTGCCATTTTGAATGTGCTTTTTTCATTTTGAAAAAGCATTCAGCTTTTAAGAAAAATCAATTCATTGATTTTTAATTGTTTATGATGCCCGCCCTTCAGTGGCACAACTATAGCATTAAGTTAATTGAACCCATAAAACGAAAAGGTCATGAAAACTAAAAAAGTATTGAAAGTAGTTATAGTTGAAGATGACTTATACTACAACAAGGCATTGACAAAGTATATCCAAACGATTTGTAACACATCCGTTTATCCAGAATTTAATTTTGAGATTTTGTCTTATCTAAACGCTCATGATTGTATTGAAGAACTGGATGATGAAACAAACATCATGGTGTTGGATTATTACTTGATCAACAAAGACGAAGACGATATATTAACCGGAGCAGACATTGTAAAAGAAGCTAATGAACACTGTGATGATTGCCATATCATAATGATCAGCGCACAGGAAAGTCCACACAATACTTCTGAGTTACTCAAAATGGGGGTTTTTGATTACGTAGATAAAAACGTTAACTCTAAAAATAGATTAGGCGCTGTTTTACAACGATTGATCAACGATAAATTTAGAAAACCTCAAGAGGTGGAGTAATGTTCATAAAGTAAAAAATATTTTTTGTTTATCTGTCTTTCTTTCCAAAGATAATTCCAACCATTTAGGATTAACTACCATAGAAAAGTAAGATAAGCACGATGTATTTTTAGCCTTGACATTAATCCCGAAATTTCTGGATTAATCGTCAGGGTTAGAAATAAGCCACACACAAAAGTGTCGTAGACACGACCCATAAAAAACGTCCATAATGCTTTGACGACTAGGACGAGTTCGCGAATGATAAACAGGGAATTATTCCATCATGAATCCATTCAAGCAAAACTCGCCAGAATAAGTAATAGTATCGGCTGGAGGTTGTCCATTGATCCAAGGGTAAGAATGTCCTACTCCTTCAAATGTACCTCTAATTGGCTTGTATACTCCTTCTTGAAGATTCAAATTACTTTCAATAACATTAATAGTTAACTCACTAGTGTAATAGTTTGAGGTATCTAAATCAATATCAAAGAAGTCAAAATCATTTGCATTAAAGTGGTGAGATCCTATGGATAATTTTTCTGGCAAAATCCCCTCAATATAAATTGATTTATCATTTTGATCCTCTCCGATTATTACAAGATTATTTTCTTCTTCTCCATACCAATTATAAAGAATAGTGAAATGGGTTTGATCATTTATCTTCAGAATATGTTGATTTCCTCCCAAACCTATTTCAAACGCACCCGAATTAGAGGCGCAACTTGGGGTGGAAATAGTCTCATTGGGTAGCGTATTATCATCCTTGTCCTTCTTGCAGGATACGAGTACTAAACCGAGTAACAGAAAAGTGAAAATTAAAACGTTCTTCATAGAGTAGTTATTTGATTATCACGTTTATCAAAGGTATGATTTAAAGATAGTATAACCTAAATTTATACATATATTTTACATGGTGAAGATTTAACTTACAAGTGCTAAAATGTTCGGAGAGTCTTTTTTCTTTAATCCAATTATTCCTTGGGGTAATCCGAACCATTTTGAATGAACAGGGTAAGTGAAATACAGGACAACTGTCAATTACAAAACTATCTCCTTGCACAAATTCAATCTCATAATGGTTTAGACAATCATTGAGTTCAGATGCGACTGGTTTGAATTGACTCAAAAAAAAAGAGGAGTTCTTAATTCCCCCTCTTTCTTTAATTTTTTATTACTAATAAGACTACAATTTTTTAGCTGCTTTACGTGTCATTTTTTTGATCTTTTTATTTAGATCCTCCAAGAGTCTTTCAGACGCATTTTCGCATAGTGGCAATAGCTTTTCGGTTTTCATTACTGGAACTCCACCAACAATAGCTACTGACTCTTTAGAAGTCGCTTGCTTTGAAATATGGAATACGCGCTTACCATCGTTGTTCCAAAGACTCATTTGCACGTATGCCCGAACACCGGCAGTAAAAGGCACTGTTTTTTTGACAAAATCGTATCCCATGGAAACGAACATTACTCCGTCTGCATCATCAAACATTTTAACCATTTGCATTTGATTACTTTTTTCACCTTTAAAAAGTGAAACCTGCATTGGTTTGTAACCTTCAGGAGTTAAAAATCTCTGAAAAAATTTGTCTCTATCTTCGTCTTCATCTTCATTGAATCGACCTTCGTAATTAACGTATTCTTCACGCGTTAGAACTTCTTCTTCAGGCATTAATTCAAATGGAAATTGTTTAGAATATTCTTCGGTGAAGGTTTTATAAAAAGTGTCTAATACAGGTTGAAGATTAAAATCAGGGTTTTCTGACAAAGATGCGATTGATGCAGCTAATGCTGCGCCACCACCTATCTCATCAAAACCAATGTGTTTGGAAACCCAAAAAGTTGTTACTGCTACTTTCTTTTGAGCAAGTAAAGAAACATTTGAAAATGTAAAACATACAAATGTTAATAATAGTAATTTTTTCATAATTTATTTATTTTATTTAAGTCGCTAAAATACTGAAAAAAAAGTCATTAAATGCGTTTTAATTTGTGGAATAAATAAACTTAATTTCAAATATGTTGTGGGGTCATCTTTATTTTTAAGCAATGTGCAACAACTATTATATGTTTGATCTCATTAGTTGGCGATAAAACTAAATTGTAGATGCCTATATTCTTTTACTTTCACGGCTTAAGAAGATTTTATTCAGCGTGACGATGTGAAACAATTAAAAAACACCTGTAAAGGAGATGGTTGCAGATTTAGATTACAAAAATCGAAATCAATTGATTTGACTAAAACTGGATTCCCACAATACAAATATCATCAACTTGATCCATGTTGTTCATCCAGCGATTTAAAGTAGTACTTAACTCCATTTTTTGTGTGTCCATATCTAAGTCTGAATTTTGAAGCAGTAATTCTCTAAATCTTCTATAGTTGAATTTCTTATTCTTTTCGCCTCCAAATTGATCAGCGTAGCCATCCGTAAACATATAAATAGAATCTCCTTTTTCAAGTTTTAATTTATGATTAAAGAAAGGTTGCTCTCTAAAATAACGTGCAATAGGCTGCTTATCTGGTTTGATTTCAATTATTTTTGAATCTCCTTCCTTGGTATGTAGGGTATATTGTTTTTCTTGAAGATGATCATTATTCTTCAAAGTAGCATCTAAGTGCTTGGGAATAAAATACAGTGAGTTGTTCGCTCCAGAATATTCTAACTCATTAGTTTTGAGATTTAATCTACATAGCGCTATATCCATACCATCATAAACGACATCCTCTCTTTCTTCAAAAGTTTCGATCACAAGTTTTCGTGTTTGTTCCAGTATTTCAGCGGGTGATTTTAAACCAAATTCTCGTACGCTTCGGTTCAACGCATTATGACAAACTACACTTACCATAGCTCCCGGAACACCATGCCCGGTACAATCCGCTACTGCCAAATAGACAACATCTTCCTCCTTAATAATCCAGTAAAAATCGCCAGCAACTATATCTTTTGGCTGATAGAAAATAAATGAATGGGGAAAAGCTCGATTATAAGCACTTAGGTCGGGAAGAATAGCAGATTGAATGCGTTTTGCATAATTAATACTCGAAGTAATTTCTTGATTTTTAAGGTCTGTTTCAACCTTAGCTTTTTTTATTACCGTTTTATAATTCTCATTTTTTCGAACATAAATAAACACTGCCCAACCTGCAAAAATCAGAAATACACAAGTGATTATTGAATAAATTCCTATCCATAAATATGTACTAGCACTTTTTTCCTCGGCTAAAACAATCCCTTTTTTAAGGTTTTCCGATTGTTCTTTCTCGAGTTGTTCAACGACTTCATGAATTTCCGAAGTTATCGCTTGATCTTTTGAAATTAATTCTAATTCCCGTGAACGAAGTTCATTACTCAATGCTGTTTCTTTCGATTTCAGTTGAGCTAATTCTTTATCTAATTTTTCAAGATTAGATTCACTGTTGCTATTTGATCCATCTTTTGAATCATTTTTGTCCTTATTTTTATTAAACAGTCTTTTAAAAAAGGATTTTTTTTCTTTATCAGAGTCTTCATTATTATTTTTAGATTCCTCAGAACTAGGATCGGATTGAGATTGATTAACATTTTCAACCTTACCAATCATTTCATCAATAACGTCTGACGCTCGATACCTATCTTGAAAAAGTAAAAACTCTTCGAGCACTGAAATTTTTTCTTGAATTAAAAAATCCAATATTTTTACTTTTTCGTGGCGTTTAGCCTTGTTTTTAGTTATTCTTTTGAGTAAGTCTACTTTTTCAGTAACGGCTTCTGTTTTTGAATTAAATTCATTTAAATATTCAGTTTGGGGATTTAAAGAGTATGTTTTAGCATTGTTCTCAGCTATTGTGATGTCGTTGATCATATCCTTGATCACAATAAGTGTCTCATCGGGACTTGCTTCTTCTGAAATTTCAGATACAATAGCATCTAGATTGCGATACACCAAAAAGGAAGATGTTAAAACAACTACAACGATTACAAAGAGTAATCCTGTAATCTTTTTCTCGAAAGCCAACCTAGAGATCTTATTCATTTCAACGCAAAGTTCGTAACAATGACCATAAAATCAAAAGAATAAATGGAAAATGTGCTATTCAAGAATTAACAGTTACGTAGAAAGGAACTTAAGCACTTATTGACAGGTTAAAAGTATATTCTAAAATGTTAGAAAGAAAGTAAAAAACGATGTGCTTCATTAAATCAAGCTTGAAATGAATTCATTTTGATATATTTATTAGTTTGTTATTCAATTTGTTAATAGTAAATTTCTAAAAATTATATACCTTTATGAAAAAAATATGATGAACTACATTTTGATTTTCGCGTTTTCGATTCTTGTATTTTCTTGTACAAATGAAAATGAGAACAGTGCAACAGTGAAAGAAACTAAAGTTAAGAAAGAAATAACGGACCCTTGTGAGTTAATATCGCAACAATCAATTGAGGATATTTTTAGTATTGAAAATGAAGTGACTAAAAAAGAGCCAACTAGCAAAACGTTTCCAACATGTATTTACAAATGGAATGCTAATAAAAAGGGAGAAAAGGAGATTGGAAACCAAATGGTTTCTTACGATCAAGAAAACACGGTAATGATTGTTTTAGGCTCAACTTCAGCAGATAGTAAGAAATTTAAAACGTCTACTTCAGTTTACAAAGATGCTGTAGAGGTCGATATTGCTGAAAAAGCACTCTGGTCTGATAAAATGCACCAACTTACAATTATGGAAAAAGGGAATTTAATTCATATCAATGTGGAGTACTTTGATGCTGTCGACCAACAGAAAGCGAAATCAATTGAGTTGGCTAAAATTATTATTGCTCAATTATAGCAAGAGCTAAAATCAACTTCAAATTAAATATCGTACCTTTGTACCAAATATAGAGGACTTAACAAATTTGTTCTCGTAGAATAAATATTAAGTACGTATATGACATTTAAAGAATTAAATCTTTCATCAGAGATTTTAAGAGCGCTCGATGAAACTGGTTACACCTCACCTACACCTATCCAAGCACAAGCAATACCAGTAGTTTTAGAAAACAAAGATGTTTTGGGTTGCGCCCAAACGGGTACAGGAAAAACGGCGGCTTTTGTTATTCCTATGTTGGAGCAAATTGCAAAAAGTAAAGCGCGCGACAACAAAAGAAAAGTTCGTGGATTGATCGTAACTCCAACACGCGAATTAGCCATCCAGATAGGAGAAAACTTTCGTGAATACGGAAAATATACAAATATGAATTGCACTGTCATCTTTGGTGGTGTCAAACAAGGTAAACAAACAGCTTCATTAAAGAATGGTGTTGATGTAATTGTTGCAACTCCAGGGAGACTCCTCGATTTAATGCAGCAAGGGTTTATTTCATTAAGAGAAATCGAACATTTTGTTTTGGATGAAGCAGACCGTATGTTGGATATGGGATTCATTCACGATGTAAAGAAATTACTCAAGCATTTACCACAAAAAAGACAATCATTGTTCTTTTCTGCTACGATGTCTCCAGAGATCATCAAATTATCAAATGAGATTTTAGATCGTCCAATTGAAATAGCGGTAACTCCAAAGTCATCGACTGCAGAGATTATTAATCAGTCTATTTACTTTGTAGATAAAGGAAATAAAAGCAAATTGTTATTGCATTTGCTCGAAAATCCTGAATTAACTTCAGTACTCGTTTTTACAAGAACAAAACACGGAGCAGATAAAGTCGTTCGAATATTGAACAAAAACAAAGTGAATGCTGCGGCAATTCATGGAAATAAATCTCAAAATGCACGTCAAAAGGCATTGGGACAATTTAAAGATGGAAAAATCAGAGTGCTTGTTGCAACAGATATCGCAGCACGTGGAATTGACATCGATGAATTGGCTTATGTGATTAATTACGAATTACCAAATGTTGCAGAAAGCTACGTTCACCGTATCGGAAGAACGGGTAGAGCAGGAGCAGCAGGAACGGCGATTGCTTTTTGTGATGCGACGGAAAAACCATATTTAAAGGACATCGAGAAATTGATTAAGCAAAAAATCGAAGTAATTGATGGTCATCCTTTTCCATTAGTGGATGTTGATGCTAAAATTCCGCCAAAACAGCCACGTCAACCGAGACGGAATAAGGGGCAAGGTGGAAATAAAAGTCGTTCTCAAGGGAATAAAAGGTTTTCTCGGGGGTAATACTTTTGGTCTCGATTTTTGACTCAAAAAATTAGTACTTAGAAGGTTTTTTTACTTTTGTTTATCTATAACAAGAGTTTAACCTGATTTACTAAAAATAATTTCGAGCATTTCTAAAGGCAGTCATTTTAGCTTTGGAATAGAAAATTTGTGACCCCGAGTTTGTCGAATTGAAGTTAATAAATCGGTTTAAACATCCACTTTTTCATCAAGTGCCATACTGGGTCTTAAGTCTTTTACATTTAGCTGAAGTGTGCTTCTTCCTCTGAAATTATTTTCTTCAAGTGTAAATACCATATCAAAAGGACTTTCATTTACAATTTGAAACGAATCGGGACTTGAAAACATAATTGCATCAATCGGTTTATTGTGTTTTGGTTGATAAACTTTCATTTTTAAATGTTCTCCTTTGAGGAGATTTGCATCCATTGCATAAACATTTTTTGCTAAGAAAACGGGCTTCATGTTTTCTGGTCCGTGAGGCTCAAACTGTTTTAAAATGCGTTTTAACCTTGGAACTTCATGAACAGACTCTCCTTCATTAAAAATAGTTTCAAATGAAATTTCACTCTCCAAGATTTGTTCAGGAATTAGCGTTTCTGAATTGATTACTTTTTTGACTTCTTTATCAAATTTTTCAGTAAACAAAGCTAAGTTTTCAGTTTTTACTGTTAATCCCGCTGCATAATAATGTCCACCAAATTGTTCAAGAACATCGGAACACTTTTCAAGAATATCGTAAACATTTACTCCTTTGATACTTCGTACAGATCCCGTCCAGTTTTCTCCTTCTTCAATTTGAGTTAATACGACAGTGGGGCGATAATAGGTTTCGATTATTCTAGAGGCTACAATTCCAATAACTCCTTTGTGCCATCCCGATTTATAAACAACATTGGTACATTTATCATCAAAATTTTCATCATTTTCTAATATTTCCAAAGCCTCAGCAGTAATGACTTTATCAATTGCTCTACGGTTTTCGTTGTCTTCGTGTATAGCTTTTGCTATTGTTCTCACTTCTTCCATATTCTCTGAAGTAAGCAGTTTTACAGCGTTCTTGGCATCTCCCATTCTACCTGCAGCGTTTATTCTAGGCGCAATAATAAAAACAACATTTGTGAGAGAAAGCGGTTTTTCTTTCTTAGCTAAGTTGAGCATTTTCTCAATTCCAACTCTGGTATTCTTATTCAACTGTTCAAGCCCATGCTGGCACAACAATCGGTTTTCGCCTGTTATTGGAACGATATCAGCACCAATGCTAATTGCTAACAAATCCAAGTTTTTATTTAACAAATCGAGTGAAAAATCATTTCTTTTTGCGACAGCTGTCATCAATTTATACCCTACTCCACAGCCAGAAAGTTCTTTATAGGGATAGTCACAATCATTCCGTTTTGGGTCTAACACGATGCAGTCGGGTAGATTTTTTCCAGGCGTATGGTGATCACAAACAATAACGTCTAAACCCAAATTATTTGCTAAATCTACTTGATCAATTGCTTTTATCCCGCAATCGAGTGAAATTAACAGTGAACAACCTGATTCTGCCGCATATTCAATCCCGACTTTACTTAAACCGTAACCTTCTTTATATCTATCTGGGATATAGTACTCAATTTTATTCGTATGATGTTTTAGAAAACTGTAAACTAAAGAAACAGCCGTTGTACCATCAACATCATAATCTCCATAAATCATGATTTTTTCACTATTTTCTATAGCTTTAGAAACACGTTCAACTGCCCGATCCATGTCTTTCATTAAATGTGGATCATGTAATTTATTCAATGAGCCTCTAAAAAAATGTTTTGCATCATCAAATTCCGTGATTCCTCGTTGAACGAGCATATATGCAACAATTTCAGATACATTTAATTCTTTTTTTAATTTGCGCACAACATCTACATCAGGTGCGTCTTTAACAAGCCATTTCTTTTGCATTTCTTGGTTTTTTTTGGTTAGGATTATTGAAGATAATGAAAAAAATGAATTTGCAAAAGTGTTTGGGTGAAATAAGTTTAATTGGATACAACAGAATTAGAGTTACTTTTAATTATGAGAGTCGCTCCTGTATCAAATAGAACATCATAAGCGATTCACTAAGTTTTAGGATCATAAATTCCATATTGTTTTATTTAAACGAAATAACACATCACTTTTTACATTGCATTAGATGACTATTTTACTTACCTTTGGGCTTGCATTAAGGTAATTTTTCTTTATGGCAAAACACACGTTAAAGCTGGAAGATGATTATGATTTCGATCTAATCGGATTATGTAGCCATCACAGTGATTACAGATTGTGTTGGGCACTTAATGAACATTTGGAATTAAACTTGAGCAAAGCTGAAGAGCCCTTTATGGTTTCGGGTAAAAAAGGAGAAGTTATTTCATCTCACTCCTTTTATGAATGGGAAGATGAAGATAATTTGACAACTTATTTTTTAATAAAAAACAAAAATAATAGTCAATATTTGATACCTGAAAAAGCTCAAATTGATTACTTTTTAGTTATTCAAGAAGCTGAAGTTATTGATATTGATAATTTCTTAATACGAATTAAAGAGATATCGAGTATTTTAACCGCATTTATATTTGACCCATACGATTTGAAGTCAAGTAATAAATTAATTTTTTAATATGAAAAGAACAAAAATTGTAGCGACACTTGGTCCTGCTTCATCAGATAAGAAGACATTATTAGAAATGATGACTGAAGGAATGAATGTCGCGCGACTAAATTTCTCACATGGTTCGTATGATGACCATAAAAAAGTGATTGAAACAATTCGTGAACTCAATGAGCAAACAGGGCTTAACGTTGCACTTTTGGCTGACTTACAGGGTCCAAAGATTCGTACGCGCACAATGAAAAACAATGCTGTCGATCTAGTGGCTGGAGAAAACGTTGAAATTGTTACAGACGAAGACTTAGAAGGTACAGCAGAAAAATTTGCCATTAACTACACGCAGTTACCTGCAGACGTAAAAAAAGGAGAAAAAATAAGATTAGATGATGGAAAGTTAGAATTAGAAGTAATTAGCACTAACGGTAAAGACTCTATAAAGACAGTTGTGAATTATGGTGGGATGTTGTCTTCAAATAAAGGCGTTAACTTACCCAACACTGTTATTTCTATGCCTTCTTTAACAGACAAAGATGAAGAAGACTTAGCTTTTGCTTTAGAACAAGATGTAGATTGGATTGGTCTTTCATTTGTTCGCTCGGCTCGAGATATAATTGAATTAAAGCACATTATTAGAAAAGCAAAAAGAAAAGCAAAGGTTGTAGCAAAAATTGAAAAACCTGAAGCTATTGATGATATTGATGAAATCATAAGACAGACGGATGCCTTAATGGTTGCTCGTGGTGATTTAGGCGTTGAAATTCCAATGGAAGATGTTCCTTTAGTTCAAAAAATGCTCATTAAAAAATGTTATCTCCACGCTAAACCAATTATTGTTGCTACGCAGATGATGGAAAGCATGATTGAAAATTTCACTCCAACAAGAGCAGAAGTAAACGATGTTGCGAATGCAGTTTTGGATGGTGCAGATGCGGTAATGCTTTCAGGAGAAACTTCAGTAGGTAAATATCCTGTACGCGTTATTCAAGCAATGAGTAAAATTGTTTCAAAAATTGAGGAGTCGGAACTTATTTATCACAAAGAAGAGCTACCAGAAAAAAATCAAGACCGTTTCATTTCGGATTCGATTTGTTTTAATGCAACTCGTTTAGGACAAAGAGTAGAAGCAAAAGCGATCGTTACAATGTCTTTTTCAGGATATACAGCATACAAAATTGCTTCACAACGACCAAAGGCTCCAATTTTTGTATTCACAAGTAACAGAGAGATCCTTACTCAACTCAACTTAATTTGGGGTGTTCGTGGAATCTATTACGATAAAATGGTTAGTACAGACCATACAATTGCTGATATCAAGTATATTCTTAAAAAACAAGGGTTTATAAAATTAGGGGATTTGGTAATTAACATTGCGTCGATGCCAATAGAGTCTAAGGGAAAGTCTAATATGCTTAAGTTGAGTTACGTTGAGTAATCAAACGTGTAAAGGCGAGTAGGCGTCTTTACACGTTTGTAAGTTGTTTTAACAATTATTTTATAATATAACGTACAGCAAAAGCTCCTCCCCAGCCAAAAGCGTGAGAGTTGATAATTCCAATATATGGACCAGAATCTACAGCAAATCCAATCGGAACTCCAGTTAAAGGTTCAATATTCCAATCTAAGCCAATCACTCCATTTGCTCCAAGGTAAAGTCCTCGGTCGTAATAATCATCATCGTTACTCGGGTGATAATAACCATTGCCCCATGCTCCAATCGTACCTCCTGCTCCGAGATACCAATCTAAACCTTCAGTGATTCCTGTACTATGTTGCCACTCATATAGCACTTGTGCTCTTAGGTGTTCATGTCCACCACCAACAGTGTATTCTAACGCATTACGTCCTCCAATAAAATGTTTAAAATTAATTCCGCCACCACTATAATGTCTGCCTACTGGTCCTGGTAGTCCGTTACCCTTTAGTCCAACAGCCATTTCATACGTTTGGCTAAATCCAACAGCTGAAAGAGACATTGTCATTAAAATTATCACTAACTTTTTCATAATTTATCTTATTTAGATTTAAATTCACTATACAAGATAAAAATATTTGTCGGAAAACCAAGCTTAATGGCTGTTTTGCTTGTAATTCTTCTCAGTAGCAAACTTTAATACTGATTCTGATATCGCTTTTCCAAAATCATCTACTTGATTGTCAGATTCGCTGTTCTTATTAATGTAATTACTTCTTTTTTCAGCCAATTCTTTAATCTCTTTTTGAATAGTTTCACGTTCCTTTCTCTTTTCATAGATGAGTTGCATATTTTTAGTGTCCGTATTGCCCTTCATTGTTTCTGGCAGCTCTTCTTCTGGAATTGAATTTAATTTCTTAAGATCATCTCCAACAAAATCAATAATGTCCCACCCAGAATTAGAATAGACAGCAGACGACTTGCTCATCGTTCTTTCCACCATATTTGCTTTATCAATACTTTCTGCATTTTCATCTTGAGATATTTGCTGCGCTTTCTTTCGTTCGCCGTTTCTACCATAGCTTATATAAGTCGCATTTAAAGCAATATTACATTTTTGAATACTATCATCATAGGGTGTTTTAATGTACTGGATCTTTTTATCGCTATCGATATTAAAATATTTACCCTTTCCTAAATCAGCTCCATTTTTCCAAAATTCTAGAATACCAGTGTCATGATTTCCACAATAAATTGTACTCACAAATATTTCCTGATTAGCTGCGTTTTCACAACTTTTCTTGTAGTCAATATCTCCTTGATTAAAAGGTTCGTTCCCCGCAATGTAAATCAACTTCATATCTCTTGGGTCTTGACTCCATTTTAAGTCTTTTAACGATTTGTCTATAACCGTTCCACAAAACTCACTACCACCGTTTGTTGTTAAACTAAAAAGCAGTGAAGAAATTTCATCTAAATCTGTCGTGAATGGAGAGATTTGCCTTACAAAACCATCAGCTTCGGGGTTACCAGTATTGCCATAATCGTATAGTGCAAGTTCTACTTTTGGGGATTGATCATCGTACTCAAGTGTCCCAACCGTATTAACTATACTCCAAATTCGTGATTTAGCCTGTTCTAATAACCCTTGCATTGAACCAGAGGTGTCGAATAAAATCGCAAGTTGAATTTTCCTTTGATTCTCATCATCTGGAGGGTTAGAAACTAATTGAGAAGAAAAATTTGGCAAAATTAATGCAATGAATAATAGAGAAATAATTAGCTTTTTCATAACTTTTTTACCACCTGTACATTTAACGGTTGAATGTGTTCATTTGTATTTATAACCACTATTGTCTGGAAAAAATAAAACAGACCTCTCGCAATGCTCATTTCGACAAAGCTCAATGCATCACCCTATTTACCTAGCGTCACCTCAAATGAAATGAGAGGTCTCGGTTATATCGGACATTAATGATTTATAATAACACCTATATAAAATAGTTAAGTGTGCTTCATGAACATTTTTATTCATTAATTGTTTATTGGAAAACTACCTCTATGGACGAAAAAGAAAAATGGAAAGATATACCAGGATTTAGTGATTATGAAATCTCCAATTTAGGTCGTATAAGATCAAAAGAACGAGTTAAAAAATATAATTCTGGCAGGGTAATTCAATTAAAGTCAAAATTAAAGCAGCAAAGAAAGCATCCTAAGAATGGTTTTATGATGACTGATTTAATTAATAATAAAGGCAAGCGAAAAACAGTTTATCCACATAAAGCTGTTGCTATGGCTTTCATAAAAAATTATAAACCTAGAAAACAGAAGGTCGTTCTTCATAAAGATGATAACCTCTCTAACAACAAAGTAGACAACTTAAAGTGGGCAACATATTCCCAATCTATAAAAAGAGGGTTTGAAACTGGAAAAAGAGATAACTCAGATTTATGGGCTAAGCGCAGAGCTAAATATGGAATTCATGGCAGTAGCAAACCCATGGGTAGAAAAGATCCATTATCAAAAGAAGACCACCAAAAAATTTATCAATTAAGAAAAAAAGACAAAGTTAAACTAGCAACTTTAGCAGAGCAATTCAATTGCAGTGTTTCTCACATTCACAAGACCATTTCGAGAATAGAGAAGACCAATTCTTAAAGTAAATTCTATTGATTTTATTGATTTGAAAGTTCAAGGATGTTTCCCAGTTCAGTCTCAAACCTTGAATGAAAACGGACTAAAGACTCAGCAACGGAAGAATTAAACAAAAAGTAAGTTGTAATACAAACCGTTTATCCATCCACGCTTGAACCTTGAATAAAAAG
>JBBEBO010000129.1:0-20494 GCA_040882265.1 Brumimicrobium sp. | reverse complement strand
AGAAAAATTATTTGCTTAATAAAGCCAACTCCCCTCAATTTGTTAGTGACCCGTTATTTTCGTTCAAGCCATATCATATTGTAGATACGCACGGCCGTGCGTATCTACAATATGATATGGCTTGAGATTACTTCTCTCTATTCGTTGTATACTCTACCAGCCCAATCAGCGATTGCTTACTTGGAGAATCTGGAATAGGCTCTAATAGAGCGAGCGCCTCTTTTTTAATTTCCAACATCTTTTTGTGCGCATAATCAATACCACCATTATTCACGACTATATCAATCGCTCTACGAACTTTTTTGGGTTTTTCATTGTGTCTTTTGACGATGTTAATCAACTCCTTTCTTAATGATTTATCCACCTTGTTTAAGGTATAAATTAAAGGTAAAGTCATTTTACGTTCACGAATATCAATTCCTGTTGGTTTTCCAATATTACCAGGAGTACCATAATCAAAAATGTCATCTTTAATTTGAAAAGCGAGTCCAACAAGTTCGCCAAACTTGCGCATTCTTTCTGCTTCATCTTCTCTTCCGACAGAAACAGCTCCTGCTTCACAACAAGTAGCAATTAAAGAAGCTGTTTTTTGACGGATTACTTCAAAGTAAGTTTCTTCGTCTATATCAAGTCTTCGCGCTTTTTCAATTTGGAGTAATTCTCCTTCACTCATTTCACGAACGGCCCGCGCAACTATTTCAAGTGAGCGGTATTTTTTGTGTTCAATGCTTAGTAATAAAACTCTCGAGAGTAAATAATCACCAACGAGAACGGCTATTTTATTTTTCCAAAGTGCATTAATAGAGAAAAAGCCGCGTCTTTCATTTGCATCGTCAACTACGTCATCATGAACGAGGGTGGCTGTGTGTAAAAGTTCTACCAATGAAGCTGAGTTGTATGTGTCGTCATTTATTTCTCCTAACATTTTGGCAGAAAGAAAGACAAACATCGGTCGCATTTGCTTACCTTTTCTTTTGACAATGTAGTGCGTAATTTTATCTAATAAAGGAACTTTAGATTGCATATTTTCCCTAAACCTTACCTCAAACTCTTTAAGTTCAGCAGATATTGGGGCTTTGATATCACTCACTTTCATCATCTCAACGCAAATATAAGCATTCAGACGCTAGGACACTCAGATATTAAGATATTAGGGATAATTTTAAGATGTAATCAAATCGACAGATTAACGTTTACTAGTAAAAAAAGCCAATTAAAGCAGTGTCCAAACTCTGTTTTCAGTAATCTCCTTCATTTCATTACTTCGCAGGCAAAGTAAAAAGTGGTATCTCAATATGATGTGCCAGTTTCTTTGAAACCCCTTTGGAGAAAATCTTTGCAAAAAAGTTTCTTTTTCGAGGTTGAATCGCTACGATATCAATTCCTTCCGCTTTATAAAAATCTGCTAATGATTGCTCAAAATTATCACCAGAAATAATGTTGTAGTCGACCTCTATTCCTTGATAATCAAGCTTCGATTTCCAATTATCCATGGAGTCTTTACTCACTTCTTGACCGTTTTCATCAAAGTGAATACAGTTTATTTTTGCACCAAACGGTTTTGCAAATGAAGCTACAATATTGAAGGACTCAACCTCTTTTTCAGTGTAATTGGTTAAGTAAGCGATTCGATCTAATTTCTCTTTATAGTCTGTTTTTTCAGGAACGCTAATTACATTACAGTTTGCATTATCTATAACTCCAGAAGCTACGGAACCTAGAAATACTTCTTTTAATCCAGAAGCACCTTTTGTTCCCATTACAATATAGTCGACAGACTCCTCTTTAGCAATATCAGTAATTCTAAAAACTGCCTCTCCCTCAGTCATAACATGTTTAAACTCAATGTCTGCATATCCTTTTTCTTCAGCAAAAGCTCTTAATTTTTCGACTGATTTTTTAAATTCCTCAAAGGATTCCATCTCCATCAATTCATATACTTCTTTAGTAGTACTTTGAAGCGCTCTTCCTAACTCAGGCAATTCGTATACATGCAAAAGTGTTAATTCAGCGTTCAACTTTCTAGAAAGTTCTAATGCATATAAAAAAGCTTTTTCAGCAGCTACAGAAAAGTCAGTTGGAAATAATATTTTAATCATCTTAAATTGAAATTAGTCAATATAAATATACCCCCAAATTTGGCATTATTTTTTAATAGTTTAAAGAATTCCAAATAAAATATTTAGAAAACTGAATTAAATCATTAACAAAACACATTATTTGCTTGATTTTCAAAAATTAAGTCTATAAAACACATAGAATTCACATAATTTTATCAATTTTGGTACTACAAACATTATTACAGTGACTTTTTTCTATGAGAATATGTTTATCCATATTGTTTTTCCTTTTAACGATAAATGCGTTTTGCAATTCAGAGAAATACCATGAACGTTATAAAAAATCAGAAAATAAAAAAGAAAAAGAGCAAGTAATTGTTGATTGGTTGGCATACTCTACTCAGCATGATGTAAGAGAAGCAGATTCACTATTCAAAAGTCAAATAAAACATATCGGTGATTATTCAGCTGAATCTAAATTCAAAGTTTACATCTATGGATTAATTAATAAAAGCACCATAGATCAAACCAAAATTCCTCATATATCAGAATTAAATTTTAACAAAAATACTTTAGATTACTATCTGTTGGAAAGTTTTTATAATGTATGTTTTAACAATGAATTAAATAAGAATATAAAAGACAAATTAAAAGCTGGGCAATCACAATTAAAAGATGCTAATCGCAAAACAATTTTTGCTTTGATTTTTGCACATGACGCCAAAACACAAAAAAACTTCACTCTTCAAGAAAACAGACTTTTTAAAGCTTTAAAACACGCAAAAAGAGCCAATATAAAGCAGCTGACATCTACCGTTTTAAAAGATATCGCTTCATTTTATTCAGAGAAAGAAGATTTTGAAAAAGCAGTGCTCTATCATCAAAAAGGTCTTGATTTTGCTATAGCAGATAACAGAAATTACTGTCAGGCTTTCCATACATATAAGCTTGGTGAAATTCAATATAACATAAAAAATTACCACAAAGCAAAAGATTACTTTGAATCAGCTTTAAATGAAATCACATTTCTAAAATCTCACTGGTTAGAGGCTGTGATATTAGAAGGATTAGGATCAACTTATCTTAAAAGTAAAAATAAACAAAGGGCGATTTACTTCTATCAAAGGTCTTTAATAAAGTTTTACAAAATTGATAATCAGGAAGGTATTGCTACAATTCACAAGCATCTTGGCAGGATTTATTTTAATGAGAAAAACTACAATTTAGCAGACAACAATTATAATTTAAGTCAAAGCTATTTTGAAGATTTAAATAATAAAGAAGATTTAGGTGAAATATTTCATTATCAAGCTGAATTAGAGCTAGAAAAAGGCAATTTACACAATGCTAAAATTAAAATTAAAAAAGCAATCCAACTCAGAAAAGAATTCGGAAAAACAATTGACTTGAATAATTCATATTTTCTATATTCAAAAATAAGTAACAGAATTGGTGATTTTAAAACTGCTCATAAATATTTAACTTACTACACAAATTATCAAGATAGTATAAACGGTAAGCAAACACAGGAAAAAATAGCAGAGCTTAGTGAACTGTATCAAGCTGAACAAAAAGAAAAAAGAATAATCAACCAACAAAGAAAGATAAAAGAACAAGCAAATCAACAACTGCTAAAAGACCAACAATTAGAAAACACAAAATTAAAAAACCGACAAATGATTACTGTTTTAATCTTTTCGGTAGTACTTTTTCTTTCAATATTGATTATCATTTATTTTAAGACGAAACAAAACAAGCTCAAAAAGCAACAGCTTGAAGCGGAACTAAAACAGACTTTATTGCGATCTCAAATGAATCCTCATTTTATATTTAATTCTATGTCTATTATTCAGAGTTATATATATGATAATGATCTGAAAAATTCATCTAAATTTTTAGTGAATTTCTCGAGGCTAATTAGATTAATCTTAGAAAATAGTGCTAAAGAATTTATAATGCTTTCTAAAGAAATAGAAATTTTAGAAAGGTATTTAGAAATTCAAAAACAAAGGTTTGAAGATCGGTTTAATTTTGAAATTAGAAATCTCGATAATATAGAAACTAATTCGGTGTTGATTCCTCCTATGTTGTTACAACCTTTTATAGAAAATGCACTGGAGCACGGAGAACTTGATAAAATCAAAAACGGTAAAATTCGGATAACATTTAAAATTGAAAATGATTTACTTATTTTTGGCATTGAGGATAATGGAATAGGACGCCATGCAGCTATGCAAAAGAAGATTGATTCAAAATTGGACAAGCATAAAAGTATGGCCATTGACATTACCAATAGTCGAATTGACTTGTTGAATGATAAATATAAAAAAGCTGGGTTTTTATTCATTCAAGATTTAAGTGAAATAGGGAAGCAAGGTACTAATGTTACCATTGCAACTCCATTTCAAATAAATAAATGAATTAAATAAAAATGGCGTACAAAGTATTGATTGTTGACGATGAAAATCGTACTAGAACCCTGCTTTCTAGAATGATTGAAAACATGAACTTAGATGTTCAAATCTTCCCTGATGGATCCAGTGTTTCTTCAGGTATTGAAGCGATTAAACGTATAAATCCAGATATTCTGCTTCTCGACATTCAAATGCCCGATGGATCGGGATTTGATTTGCTTGAAAAGCTTGAAACAAGAGACTTTGAAGTCATTTTTGTAACTGCTCACCAAGAATACGCTATCCGTGCTATAAAGAGTTCTGCACTTGACTATATATTAAAACCAATTGAAACAAATGAACTTGAAAAGGCTATGGAAAATGCTATCACTTCACTTGATGGCAAAAAAGATTCTTCCGCTCAATTTGAAACATTGCTTAACAACATCCAAAGCGATAAAAAGAAAATTATCCTTAGAACAATCGAATCACTTTATATTTTTGATATAAACGATATTGTTAGATGTCAGTCTGAAAGAAACTACACTAATGTTTTCATTAATGACGGTCGCAAGATTATTACTTCTAAATTGCTTAAAGAACACGAGGAAGTCTTGCAGTACCCTGTATTTTTAAGGTGCCACCGCTCACACCTTATAAATTTAAATTATTTGGATCGCTACGATAAATCTGATGGTGGTACAATTGTAATGAAAGATGGCTCTGAAATACCAATTTCAAGATCTACTAAAGAGCGATTCTTTGAAATACTTAATGATATGTCTTAGATAGTCAACTTAGAATTTAGAGTTTAGAATTTAGAGTTTTTTTGAATTCTCTCTAAATTCTAAACTCAATAACCATTTTATTCTTCTACAACAAACTGTACTTCTGCGTTGATTTTTACAGATTCACTCACCATAACGCCACCTGCTTCAAGCGCTGCATTCCAGTTTAATCCCCATTCTTTACGATTGATTTTTCCGCTAATTGAAAATCCAGCTTTTTTATTTCCCCAAGGATCGACTGCTGTTCCTCCGTACTCAACATCAAGTGTAACTTCTTTTGTTGTCCCAATAATAGTCAAGTTTCCTTTTAGCTTATAATTCTCATCATCGAGTTTCTCAAATGAAGTTCCTTCAAAATCTAATGTTTTATGGTTTTCTACATCGAAAAAATCACCACTTTTTAAATGTTTATCCCTATCATCATTATTCGTAAAAACTGAATCTGCTTGAATCGTCGCTTTCACTTTCGCTTGACTAAAATCATCTCCGTTTGCAATAATACTTGCATCAAACTTTCTAAATTCACCTTTAACATTTGTAATCATAAGGTGTTTTACTTTGAATAATAATTCACTGTGCGTTGGGTCGATAACCCATTTCTTTTGATCTGCCATTTTTATTTATTTTTTAATTAATTTTTGTTTTCGCCTTTCGACAATACAAAGGTGAGCAGATTAAACCCTAAAATGATTCACATAGGTTAAGAAAACTTCTCACTGTCGTTCCAAATGACCCCAATGTATATCGTTTGAAGCGAATAAATGTATCGTACGGGCGTATTGCGCCCGTACGATACATTTATTCGATTAACTCTTTCAAAACAAGTCATTTCGAACGATAGTGAGAAATCTTTTATGACAATTAACACTTAATAAAATATGTAGATTTAAAGCGCTGTAAAACAATAAATTAACATTTAATACATAATTTTCTTATGTATTAAATTTGTATACCTAATAATCTTATGTATATTTGTCCTATGTATACATCAGAATTAATAAAAGGAACACTGAAGACAATTATCTTAAACCTGTTAAAGGAGCGAGGTAAAATGTACGGTTATGAAATTACCCAAACGGTAAAAGAAATGACGAAAGACAAAATTCAAATTACGGAGGGAGCTTTATATCCAACGTTACATTCATTAGAAAAAAATGGTGATGTTGGGTTTGAAAAAGAGTACTTGGGGAAGCGAGTGAGAAAATATTATACACTTACTGAACAAGGACAAGAAACAGCTAAAGCCAAAGTGAATGAATTTGCGGATTTTATCAATACGATGAAATATTTATTAGACATCGAACCAAAAATGGGAAATGCATAAACTTACAGAGGATGAAATAGATTTTATTTTAGATGATATTAAAGCCAATGGAGTTGTTATTGAAGATCTGCAGTACAACTTACTAGATCACATTTGCTGTATCATCGAAAGTGAAAAGTCGGATAGTGAAGAATTTTATGAATTCTACAAGAAAGTTGTGCCTCGATTTTTCAAAAAAGATTTAAAGGAAATCCAAGAAGAGACAGAGGTTTTATTAACATTTAAAAATTATTACGCCATGAAAAATACATTGAAAATTACCGGAATTGCGTCAGCAATATTAACTGTTTTTGGAGCTGTTTTGAAGACATTCCACCTCCCTGGTGCAGGAGTAACTATAATTATTGGAGGCTTATTTTTTAGTTTAGTTTTTTTACCCTTGATGATTGTTCTAAAGTTTAAAGATGAAGAAAGTAAGTCAGATAAATGGGTTTTTAGTATTGGCTTTTTACTCGCTATGCTAATTTCCATTAGTATAATCTTCAAATTAATGCATTGGCCTTATGCTCATATTATGATGTTCTCTGGTCTTACCGCTTTTATTTTTGGATATGTGCCGATTTACTTTTTAACGCGATTTCGTCGACCAGAATTGCGATTTAACACAATGGTGAATGCCGTTTTAATGATGGCTTGTGGAGGAATGTTGTACTCACTCCAAGACTTAGGTTATAGTAAAAAAACGACGAATGATTATGCGACGTATTACAAATATGTTGATGCAAGTAAAGCAAACATTGTAAATGCAAATCTCGAGCTGTACAAAAAGGTGGATACAACTAAATCAGAGGTTGCCATGTTGAGAAATCAAACAAAATCGTTGATTCAGTTGATTGATGAGATAAAAGCAGGTTTAAACACTGAAATAATTGGTGATAAGGACAATTCAAATCATGAACGATTAGCGAAACAAAAAGGATTTCATCATAGCAAAAAATTATTTTTTCAATCAAAAGGTGAGTTATCATACGAAGTATTAAAAGCAAAAGTCACTGATTACAACAATTTCATTTCAAAATACTCAACACCTGAAAAGAGAATAAATGTTGAGATTTTATCGGAAAACGAGCCGATTTACAATGTTTTAGTAGATATTTTGAATCAAATTCAATTGCAAATTGCAAATAATGAAAACGCATTGTTGAGTCAGTGGGGATAGGTTTATCAGAAGTAGTTAACCAATCAGAAATAAATATAGGGTGTTTGGTATATATCTTACACCCTTTTTTTTATAAATCAGTTGACTATAATATCTTTCTTTCCACCAATTCCTTCCGAATTCTACTTAGTGACTGTGGCTTGATGCCAAGGTAAGAAGCAATCAAATATTGAGGAATCCGCTGAACAAAATGTGGGTGTTTTTTAGTGAATTCAAGGTAGCGGTTTTCAGCGTCATCTGATTGTGTTTTGATGTGTCTGTACTGCAATGCTACAAATGCATTTTGAATGAGAATTCGGAAAAAGCGCTCATAAACAGGATGATTTAAACATAATTCATCAAAATTCTTTTTGCTGAGCATTAATACATCTGTGGTTTCAATGGTTTCAGCATTATAAATCCCAACCCTTCCTGAAAAATAGCTGTATAAATCTCCAATCCAGTAATCTTCTAGCGAAAACTGAAATGCATGTTTATCTCCGCGCTCATCTACATCATAGGCATAACAAGCTCCTTTTGTGATGAAATGAACGTAATTGCAATATTCTCCCTCCTCTACAAATCGAGTTTTACGCTCAATTGTTTTGGGTACAATTAATTGATCGATGGCTTGAAAGCATTCGTCATCAATCCGACTTCCGATTGTTCTTTCGATATTACTTCTTAAAAGTGTTTTTACTGCTTTATGATTCATGTTCTTGTTGTGGATTGTGAAATTAATGAAAAGAATGTTATTGATAGAAACCAATGGTGAAACAACTCGAAAAACTTTCTCAATTTGAATTTAGTAACTTTCTACAGAACTAATCATAATTCATTTTGTTCTATACTATGTACATTTGTAAAAACAAAAACGATGAAAGTAGAGATTTGGAGCGATGTAATGTGTCCGTTTTGTTATATAGGAAAACGAAGATTTGAAAAAGCATTAGAATCGGAAGGAGTGAAAGATGTAGAAGTCATATATCGCAGTTTTTTATTGGATCCGGAATTAGCAACAGATCCAAACAAGAATGTAACACAACATTTAGCCGAAAAGAAGGGAATTTCTTTAGAAGAAGCACAAAAAATGAACAACCACGTGACTCAAATGGCTATTGAAGAAGGACTGAATTACGATCTTGAGAATGCAGTAGTTGCAAATTCCCGAAATGCTCACCGTTTATTACACTTCGCTAAGTCAAAAGGAAAACAAGTCGAATTTAAAGAAGCGTTATTGAAAGCTTATTTTGAAGAAGGGAAGAACATAGATAAAATGGATATTCTTAAATCCATAGGCGCCTCTGTTGGTTTATCGGAAGAAGAAGTTGGAAAAGTCTACAATTCTGCCGACTTCACAGAAAATGTTATTGAAGATATTCAGCGTGCCCAAAAAATTGGAGTTCGCGGCGTGCCATTTTTCGTTTTTAATGAAAAATTTTCATTATCAGGAGCCCAGCCAATTGATACTTTTAGGCAAGCGATACAAAAGGTTAAGGAAGGGTAGTGATTTTTTATATAACAACAACTCAAAATCTATTCTATTATTTTCTTAATAATTTGTAAGGAAATAATTGATATACTCAGGAATTTTTGTTCCTAAATAGTAAGGTAAATTCATTAGCTTATATGGTTTGCCTTCTGGTGTTTTTTGATCTTGAATATTGAAATCTCCTCCGTAAACTCTTATCGCATAATTGTGATTTGTACGGTTAATGAATTGGTGAAGTGATTTCAATGTTCCTGTACTTCCAGACTTTATTTCAATTGGAATGATGTAATTTTTAAACTGATAAACAAGATCTACCTCTGCAGAAGCATGTGCTTTATCTCTTACCCAGAAATTGGGCTTTGTTTGCTTTTCAAGATTTAAAGAAATAAGTTCCTGCGTGATCAAATGAGGGATAAGCGCTCCTTTATATTCTTTACTTAAGTCATTAATTCCGATCAATTCTGCTTGAATTCCGCGAATATTATTGACAATTCCCACATCCAAAAACTGGAGGCGAGGTGACTTTTTGAAATCAGATTGTATTGGTGGACTCAATGCTGTTGTTGGATAAATTAATTTTATTAATCCAGCAGCATCTATACTTTTCATTGCTTCTGATACTTCTCTAGAACGATAATTGGAGTTTCCAAAGTTTTGAAACTTTACGCGTTCATCCAAAAAGTTAGGTGCTGTGTTTAGTATATGACGTATGACCTTTTCTTCCGTTGAATTTTCGGCATACTTCTCAATATCATTTTTATAAGTTTCCCAAATACTATTATATACGTTTGATAGTTGAGACATATTGCCATCAGCTATGTATGTATTTACAACTTCTGGCATCCCTCCTATGATTGCATAACGATGAAAGGTATCCATCAAGGTTGAATGTGCATTTTTGGTTATAGGGATTGTATCAAACGCTTTTTTCAGTGGCTTGTTCTCAATAGCTGTCAAATACTCTTGAAAGTTAAATGGATGGAGGTAATAAAATTGAATGCGACCAACGGGGAATTGTGTTACTTTTCCTAAAGCAAACTCGAGAAGAGAACCTGCTGCAATAATATAAATCTCTGGCAAGTCTTCGTAGAAATAGCGCAATAATTTAATGACATGTGGTTGCTCCTGAATTTCATCAATAAAAATTAAAACTGAATCGTTCGACGAGACGCTAAGTCCTTTGTTGATGACCAATGCGTCATAGATAGACTTTACATCGTCTGTATCTTGAAAAAACGCCAGATCTTTTTGACGTTCTAAGTTTAAATCTATAAAATGGTCAAAATGCCGAGAAAATTGCCTTACTATAGTTGTTTTCCCTACTTGTCGAGCTCCTCGTAACAACAAGGGCTTATGATTTTTGCTTGATTTCCAACTCAGTAAATGTTTTTCGATATTCCGATTTAAACCATCCATGTCATATCATGATTTTGAACAAATATACAAAAATGTAACAAAATAGGGGGTGTTTTTCCAAAATATTGTAACAAAATAGGGGGTGTTTTATGAAGGTAATGGAACAAAATCCTCTTCATCACCTGGAACTTTGTCGAAAACACCATTTTTCCAATCGTTTCTGGCTTTTTCAATTTTATCTTTGCTTGAGGAAACAAAGTTCCAGTGGATATGTCGTTTTTCAGGGAATGGAATGCCTCCAAAAATGTAAACGGTTGTCCCAGCACTAATATCAAATTCACACAAGCTATCTTGTTTAGCGATTAGTATTTGTTTCGGTCCAAAATCGTTTTCTCCTTTGATTACTTTTCCTTCTAAAATGTATAGCGCAGATTCGCCATAAAGCTTGTCTCCTAAATTAACGGTGGATGTTTTGTTCGCTTTGATTTCAATAAAAAACAAGTCACTATGAACTGGAACGGGAGATTTTTTTCCTAAAGCTTCACCAGCGATTAATTTAAAATCCAAATCATCTTCTTTCCACGAAGGAATATCCTTTGCTTCGGTATGTGAAAACTGTGGCTCCATATCTTCTAAATCCAATGGTAGCGCCACCCAAATTTGTAAACCGTGAATACTTTTCTTTTTTCCTCTAAGTCTATCGGGTGTTCTTTCAGAATGCACAATTCCTTTGCCAGCACTCATCCAGTTAACGGCACCAGGTTTAATCTCCATTTTAGTTCCTAAACTGTCACGATGAATAACATTTCCATCAAACAAAAAAGTTAATGTCGAAAGTCCAATATGTGGATGAGGTGGAACGTCTAAGTTTTCATTTTCATCCATTTCTGCAGGCCCCATGTGATCGATAAATACAAATGGTCCAACATGACGTTTTTTACGAAAAGGCAAAAGTCTTCCAACTAAGAAATCACCGATATCTGCTGGGCGTTCTTCTATAATTAGATCAATGTTTGACATAGTTTATTATTTTATGAGATTAAGTAAAGATATAAAACAATAAAAGATAAAGCGTGAGATTTGAAGATTTCGTTAAAAGACAACAAAAATGAAAAATTTCAGTGTTTATTTATCTAAAAAGCCTCTGAAATTGTAAAGTAAAACCCTGTTGTTTTATCTGAGGTATAAGCAAAATCTAAGCGAAGGTTTATTTTTCGTTCTCTATCCATTCTAAATCTTATTCCAGCTCCCACCGTTGTATTTGTATTCTTTATTTGGAGTGATTTGATATTTTCCGAAACGACTGCATTTCCTGCAAAACCTACCAAACCCAGCCTCCACCAAACAGGTGTTCTATACTCTACTTGCCAACCTAACATTTGTTTGTCGCGGTGATAACCTTCATAATAACCTCTCATTCTACTATTGCCCCCTATCATAGACATGTGAAAAAAAGGGACGTCCCCATTTGAAAATCTGCCATAAACGTTTGCAGCAATTACACGTTCTTTCTTCAAGTCAAAATAGCGAATGACATCAATCCAAGTAAGATGGTATTGAAAATCGCTTCCTAAGGATTTATCGAAACGTTCATAACTCGCTTGTATTTTATAACCACTTGTCGGATAAAAAATATGGTCTCTAGTATCGTATTTTACAATTCCTCCCAATCCAGAAATTCTCCCACCATTAGAGCCAGTATAGATGTTTTGTATCAGTCTACCGTTTTCTTCTTTTTCTGTAATTTCAAAATCATCATAGGTATATTTAATTCCAGCATAGAACCCGGGGAAAATTTGACGCACACCTTCAAAACGTATTCTTGGAAAAGTCAGAGAATAGCGTTCGATTTGCTTTGGATCTGTTCCAACTCCCCAAAAATCATAGAAATAGCGATAATATCCCAGCTCACCAGTAAAATTGTATGTGTTCTGTTTTAACCAAAAATCGTAGGAAGCATAAGAGAGAATTTGATTTTCTAAGGTATATGCTCCCCCTAAATTAACATCAGAAGGTCGTAATATAGTATCTTCTTTATTGAATTTAAAAGTGAAAAACCCTGCCGCTCCAAAAGCTAAACTTGTTTCTGGACTATAAAAAACAATTGGAATCCCAACGATTCTCGGGTTATAGTCAGTGGAGTCTAAAGTATCATTCGCCTGCGAAATAGCAATAAAAGGAAATAAAAAAAATATGAAAAATAGTCTTTTCATTAAAGTGTTTTAATATAGATACGATGAGACGAGAGAAAAAGACTTACTGCTCGAGTTCAATTAAAACAGGACAGTGATCAGAACCTTTGATTTCATTTAAAATCGCAGCTTTTTTAATTTGATTTTTTAACCTTTCACTTACCAGGAAGTAGTCGATTCTCCAGCCCACATTTCTATCTCTTGCACCACCTCTGTAACTCCACCAGGAGTATTTTATCTCTTCTGGGTGCATCATGCGAAAAGTATCAACTAAACCATTACTTGTGTAAGCGTCCATTCCGTCAATTTCCTTTTGTGTAAATCCGGCGTGTTTGTTGTAATTTGCTTTTGGTCGTGCCAAATCTATCTCTCTGTGGGCGACGTTAAAATCTCCGCAAACAACAACAGGCTTTGATTCCTCAAGATTTTTGATGTAATTTAGAAATGCTTGATCCCAAGTAGTTCGATAATCTAATCGTTTTAGCTCACTTCCAGCATTGGGAACGTAAACTGTCACTAAAAAATAATCATCAAATTCGGCGGCAATAATTCGTCCTTCTTGATCGTGTTCCTCAACTCCCATGTCCACCTCGACATTTAGAGGTTTGATTTTTGTTAAAATCGCAGTTCCAGAATATCCTTTTTTAATAGCAGAATTACTGTAAATATGATAGGAATCAAAATCTCTTAGCGCTTCTTGAACTTGGTCGTTTTGAGCTTTTGTCTCTTGTAAACAAAGTATGTCTGGCTGCATCTGTTCAACGTCACGAACAAAATCTTTTTTCAAAATTGCTCGGACACCGTTAACATTAAAGGATATTATTCTTGTCATGGAAGCAAAAATACAATTTACATTTACTAAAACTACGCTTTCGGACGCGTTGTCACTTTTTCAATGCGTTTTTCAAATTTTTCACCTTGGAAAATACGCTGCACAAAAATACCTGGCGTATGAATTTCATTCGGGTCTAATTCTCCAGCAGGAACTAATTCTTCTACTTCAGCAATTGTAGTTTTACCTGCCATAGCCATAAGTGGATTGAAATTACGAGCCGTTGCTTTATAAATCAAATTCCCTTCAGTATCACCTTTCCACGCTTTTACAATTGCAAAATCTGCAGTTAATGCAGTCTCCATAATATGTGGTTTGCCGTCAAATTCACGCACTTCTTTACCTTCTGCTACTTCAGTGCCGTAACCAGCTGGAGTAAAAAATGCTGGAATTCCTGCGCCGCCAGCTCTGCAACGTTCAGCTAAAGATCCTTGCGGTATTAAATCAACTTCTAGTTCGCCAGATAACATTTGTCTTTCAAATTCATCGTTTTCTCCAACATAAGAAGAAATCATTTTTTTAATTTGCTTTTTCTGAAGCAACAATCCTAGTCCAAAATCATCTACACCTGCATTGTTTGAAATACAAGTGAAATCTTTCAAGCCACTTTTTACAAGTTGAGCAATTGAATTTTCTGGAATACCACATAGTCCAAATCCGCCTAACATGAGTGTCATTCCTGACTTAATACCTTCACACGCTTCTTCAACGTTATTTACCGTTTTATCCATAGTACTTGTCGTATTATTTTGCTTTTAAAACATATCTAAGTCTGGCTCTGGGTCTTCTTCCCCGTTACCTGAGTTTTCTTTACAATTGTATATTGAATTTTCATAACCAAAAGGAATTTCAAAATCATCTGTTGATAGTTGAATTTCCTTGTCTTCATAAACACCCTTCATCATATATCCATAAATTGGCAATGCCATTCGCGCACCTTGTCCCCACTCCATAGAGCGAAAACGAACAGCCATGTCTTCAGCACCAACCCAAACCCCTGTAACTAGATCTGGAGTTAAGCCCATAAACCAACCGTCAGAGTTGTTTTGAGTTGTTCCTGTTTTACCAGCTGTAGGTTGAGTAACTCCACCCCAATCTCCTCGCCATGTACCTCGCAAACTAGCTGCAGTTCCTTTTTGAACAACTTGCTTCATCATATTTAATGTTGCATAAGCTAACTCTTCAGACATCACCTCTTTAGATTGTGGTTGGTTTTCATAAACAACATTTCCATGTCTATCTTCGATGCGAAGTAAAGATGTGGGTTTGGTATAAATACCTTTGTTGACAAAGGCTGTTTGAGCACCCACCATATCTAATAAAGATAAATCCATAACTCCTAGACACATTGCAGGAACAATATCCGCATCTCTAATTTCAATATTCAAATCACGCATCAATTTTGCAACTGCATTTGGTCCAGCTGTACCTCCCATTTTAGACATTACAGCAACAGTTATATTATTCATTGATTGAGCCAAACCATGTGAAAATGTTACAGGTTTTCCATCCAACTCGTCTCCAGAATTTCTAGGACACCAAGCCTTCATATCAGAAGGATCTTCGCCTTCCTGAACATCAACACAGTATTCAATATTTGGCGTGGTTTCGCAAGGAGTGATTGCGCCAAATCGCATTCCTGCCGAATAGATAAAAGGTTTAATCGTTGATCCTACTTGTCGTTTCCCTTGTCGCACATGGTCGTAGGCAAAGTGATTGATATCTGGCCCTCCAACCCAAGCTTTAATAAATCCTGTTTGTGGTTCAATTGAAACTAAACCAGCTCGCATAATATTTTTGTAATACCTGATCGAATCTATCGGTGCTAAAACAGTATCTATTTCTCCATTCCAGGAAAACACTTTCATTTGAACTGGTTTTTCGAACTCCTCTTTTAATTCGGTCTTAGATTTACCCGCGATTCTTCCTGATTTATAGCGCTCAGAGCGCTTCATGGCATTATTGAGTAATCGTTCTACAACACTTTCATCAATGCGACTATCAAACGGAAATTGATCAGATCTTTTGTTGTTTTTTTCAAATGGTTCTTGAATATTTTTTTTCAAATGCTTGGCCAATGAATTTTCCGCATGCAGTTGTATTTTAGGATTAATCGTGGTATATATTTTTAATCCATCTTCATAAATACTATATGGCTCGCCATTAGACTTTGCATATTTATAATTACCCTCTTTGTCTTTTTCCTTAAATAGATTTGACAATTCATTCCTCAACGATTCTCTAAAATAAGGTGCTAAGCCCTCTTTATGATCTACCGTTTGGTAATCTGTTTCTAATGGAATTAATTTTAAACTATCATAATCTTTTTCTGAAATTGTAGTCGTCAACATAGGATTATCTTTCCTAGAATTTTCTGCCCATTTATACAATACAATATTTCTTCTTTTGATTGCTCTTACTGAGTCCTCAGCTCGTTCAACTTTAATGTCCTCCTCTGAAACTGCATCTTGATGTATCTCTTTCTTTTGTGCGATTAAAGCCCGGTAATTTCTAGTTTTAAAAGCATAAGGGTTGTACAATCCTGGATTTTTACACATCCCAACAAGCATTGCTGCTTCTTCGGCTTTTAATTCAATAGGTTTTTTGTTAAAATACACCCTAGCCGCTGAAGAAATACCAACTGCGCTATACAAGAAGTCAAATTGATTGAGATACATTGTAATTATTTCCTGCTTCGTGTATCTTTTTTCAAGGCGAAGTGCAATTATGTTTTCTTTTATTTTTTCATAAACTCTTCGCTCGAGTCCACCCATCTTTTCAACAGTTTTTTCCTCCTCAGTTTTTGCATCTCCTCCTCCTTCTAACTGAGCATTTCGCTTATCTTCTCTTTCTTTAAGTGTGAAGATTAATTTAGCTAATTGTTGTGTAATTGTAGATGCCCCACCAGCTTCCCCCATGCTAACAAGAGCTCGTGCGACAGCTTTAGGGTCTATACCAGTATGATTTTCAAATCTCTCGTCTTCTGTTGAAATTAACGCCGATATTACAAAAGGGGAGATCTCATTGTAGTTCACACTCGTTCTATTCACTTTCCAATACTTCCCGAGTTCAGTAATTCCATCCTCAGCAAAAACAGTCGTTGCCAATAGCTCCTCTTGATTTTCGAGCATTGCTACAGAAGGCAAATTGTCATCATCTGTTTGAACATAGCGCAAATATAAAATCACAAAAAGCGGTGATAATCCCACTAACCATAAAAGAATAATTAAAGTATTGGATACGCGCTTTTTGAATTTAACTTTTTCGCTTGTTTCTTTTTTTGCCATTTTCTATAGATAATCTAAGGTAAAAGTAATGAATTCTATCAAATCAATTTTATGAATAAATGAAAGAATCACAAAAATTTAAAAAATGCCTGCTTATAAAATAGAACAATTAAAAAACGCCACATAAAAATGTGGCGTTTAGTATTCATATATTTAAAAGTTAAACCGCTTAAGATTTCTTTTTTGCATTTTTGATATACTGCTCAATTGCCATAGACATTGAAGGTGTTTGTGGTTGTGGCGCATGTATGTCTAAACGTAAATTATTATCCACTATTGCCTTCGAAGTAGTTGGGCCAAACGCTGCTATTCGTGTGTTGTTCTGCTTGAAATTAGGGAAATTTTTCAATAGAGACTCAATCCCTGATGGCGAGAAAAACACCAAAATATCATAAGACACATCCTCCAAGTCAGAAAGATCAGATGCCACTGTTTTATATAAAACAACACAAGAGTAATCAATTCCACTTTTATCCAATGTTTCTGGAATACTATCTCTCAAAATATCAGAACAAGGTAAAAGAAACTTTTCCTTTTTATGCTTTTTAAACGATTCTACTAAATCTTCTATGGTTTGTTTGCCATGAAATATTTTACGTTTTCTATACGTAACATATTTTTGAAGGTAAAAAGCCACTGCTTCAGAAATACAAAAGTACTTCATTGAAATTGGCACTTCAAATCTACACTCTTCAGCGATTCTAAAATAGTGGTCTACCGCTGTTTTAGAGGTTAATATAACAGCTGTGTGTGCCGCTAAATCAACTCGTTGCGATCTGAATTCAGACTTGTCTACTCCTTCAACGTGAATAAAAGGACGGAAATCGATTCTCAACTTATACTTCTCTGCTAATGCAGTATAAGGGTTCTTATCGTTCTCCGGTTTTGGTTGTGATACTAATATCGTTTTAATACTCAAAATTTAGTAGTATTAAGATTCAACAAACAGCTTTATCCTTCCAAATCAGCCACTAGTAGCTTATAAATAAGCATTAATGGCCAAATTTCCAGAGTGCAAAGGTATAAAATTATATAATACCACAATACCTTATTTCGAATTGCAAAGAAAAAACCTCTAATGAATCTTAACATCATGAGTAATCCAAACAAAATTGTACATGTTTTGATAAGAAACAGTGAATAATCAACATTTAATAACCAAATGATTAACAATGGAATGTATATTAATCCGATGTTTTGATAAGTGAAATTCAATAACAAAAAATTTTCAGAAAGTTTTTTTGATTCACCGCTTACCCAACCTGCAATAAATAAAGTAAATACTTGAATAAAATAATACACAGATGGCAAAGCAATTAACCAATAATTTTCACTTTCAAAATAAAGCAGGGTCATGAATACCGTTAATCCTGAAACTATAAAGTAGTTCAGCAGTAAAATCCAACTCGCTTTTCCTGCAAAACTCAAATTCTCTCTTGCGTTAGGAATTGTAGATGGTGGCTTTACATAGGTTGCAGATATATGTTGAAAAACAGCAGGACGCAAAATTTTTACTACGGAAAGCGTTGCAACCGAAACTAGTAATAGATATAATATCCACTGCGGGAAAAAAGTCTCTCTGGGTATTAACTCCATTTGGTACAACACTCGAGTAAGATTTGATTTGTTTATACAATCACGAAAGTACAAAAATATAGATTGTGTATCTTTAGATTGATTAAATAGTTAAAAAAATAAGATATTTCCTTAATTTTGGCATCGAATTAAACAAAAAGATATGAGCTCAGATTTATATACACATCCAGACTATTATTTAATGGACGATATGTTGTCCGATGAACACAAACTAATACGTGATACAGCTCGCGACTGGGTTAAAAAAGAAGTTTCTCCAATCATTGACGAACATTATGAAAAAGCTACTTTCCCAATGCACATCTTAGGTGGACTTGGTGAAATAGGTGCTTTCGGACCGTATATCCCTGAAGAACATGGAGGTGCAGGCTTAGATCAAATTTCTTATGGTTTAATTATGCAAGAGCTAGAACGTTGCGATAGCGGGTTGCGTTCTACTGCTTCAGTTCAAAGTTCTTTAGTGATGTATCCAATTTGGAAGTACGGAACAGAAGAGCAAAAACAAAAATTTCTTCCAAAATTGGCTTCGGGAGAAATGATTGGTTGCTTTGGTTTAACAGAACCAGATCACGGTTCCAATCCAGGCGGAATGATTTCAAACATTAAAGATAAAGGCGATCATTACATATTGAATGGAGCTAAAATGTGGATTTCAAATGCCCCATTTGCAGATATCGCTGTAGTTTGGGCAAAAGATGAATCTGATAGAATACACGGAATGATTGTAGAGCGAGGTATGGATGGTTTTTCAACTCCAGAAATGCACGGTAAACTTTCTTTGCGGGCTTCTGCAACCGGTGAGTTAATTTTTGAAGATGTGAAAATCCCTAAAGAAAATATTCTCCCTGGAAGAAGTGGTTTAGGTGCACCGCTTTCTTGTTTGGATTCTGCTCGATATGGAATTGCATGGGGAGCACTTGGTGCGGCTATGGATTGTTACGATCAAGCGTTGAGATATTCAAAAGAAAGAACGCAGTTTAATGTGCCGATTGGATCATACCAGTTAATTCAAAAGAAGCTAGCTGAAATGATCACTGAAATTACCAAAGCACAATTGTTAACATTTAGATTAGGACAACTGAGAAATGATGGTAAAGCGACAACTGCTCAAATCTCTATGGCTAAGCGAAACAATGTTGAAATTGCATTAGATATCGCTAGAGAAGCTAGACAAATTCACGGAGCAATGGGAATTACTTCAGAATACTCAATGATGCGTCACATGGCTAATTTAGAATCAGTTTTAACGTATGAAGGAACACACGACATTCACCTGTTAATTACAGGAATGGATGTTACTGGAATTCCAGCGTTTACGAGAGAAATGCCCTCAAAATAACACGTCTTCTTAATGTAAGTTTTAAACTATAAAGTGATTCTAAAACTATCCCAAGAACATTTTAATCATTTGTCGTGAATTACAAATACGAAGATAACTTGCAGTCTGAAAGACTGATCACAAAGTTCTTAACTTCTGATAATGTCGAGGACTGGATAGAATTTGTTTCAGACAGTAAGTCAATAGCGTTTTTTCTGACTTTTGTTAAAGGCACACCGCAGGAAGCTGCAAAATCTTGGATAGACAAGCAGATAGAGCGTTATTGCGAAAATCGTTTTGGTCTCCAAGCAATTTATGACAGAAAAACAAATACTTTTCTGGGACAGTGTGGGTTGTTACTCCAGGAAATAGACGGCAATAATGAAGTTGAAATCGGGTACAGCTTTTTACGAAAATACTGGGGTAACGGATATGCACCTGAAGCCGCTAAATTGTTTTTTAACTATATAAAGGAAAATAAAATTTCAGACACGGTCATCTCTATTATTGATATTAATAACACAAATTCCCAACGCGTTGCAGAAAAGAACGGTTTTAAACGTGGAAAACAAGTTCTTTGGAAAGAAATGGAGGTCTATATTTATAGAAAATCTGTTACATAATTGATTTAATCTAACCAATAAACTAAACTAGGGAGCCAGGGCAAACGCATTTAACCTGCATTATTCATGAATTTCCTATTCCAAAGCCAAACTGC
>JBBEBO010000128.1:16955-20633 GCA_040882265.1 Brumimicrobium sp. | reverse complement strand
GAGTGACAACTCCTTTGCGCTTTTGTTCATCAGTTAATTGAAGGATTGCATTTACTGCACCACGCATTTTAAAAGCACCCATGCGTTGAAAATTTTCACATTTGAAATGCAAATGTGCTTCAGTCATTTCGTTGAGCAGAGTAGAAGTAAGAATAGGTGTGTGGTGAATATGTGGTTTAATACGCTCGTGACATTTAACCAACGCTTCTTTATCTAAATATTTCATTTTCAACCCATTTTAATTCGTGAATTTCATTTGTGAAGTTGATTTCTTTATTCGTGTAGCCCCATAGCGTGCTAGTTTAATTTGCAGTTGATTTATTTCTTCATCGCTACTTGTTTCATAGAATTCAACTTTCAAACCTCTTTCTGTCGTTTCAATATTTTTAAGCAGTGAGCTATTTATGATTGTTTGAATCAAGTCATCATTTAAATCTACTGCAAGTACTGTGACATTTAACTTATATACAGTTTCCTTTCTGTTTTCAATGGCACTATCTTGCTCAGCAGCACTTAAGTCTTTTATTTTATATCCGTTAAAATAATTTTCTTGAGTAAACTCACTTTCATTGCCTATTAGGTCGGGTAATTTATCCTTTTCATGAAGGGTAGACTTTATTTTTTTATCCCTTTTGTCAAAATAGAACAACTCACCTGTTTTATTATAACGCTGAAGTGTTTGAGTAGGGTAGGAGTCATAGGTTTTTTCTGATACAAACTGTATTTGATAACTTCTGTCTTTAAAATAAGGTTCTGGATCAACCTCGGGTAAATTATCTTTACGTTCTACTTTATTTTGGTTTACTTCAGTAGGGTTATTTAATTCAAAAATTTCTTTCCCATTTTCTTGAATTAGTTCTTCTGCTTGACTTACAGAAATTCGTTTTCCTTTATAGTAAGCAACAATGTAAGCATCAACGATTCCTGAGTCAATTGCCGCAGCACGTTTTTCTCGCGCATTGTACAATCCATCGTAAACTCCAGTAGAATAACGAATTTGTCCATTTGATAATCTTTTTGTGATTAAAGGAGTAATGTTATAAAGCTGTTTGTGAGGAACAGGCTTGTTGTAAACACCAATTTGAACTGTATAATAAAGTCCCATTTTCTTTTCAGCTGCTTCAGCTTCAGCTGCACCAGGTGCTTTATTGTAAGAAAAGGCATCTATTTCTTCGTTTGAAGTTTCGGATTGACCATTTGCATCAGTATTCATTGATATTTCGTTGTCAGATGTTGAAATTGTCGGAACACAAGCACCTGAAGCCAATAACTCTTCAGCACGATAAACAGGAATACGTTCTCCATCACAATAAGCGACGATAAATGCATCAGAATAACCAAGCTCACGAATTTTGTTTTGAGCCTCAATACCTTCGTTTTTACTTCCAAAATATCCAGCCATATAACGAATTAAACCTGGACGAACTTCTTCACCTGAAACGGGTGAGAAATCATTAAATGTTTCATTGGGAACGGGTTTGCTAAATGCACCAATCTGTACTCTAAACACTAATCCTTCAGGTTTTTCAGGTTCAAGAGGAATAGGGTTTTCTTCACTATAAGTTGGTTTGTTTTCATCTAAAATGACTAAACCAGTCCTTTTTGTTTTTACTTTTGGTACATTGACAATTGGATCGACATTTCTAGCAATCATATTTTCTGTAACTTCTCGTTCTTTTGGATCTTTCGGTAATCGAATACTAATATTTTCCTGCTCATTTTCAATTTCTGAACGAAGTGTTTCAATTTCTTTATTGGTTTTATTAATTTTTGCTAATGTTTTAGAGATTTCAGCCTTTTCTTCTTCTGTAGGGTTCTTTTTATTTTTTGTATCACTCAGTTGTTCTTGGAGTTTTTCTTTCTCTGCAAGTAAAAATTCTTCTTTGACTTTTAATTCATACTGTTTTTGTTCTAGCGTGTTTACAGCTCTAGAAATCTCTTTGTACTCTTCACTTTTTGCAATTTCTACTTCATCTTTATATTCTAACTCTTTTTCAATTGCATCAGCTTCAATCCCCTTGTTAAGATCTTCTGCTTTCTGATTATTTATTTTCTCTAAAGCAGCATCATTTTTTTGCTTTTTAGCGACAAGTTTTTGTTGGAGATTTTCTAACTCTTCTTTTTGATCATTTAGTTTTTCAAGATCTTTGCGTTTTGCCTCAGGAATTTGAGCATCGATTTGCGCAATACTTTCTTCAATTTCCATCAAGCGAATCCCAATATTAACTTGTTCTTCTTCGATTTGAGATTTAGTACCTGAAACGTTATCAAAGTCTATAGTGGAAAGGTTATTTGAACTACTTATTTCATCGATTAGAACTTTTGATTCGCGTTTGTTTTGTTCTTCTTGTGCTTTTTCAATTGCTTTAGCTTGTTTTTCCTCCGCTTCTTTAAGTAATGCTGCTTTTTCTAAGGGGTCTTTCGTGTCATTTGCACGTTTTTTTAATCTTTTGGCTTCATAAAGTTCTTTTTCAGCTTCAATTTCTTCTAAAGAATTAGTCTCTTCTGTTTTAATTCTCTCTACCTCCTCAATTGCTATTTCTTCGCCAATAGTTGTTGTTTCGTTTAGAATTTCAACCTCTTCTTTTGCAATTTTAGTGTTTATTTTGTTTAATTTTTTCTCGCTCTTTTTTACATCTTTATCTGTTTTAGCAGAAGTAATATCATTGTGAATTTGTTTTTTCTCTTTAGAAAGCGTAGCTATATTTTCTTCATTTTTGGATATATTTTCTTTCTGCTTAACGGTTAATTTCTCATCAACAGTTTCGTTATTTAAGCTGCTAACATCATCATCATCATCATCTTGTGAAAGGTCTCCAATTTTTATTTGAGCATTACGCCGTTCTTTTTCAACCAACTCTAGTGTTGATTTCAAATCCCTTTTCTCTACGACATTTGTAGTGTTTCTAATTTCATTTTTTAGTGTTTCAACAATTTTCCCTAACGCTTTTTCTTTTCGTTTAAGCGTTTTTAAATCGTTTTCATCACTGTTAAGTGCATCGTTTTCTTTTTCTGATAATGTACTTTGATCAATCGCATTCTTTCTCTTTTCAGCAATCGTTTCTTCATCGATAGGTGAAGATTGTTCTAGGTCTTCAATTTCAATCGAAACACGGTTTTTCTCATTTTCGAATACCTTTTTACGGTGCTTGTTTTCTTCGACATTATTTCCGGAGTTAATAGCTGCATCTGTTTGTTCAATAGCTTTCTCTAGTTTGTCAATATATTTTTCATTTCTTTTAATTAAAGCACTTTTATTTCCATTGTTATTTGTGAAGCCTTCTGATAAATCATCTATTTCTGAACTGTATTTCGGATCAACACTTAAAATAATTTCAGCCCTTTCTTGTCCAGATATTTTAGTGTCGGTTGAAGTTTCTGACTCTTTTAGTTGGTTTAATTCTGACAGTTCATTCTTAGTTTTATTTAAATTATCCTCGATGACACTTTTACGAGCTGTATTGTCATTGTTGGCACCGTTTTTAGAGATGTCTCCATCAATTTTATTCTTAGCTTCTTCTAACTGTTCTTTATGCTTCTCCTTGCGTTGAACCACATCGTCAATGGAAATACTTCCAGCTTTATATTTGCGCTCTAGTTCTTCAATTTCTTCCTCGTATTCAGGATCAACTTCGGAAAGGATGAACTCTTTTTCAGACGCAGTGATTTCTTTTTGAG
>JBBEBO010000128.1:0-16855 GCA_040882265.1 Brumimicrobium sp. | reverse complement strand
ACTTCAGATAGTTCAATAATCTCACTTTCAACTTTTTCAAGTTCTTCTTTGATTACACTTTTACGTGTAGCGTTGTCAGAGTTCTCACCATTCTGATTAATGTCTTGGTTGATTTTGTTTAAAGCGGAAACTAACTGCCCTTGGTGTTTTGCTTTCCGATCAATCAACGTTTCTTTAGGAATATTTCCTTTAGTGTAATCATCTTCTAGTTCTTCAATTTCTTCATCGTATTCTGGATCAACTTCGGAAAGGATGAACTCTTTTTCAGACGCAGTGATTTCTTTTTGAGTGGTTTTATCAGAAGGCTGCTCTTCTTCTAGCTTAGCAATTTCGTTTTCTGCTTTATTTAGCTCTTTTTTTATTTCGTTTTTTCGCTTTGTTTTTTCTTCGTTATCACCATTCGTTGCAATATCAGCGCTAACTTTATCTAAAGTTTCCAATAAGTCGTTTCTATGTGTCTTTTTACGTTTAATTAGATCCTCTTTTGTACTTCCCCCATTTTGAATGCGTTCATTAATTTGTTCTAAATCTGCTTGATATTGCTCCGTTAGTTTATCGAACTCACTCTCGTCTTGAGAAGAGTTTTGTGACTTGTTGTTATTATTTTCTTCTTCTTCAGCTTTATTAGAATTGTTAGTTGAAGTATTATTAGAATTATTATCAGCAATAGGTTCAGTGTCATCTTCGGCTAAATCAACATTGTTCTCTTTAGCTATTTTTTCATTTTCAGTTGTTTTTTCTTTAATTTCTGTTGTATATTTTTCTGTAGAATTTTTGACTTCTTCACTATTTAGCTTAGCACTTTCTTCGTTTAAAGGAGTATCGTTAATTTTTTCAGCAACATTTTTCTGTTTCTTTAAATTCTCACCTTTTTCTAATAATTTTTCTGTGTATTCAATTTCATTATTAATATCACTAAGCTCATTTTCTTTTGAAGAAAGCTCCATCTCAAGCGCCTCTTTTTTCTTGCGTTTTGCATTTGATACTTCTTCTTTTAGGCGCTTAATTTCCTTTTCTGCTTCCTTTTTTTGTTGTTCAAGTTTCTTTTTTCGAACTTCATCGTTTTCTAATTCTTTTAGTTGACTTTCAATTTCAGATAGATATTCAAATTGAGCATCCAATAAGGTTTTTTCTTTTAGTTCATTTTCAACAAATGATTTATGCTTATTAAGTACATTTAAAAGTTCTTTGTCATCGTCTGTATCAATATTATCAATTTCATCTTTAAGCACTTTGGATTGCTCTACAAGTGTTTTAGTTTTATCTAAGTCTTCTTCGAGAAACTCTAGAATGACTTTTGCGTTTTTTATATCTTCTTGAGTTTGATTAACCCGCTCTAATTCTCTATTTGCCAAAATAATGTAGCGATCCTTTTTTTCTTGCGAAGTCTCGGTTTTCGCCAATTCCATTAGGGAATCAGACTTCCTCAACGATTTTTCAATTGTACTATTTCCATTGTCTATTGTTTGTAGTGCTTTTTGAATTTTTGATTCTGAATTTTCTAATCTTGTAGAAAGGTCTTCATATTTAGAATCAATAAGTGATTTGATTTCTATATTCGAAAAATCCTCTAAACCAACTTTAGAGAGTAACTTGCGCTGTTCACGTATTTGGTCGAGTGAATCTAAGTCAAATTCGTTTTTGTTTACTTCCATTTTTGACTTCTGTTCAATTACTTCTGCCATGATAGCTGATGGATCATCAAATTCTTCGTCAAATAGATTTTGAATTAAAACAACTTCTTCACCCTCTTTCTTTTGTTCAATTATTTTCTGCTTTAATGGTTTGAATTCTTTAAGGTAGGGCAGTTCTATCGTTTGTTGATAGGTTTTGTCATTGCCTTCAACGTTCATTGTAAAAACGTATTTACCACCTTTAGGTAAGTTGATCAAGTAGCCACCCTTATTATCGGTTTTAAATTCGCCCATATCTTCATCGGCAGCATTTTCTATTGAAATTGTAAGTTCTTTATTTGATGGATTAATCGATGAAGCAAATGTTCCTTTTAAAACAACCATTTGTATCGGAAACCTTTCAACACGCACATGATAAACATTAACTTTATCCAATTGGCTTTCACGTTGAGAAGCAAAATATGCGTATTTGTCAAGTGAGTCAACAATATAGAGGAAGTCATTATCAGGTGAAGAAATAGCTATATCTAAATTTTCTGGTTTTTCAAAAGTGTTTGTTTCAGTATTGTATTTACTTTTAAATACATCGTATCCTCCCATGCTGTTATGCCCTTTTGAGCAGAAGTATAAATATTTTCCAGAAGGGTGCATGTAAGGATAATCTTCATCATATTCAGAATTTACTTCACCAAAAATGGGCTGTACTTTCGACCAAGAACCATCTGGGAGTCGGGTTCTCATAAATATATCTTTGCGTTCTAGACCATCTCCATAACTCGAGTAAAAAATTCGATCTGATTTAGCTGGAAAATGAATGAGTGGTGTATGATTATTTTTTTTATCTTCTCTAGTCTGAAAATCTTCAGTTACAATGAGTTCTCCACCAATATCTTGCAAGTCATAAATTCTAAAAAATTTATCTTTACTAATCTCTTGTTTTTTTAGTACTACAGTTTCAGAAACTTTGGATAAAAGTGATTTTCCATTTTTACACATTTGAATTTGCCTGTCAACATCTAATTGAGAAATTGCTCTGCTACCAGCCTTTTCCTTATAAATTTCATAATTTTTGATTGCTTTGTTAAACTGATAGGTGAGGTGGTAGGCTTTTCCTAAGTAATAATATGCTTCATCGTCAACTTCACTGTTTTTAGTTACTGCAAAATTCAGGTATTTAAAAGCTTTTTTCTTTTCATTTGAATTAAAGAGCAAGCAAGTACCATATTTATAATTGTAATTAGGATTTCGAGCCTCAAGTGATAATAGACGAAGATAGAGAGGAGTAGCTTCAATAAATTCTTCGTTTTTGAAATGATTTTCAGCTTTTCTTTCAATATCCTCCCTTGTTTCTTGGGCATAGGTTGAAAATATCCCTAAAAACAGAATACATATGATGATATGTAGGCGATACCACATTGATTTTTTAAGAAAGTCTTATTCGATTCATTTTGAACTATGTACGTTTACTTCTTAAAAAGGTTCATTTTATTCTCATTTCCTTTCAATATCCGTTTAATATTTTTATGATGTGCTACAACAACAGCAAGTCCTAAAATTATACTAAAAATCATTAACAATTGGTTCTCATTATTAAAAATAAACTGTATGCTCACTGGAAAAGAAAGAGCGCCAAGAATTGCACCTAATGAAACATACGAAGAAATAATAAAAAAAATAAAAAATATTCCAACACATATTAATGCAGCCATTGGGTGAACCCCTATAATTATCCCTAATGAGGTAGCAACGCCTTTACCACCATTAAAATTCGCAAAAACAGGGAAAATATGTCCAACTACTGCCATTATTCCTGTCAATAATTGTAGATGAATTAACTCATCGCTTCTCCATTCTGCAAAACCTATAATGTATGGAAGTAAAACAGCCAAAACACCTTTTGAAACATCGACAAGTAGTACAACAATACCCGCTTTTTTTCCAAGAACTCTAAAGGTGTTTGTAGCACCAGCATTAAGGCTGCCATGTTCTCTTACATCAACGTTATAACGCAGTCTACCTACCCAAACTGAAGTTGGGATGGAACCGAGAAGATATGCAATTATTCCAAAAAATATAAACTCCATTTCTAAATTATTTTATTGGAAAACCCTTAAAAACTGACTTTTGTAAGCTGAGTTTTTAGTGATTTGATACATAAATCTTTTTGTTTTTCTTTTATCAGGCTTTAACCCATCTACCTCTTCATTAAATTCCTTGTCGCTTGACAAAATATTCATTGTACCGTTTTTACGATTGTCATAATCAATAAAATAAAGGTAACCACCAGGTACGTCCATTAGAATCCCTAAACGATCTCCAATGGCTGTTCTTTGCTCTGCAAATAATTTAAGAGGAACATACTTCATAACTGGCTCATCGAAAATATTAACAATTGCAGCTTGGTCAACAGATGTTTTTAAACCGCGTTGTTGGTCACCTGTTCTTTCATAAGAGGTTAATCTTAAGCCTGTAATAACAATGGATTCTGACATTTCTTTAGGTACTTTTTTAAATTCTTTTTTAAGTGTATAGTCTGATTTTATTTTATCAGCAGTTTTTCGATCTTCCCATTCTAAAATAGCTTGCTCTAGAGTTGTAGATGAAAAGTCTGCATCGTTTAAGCCTTCAATACCGACAATCTTTTCTCCGACACTTTCAAATATTTTATGATCTAAAGGTGCGTTAATAGCAAGTGTTAGATTCATAGTTGTTTCGCCTTTATCCTGATCGTAGTTTACAACACCTACAGCTTCAGTAGTTAAATTTCCATAGTCCATACCTAGACTGATTTTACCATCGCCGTTTAAAGAACAGGAAGAAGTATGTAAAGCAATATAATTTCCTTTTTCACCACGGTTGATCAGTTTTTCTTCACTAGCAATTTCAAATTCTTTAGAGTTCGTATTATATTGTAACAGACCCGAAGCAGTTATTACTATAGGATCTTCATCACCTTCAACTTGAGATAAGAAAGTTGGATACATGCGAATACTGTCCATGTTATTTGAATGACGCCAAGAAATTCCTGCAGAGATACTGTTTCCTTCTAAATCTTTCATGTTTTCTTTCACAGGAATTTGAATGTTTTCAGGGTCAATAGCAGCCTCAAAAGACATCCAGTTTCTTTCGAATTTTCCACAATCATGATTGATTCTTGTAGCACCATTAAATCTTAAACTTGGATCAGCGGCCTTCATTAAAACATCGCCATAATAATCAAACTGCGGACTTAATTTGAATCCATCTTCATCCTTAACTTTACCTTTAGCAACTGTTTGGTATGATGTATCTAAATGAATATCGTCCATATGGATAGTGTATTCATTTTCATCCAAATCAATATATGGGTAATCTCCAGAAGCAGTATAAGCTTTTCTAGCAGTTATTTTCGCACTAACGTTTGTCAATTTATGATATTTTGTAATATAGTTGGCTACAATTTCTGCATTTTCAAAAGGATCCATTTTTGCTTTTTTGCGAATAGTCACTTTTGAACTATCTGGAAAAATTCTCGCATCGGCCACTTCGATAAATTTAGTTTCTGAACAATAAATTGCTCGTTCCTTTAAATTAAACCTTGCTTTCGGAGACCTAAACTGTAAAGAATCTTGTTCTGGGTGAATAGAAAAGAAGTTAGGACCAACTAAATCCATATTGCCATCAATAGTAAGTTGATCTTCCTCTTTTTTCTCGAGTTCAATTTCATCATTATCCATCAGCCAAGTAAATTGGTCTATTTTACAGATATATTGATTTACTGGAAACTCAACTTCAGATTCGCCTGCATTTGATTTAAAAACTCCTTTTCTTTCCTCGAAACTTAAGTGTGCATTTACATTATCGGTTTTAAATGCCAGTGGATCTTCTTCTAAATCGCCTTCCTCTTTGTATGTATTTGTCAACTGGAAGGAGGCTGTATCAGCATCAGTGACCCATCTCGTAAAATTAAAGTTATCAGAACCTAATTGAGCATCTTTAAGTTTCATAAGTCCATTACCACTCATTCCGTCTTCTTTTACAGTTGTAGTTCCATCAAGTTTGGCTTCACCGTCGAAAAAAGTAATTAACTCTTTGTTTGATCTAGCTTTCAATATTTTTTTGCGTGGTAAGAATGTAATAAATGCATCAGGGCCATCTGCATCAGGGAACTCAACACCGGTTTCTTGCGGTTTATTTACGAAAGTTGCCACACCTATAGTCGAGTCTGGGAGAAAAGTAAATAAATCCTTAGATGTAGAAGTTGAATTTATAAAGTTAATGGTACCACCACCTTGAAGACCATTATTTGATAATAAGATTTTATTTTCATAATTAGCTTCAGTACCGTAAAATTCATAACCATTTTCTGGTGCTTTTTGAGAAAAACCTAATGAGTAATCAGGCATTAACTTTAGCTCCTCCTTGATTTTTGGAAAAATTCCTGCGGATGTAAGTTCACCAGAGAATCTAATGCTTTTTTCAGCCATGGTGGTCAAACTATCTACTTCAAATGGGTCAATCTCAAAATAAAACCTTTCTTTATCATAAGCACCTAAATGAAGACTTTTTTGATTGTAATAAACCCGCGTTTTTTCTTTTGAAATTAACTTAGGGTAGTCACCAAATTCATCATTTAGTCCTGAACGATTTGAAGCATCATCAACAAGTAATTCTCCTTTAATTCCGTTGATTGCAGACTGTAAAGGTATTGATTGATTACCGTGTTCCTTTTCTTGCGGGGCTGAACGAAATATTGCAACATCGGATTCAAAAATATTAAACCCATTTTTTTCGTAATCGTAGTTACCATCAATGATTTTCACCTCCCATTTTCCACTATTGACCCATCCTGTAAATTCCATTGATCGGTTTTCTTTTATAGTTATTTCATCATCATCGGGGAAGATAGAAGTATTTTTAAATTCTGAGATTGTAACCTTGTCAATCGCTTGAACATTTAATTCTAAACTACTCAAGTCAATAGCACCAAATTTATTTAACTTTGAACGCTTTCTGTTTCGTTCTTCAATCATTTTTTCTTTTTTCTGAAGCTCTTTGTTTCCTTGAATTTCATCAGCTGAAACACCATCCATTCGCATCGGAGTTAAGTCAGAGGCAAAAGCTATATTGTCAAAATCAGCTTTTCTTGCTTTAGCTTTAACAAAATGCGTAGTTTTTTGAGTAATTGTAACTTTACCATTTTCTGAATTGTAATCAATAAACCCTTGTATTGATAAATCAAGTAAAGTAGATTTAGCTTGACTGATTGTTCTTTTTAAAGCAGTTGCTGCAGTACCTTCATCCATTGTAAACTCATCATACTTGTATGCATGGTCATAGAGGGCAGTTAATGGATGAACACTTTCCATCCCTTGAATTTTTTGATATAATCTTTCATCATAATAATCAAAGGATTCAAATCGCGCAATCCTTTGTTGTTGTGATGTTGCAAAATTGTACCCCAATGTTAATTCAGGAGTTGAGCGGTTCCAAATAATCTGTTCAACATACATGTCCATTTTGTGGTAGGAATTAACAAAAGGCGACTGAGAAGCCCCAGAGCTACCTCGCGTCAACTGAAGTTCGTTTTCACTTCTTATGAATGATGCGTTTAATCCTGAATGAGTTATAGAATCCTGTAGACCTAAATAAATGGTAACCTTACCATTTGGAGCACTTAGTTCTTTTTTATTAACTCGCACCTGAGAAGAAGCTGTTTTAACAAATGGTTCACCTTTTCTCATGTAAGTTAGAATAGCAGGGTGTTCTTTTGTACCAATACCAACAAATTCTGAACCTTCAAGGGCAAAACCTCCTTTAAAATCTACATCTTCTATAAAATCTTTAATATCAAACGTTGATTGAAAAGACTGAAATTGAGGATATGGTAGTTCTAAATCTTCATTGAGAGCCCCCTTTTTTGCACGATCACTTAGTTTTCCTTTTATTTTTTCATCAAAATAAGGGGTTGTCATTGTCACAGTGTCACATGAGAAGTTCGTTGATCGCAATGTTGTTCTGTAACTCGTGAGCATTGCGTAAGTTTCTTCAGCAGGTAGACCAACTTTCTCCCAGGTTAGTTTACCACCAGAACCTTCCCAACGACTTCGCGTGAGATCATAAGTTCCATTGGTATTGTAAACCTTAACACTATCGGAAAAGGGTGTTTCCTTTTGAGATCTTCCTCGGTTAATCGTACGACAAACTAAGTCTGTATTTTTAAACTTTATAAATACAGATTTATCATATATGAATTCATATTCACCACCAACACATGCCCATTCGATATTTTTGTCGACTGTGATAACGTTTCTTGAGAAAAAAGCACCTGAAATTTCTATAAATTCAATAAACCTTCTCGGATTCCGATTGTCCATAAGCTCATCGAGAGATTCATGCCAAGCTTCAAAACTCTCTTTTGATTGGTTTTTATTAACCAATGAATACACTGATAAAATGTAATTATAGACTTCAGGATAAGGTTTTCTCCTGCTTTCGATCATCAGATTTGCAGTTCCAACCATTCTTTCAAAGTAGCTATCTGGAAACTCATCAGTTTCTAATAAAAGAGGGGCTAACTCATCATCAATGAATGGCTTTAAATTTTCGGATGTACTAGAGCGCATAAGTTTATCAAACTCTTTAACGAATTTTTCTCTGTCATTTGAAAATGTTTGTGCCAAATTACTAAATGTAATAAGCGTTATCGAAATAAATAATAATCTCAGTTTCATATATCTATATTTTGTTTTTTAAAGATCATCCCTACAAAATAATCGGGATTATAGCCATCCGTGTTTAACTGCGTTGCTTGCTTCGCAGGTGTTTGGTTGTCTTAATGGCTTATTTCATAATTTTATCTTTTAAATTCTAATACTGCCCAAGTATCTAAAGTGTGCGTTTTATTGTGTTTAAAACCAACAAGCTTAGCAGCATCAATAAGTTCATCTATATCTGACTCAAAAAAACCACTTAATAACAAAGTGCTAGAATCATTACTTCGTTTTGCATATTTTGGCAAATGATTTTTTAAAACATTCTTATTGATATTTGCAAAAATAAAATCAAATGTTTTATCAGGTACAATATCAATATCTCCTTCTAAAACTTTAAAGTTTTCAATTTTGTTTCTTTCTATATTCTCTATCGCATTTTTCACGGCTCTAGGCTCAATATCTGTTCCAATTATTGATTCAGCGCCTTTTTTAGAAGCAATAATTCCCAAAACTCCTGTTCCTGTACCAACGTCTAAAACAGATTTTTGATTTAAATCAAGAGACAGTAGAATTTTTGAAAATAAATAAGTCGTTTCGTGATGCCCTGTACCAAAGGACATTTGAGGCTGTATTTCTATTACGTTCTCAAAGTCTTCACTGACTTCATGAAAAGGAGCTCTAATCAATAGCTTACGATCAATTTCAACAGGTTTGTAATCGGATTCCCAAGTGGCATTCCAGTTTTGACTTGGGATGTGTTTTTCTTGATATGTGATTTTAACTTGACTTTCATCAAATTGATTCAATTTCACCGCTAACTCTTTTTGATTAATCTTGTTTATCGGTATATATGCTTGAAGCAAATTGTTATCTTCTGTAAAACTTTCAAAATCAATTTCAGCAAGTTCACTAATAATGATTTCTGTCCATGGTTGCTTGGGCGTTATGTCTAAAGTTAATTCTATATAGTCCATAATCAATTCCAAGCGTTTATTATTTCAATAAAGTCCTCTACTTTTAGAGAAGCTCCACCAATTAAACCACCATCAATATTTTCTTTACTGAAAAGTTCTGATGCATTATTTGGCTTACAACTACCACCATAAAGAATAGAGGTTTCCTGAGCAAGAGAGTCATTATATTTTTCAGTCAATGCGTTGCGAATAGACTTATGCATTTCGTTTGCTTGATCTGCTGTTGCCGTTTTTCCAGTACCAATAGCCCAGATTGGTTCGTAAGCGATTACAACGTTTTTCATTTGGTCAGCCGAAAGGTGGAATAGCGAGTCTTTTAATTGTTGGGTAACAATATTTTCATGATCTCCACTTTCTCTTTCGTCGAGTGTTTCACCACAACAAAAGAATATGTTGATGTTTTCTGCTAACGCAGCATCCACTTTTTGCTTTAAAAGCTGATTAGATTCATTAAATAATTGTCTGCGTTCTGAATGACCAATCAGCACAGATTTAACACCAATATCAGCCAGTTGTTTCATACTTATTTCACCAGTAAATGCGCCGGAAGGTTTTGGATAGCCGTTTTGGGCTCCAACATGAATTCCATCTAAGTTTAAATCAATTAATTCTGATAAATATATTGATGGGACAAACTGATAAACATCACAGTTGAAACTTTTTGATTTATCAAACACCCCTTTGTGAAGAGCAATAGCTTCTTTACGGGATAAATTCATCTTCCAATTTCCAGCTACTATTTTATTTCTCGCCATTATTCTCTATGTCTAAAATGTTTGTTGTTAACCATTCCCATGAAGGGGTTGATCTAAAAGCATATTTACCTTTAACGACTCCTTTTTTCAAAATAATCATTGTCGGATTAGAGCGGGTTATAGCTTTAATTTCAGTTTCATCATTCATTACAGTAGGAATGCTTAATTCGTATTTTTCTCTAAACGCTTTTACGTCATCTTTATTTGCAGTAGAAATCATAATCATATCAATGTTATTGGTAGCTGCATTTTCAGAAACTTCTTTTAATCGCTGTATTCTACTGAAATTACCTTTTTCAATATCCCTGCTTACTATTAATATAATCTGCTTCTGTTCGAGGATGTAATCTTTAAGGCTTATTTCATCAAAAGATTCGTCTAAGCGGAGTAATGTATCACCGATAACATATCTAGAAGTATCCCAATCATCAATGTAGAAATCTTCGAGTAGTTGAGGATATCTATTTCCAGATTCTTTGTCAACGACATCAACATATTCGCTTTTATTTGCATCCAATTGTTTCTTGATGAATGGGAAATTTTCTTCTGTTGGAGTTATGTTTTCTACGTCAATTTTAGGGTCAAACTGTTGAATAGATGGTAACTTTCCAGCATCAACAACTACCGTTTCACGATCTTTAAACTCCCATGTTTCTGTATCGCTCCAGATACTTTTTGTTTCTTCATTTAATTTAGTCAGCGTTGTGTCTTTCCCTGTTTTTTTGTTTTTATAAATGATAATATTCTCATAAACACCGTCTTCACCATCATTCATTTTTTCAATTAAATCACTACCAACTGCATAAGGTCTGTAGTCTTTCATGGGTCTGTACATTAAAACATAAGTTACAAATAGGCTACACAAAATTAGTGTCATTAGGATTAAACCAAAATCGTTCCCAAATACTTTACCACCAGTTCTCTTTAGCCATAGTGAAAGAAGTATTGTAATTAATGCGAAAAACAATGGAAATGTCCATGAAAAAATATAAGAGAAGAAACCGACAAAGACTAGTCCAAAGAATATCATTATTGTATTCTCTTTAACATTGTTCGGCTTTATAGTTCTTCTAGATATGAATATTAATATGACAAAGTAGAGTAGAACTAAATCCTTCCAGAAAGACTCTGCTGGTGTTAAAGAACGTCCAATCGATCCTTTCATGGCATCACCAAAGCAACCGCAGTCGTCAACACATTGCGGTTTTTTAACTTCTTGGACGGTAACAGTACTGCTTGTTTTTTCTAAGATGGTTATATCACCATCATTTTCAGCATTAGCAATCTTTGATTGTCCTTCGCTACTTTCAAGAGCGTAGGTATCGACATCCTTAAAGGTTGTGTGGGGATCACATTCGCTTGTATGCCAAGTTAAGAATGTAAAAAACACCATCATTCCAAGCATTAGCCACGTAGCAAGACGGATTTTAGTTCCTAAAATGGTCAAAACACCTAATAAAATCTCTAAAACACAAATTATGATACTTAGCGAAAGTGCAGATGAGATTAAAAATTCCAAAGAAAATGTTTCCCATCCGAACCAATCTTTTATTCTATAGGCGAGCGCACCATCTTCAAAATATTCTTCTAACTTATAAGCAAATCCTTTAGGATCATTGGCTTTAATTAAACCTGAAACAATAAACAAACCACCTACTAGGACTCTTGCAATATATGCAAAAAGCAACCAGCCTTGGAAGACAATAAGTCCTCCTAGTCCAATTATAAAGAGAACATATCCTAAGATTTGAAATAGCAAAGCGGAGTCTTCAAATGCTTCATGGTATCCCATCACTAACATTGTCAATCCAGTAAGATTAACCAAAATCGATATTATATTAAATAACATGGATTTTCCAGACAGGTTTTTATTGTTCAACTTTGACATAAGTTTATTTTTTGTTTGATATATGAATTAGTGCAAATACAGCATAGTTAAGCATATCGTAATAATTAGCATCAATACCTTCGCTAATCAATGTTTTACCTTTATTATCTTCAATTTGTTTAACGCGCAATAATTTCATTAAAATTAAATCAGTTAATGAATTAACACGCATATCTCGCCAAGCTTCACCATAATCGTGATTTTTTTTCTCCATTAATTCTAACGCTTGGTTAGAATAATGATCATAAAGTTGAAGCGCTTCTTTTTCCTCTATTTCTAGGTTGAGTTTGTCGTTTTGTTCCAGTTGAATGATTGCCATAATACAATAATTTACAATTGCAACAAATTCATCTTCAATATTTTCGCCAACTTTATTCTCACCTGTCTCTTGAATAGTTCTAATGCGTTGGGCTTTAATAAAAATTTGATCTGTCAGGGAGCTTGTACGTAAAATTCTCCAAGCAGTGCCGTAATCTTTGGTTTTCTTTTCGAAAATCCCCCTGCATTTAGCAATTACTTTTGTATATTGTTCAACTGTTTTAGACATGTTTTCTTTAAGTGAAAAAAATGGAGGTGAAAGATAATAAAATAGAAAGAAAAAACACTATAAAATGTGGAGATAAATTAATTCAGCTAGACGGACTTAAAATAATGGGAATATTAAATGTTACCCCAGATTCTTTTTTTCCAAATAGTAGAATGAGTAATTCTGAGCAATTGCTTGATAAGGCAAGAACCATGATTCAGGCTGGTGCAGATTTTATTGATGTCGGTGGATTCTCAACACGTCCAGGAGCTAGTTTTATCTCAGAGGAAGTAGAGTTAAAGCGTGTTATACCTTCAATTGAAACATTGCGCCAAGCTTATAATGACATTATTATTAGTGTAGATACTTTTCGTTCTGAAGTAGCTAGACAGGCTATAGAAGCAGGAGCAAATATTATAAATGATGTTTTTTCTGGAAGAATGGACGATAGAATTTTCGATATCGCTGCAGAATATGATGTGCCCTACATTTTGACGCACAGCAGAGGAGATGCAAAAACGATGCAGTCACTTACACTTTACGAGGATGTTGTTGCTGACGTATGCAAGGAGTTAAGTGTCAAAGTTTCAATTCTAAAAGAAAAAGGAGTAAAAGACATCATTTTAGACCCAGGTTTTGGATTTGCTAAAACAATGGAGCAAAATTATGAGTTGCTGAATAACCTAGAATTACTTCACGTACTGAATTGTCCAATAATTATTGGTGTATCAAGAAAAGGCATGATTTATAAAAAACTAAATATTACCCCAGAAGAGGCACTAAATGGAACGACAGCAATTAATACAGTTGGCGCAATGAAAGGGGCGAGTATTTTACGCGTTCACGACGTGCTTGAAGCTAAACAAATTGCTACTTTACTGAACGATAACTTACTCAAATAAATTACAGACTATAATGGAGTTAAAGGAAAATATTTATGCTGTACTTTTTGAGTCGATCCAAGAAGGACTTATTTTGGTAGATAATAAGGGAGTTATAATTGAAAATAATTCAACGGCTGAAGAACTATTTGGATTTGAGGAGAATGAATTGATTGGAAAAAAAATTGAAGTACTAGTACCAAGTAAGGCGAGGGATAAACATATTGACCACCGAAAAACATATCATGAAAAACCTGTCAAAAGATCGATGGGGTCTGCAATGCGATTGAATGGTCAAAGAAAGGACGGTTCTGTATTTCCAGTTGAAGTCAGTTTGAATCCATTTAAAGATGATAACGGTGAACAGTTTATTGTAGCCCTGGTTTCAGATGTTACTATTCGTAGAGAAGCCCAAGAGAAACTAGAGCTAATGACTCAATCTTTAGAGCAAAAAGTAAAAGAAAGAACAGCTGAACTCAAAGAAAGTGAACAACTCTATAAGTCAATCGCTAGAAACTTCCCAGGTGGTGTGATTAGTATATTTGATCGGTCTTTTCGTTATCTATTTGCTGAAGGACAAGGTTTGTATGAGCTAGGTATTGAGACAGATGACCTTATTGGGCTCGATTACTTAGAGCGATTGGTTCCTTCTGCTAGAGATAAAGTGAAAAATGAACTAGACCATGTTTTTAAAGGAGATTACAGAAATTTCGAAGTAGAGTTTGACCAAAGAACCTACTCAATTAATGCTGTTCCTTTATTGAATGAAGTTGGTGAGATTGATAAAATACTTGTTGTAGAGAAAAATATTACAGCGCAAAGGGAAATGGCCAGAAAGCTAGAACTTAACTTAGAAAAGGAGCGTGACCTTAATGAAATGAAATCGCGTTTCGTATCTATGGCATCTCATGAGTTTAGAACTCCACTGACAACGATTAATAGTTCAGCAGGACTTATTTTAAGGTATCATGAAAAGAAAGATTATAGTAAACTGGAAAAGCATGTCTCTAGAATAAAAAATGCCGTTCGAAACCTGACTTCAATATTAAATGACTTCCTTTCTCTTGAAAAATTGGAAAGTGGTAAAATTAACACCTCAATTCTTAAGTGTAATATAACGCAAATTGTGTTAGATATTTTTGATGAAATGAGTGAAAATACTAAACAAGGTCAAGAGTTTGTTTATAAAGGTGAGGATAATATAGCGTTTAGAACAGACCCACAACTACTGAAGAATATACTTATAAACTTGCTTTCTAATGCCATCAAATATTCAAATGAAGGTGATCAAATTGAATTAAAAATAACTACAGATGATAAAAATTTGAATATTAGTATTAAAGATTATGGTATTGGTATTCCTATGAAAGATCAAGGTAAAATGTTTGGTCGTTTTTATCGTGCAGGTAACGTTACAAATATTGAAGGAACTGGTTTAGGATTAAATATTGTTGAAAGATACTTGAGTTTATTAGAGGGTTCGATTTCATTTGAATCGAAGGAAGGGGAAGGAACAACATTTTTTATTAAATTGCCAAAAATTTAAGTTCATGAGTAAAATTGCAGTTATAGAGGATAATCATGAAATGAGAGAGAATATTGAAGAGATTCTTGAACTTGCAGATTACGAAGTAGTAACCGCTTCAAATGGGAAAGATGGTGTAGAGATTGTTAAAAAGGAACTACCAGACCTTATCATTTGTGATATTATGATGCCCGAACTTGATGGTTATGGAGTACTTTACTACTTAAGCAAAACCCCCGACACGAGAGGCATTCCTTTTATATTCCTTACTGCTAAAGCAGAGCGTTCTGAAATTCGTAAAGGAATGAATATGGGAGCTGACGATTATATTAGTAAACCTTTTGAAGAGATGGAGTTGTTGGCTGCAATTGAATCAAGATTAGAAAAACGCAAACGCTTTGAAGCTGTTAAAGATGCAGCCAATAAATGGAACGGATTTCAAAATATTGTGTGTGACCTTACTGGACTTGATGACTTAAAAAATAACGCAACTGTAAAATCCTACGGCAAGCGAGAGTCTATCTATTTCGAGGGAGATTCGCCAAAGTATTTATTTTATGTGGTTGATGGTCATGTTCGAAATTACAAAGTCACGAATGATGACAAGGAATTGGTCACAGGAATTTACGGTCCTGGTGAGTTTTTTGGTTACATTGACTTACTGACAAATAAGAACTATGAAGAATACTCTGTCGCCATTGAAGGAGCAAAATTATCATTAATACCAAAAGATGACTTCGAACAGTTGATGTTGTCAAATAAGGATGTCTCAATTAATTTCATAAAACTCTTAGCTGGTAATATCTCAGAAATCGAGAACGAATTGGTTTCGCTTGCATACAATACGGTAAGAAAACGTGTGGCAAATGCTTTAAGTAAACTTTATTTAAAGTATAAGGAAGAATTAGCAGATAGGGTAGAAGTTACGGTTACCCGCGACGAATTAGCAAGCATAGTAGGAACTGCTGCCGAATCTGTAATTCGTATTTTGAGTGAGTTTAAAGCTGATGAATACATTAAGACCAAAGGTTCTTTAATTACGATATTAGATTATGAAGCATTAAAGAATTATAAATATTGATCTAAAAGTGTAAGTTTTTACGACTGAAATTTTCTTAACCTTTTATTTTTTTAAATAATCATTAGCTAACCTAAACCTTATCAATGAGTTAATATTGGTGTTTAAAATTCATCAAAAAAACTTTCAAAAACTTCTTGCTAAAGTAAAAAAGCGGAGTATCTTTGCACCCCGCAAACGAGCGATGCTTATCATTGAAAAGAGGTTTAAAATGGTAAGGATAAAAAAAGATTAAAAAAAGATTAAGTTTTGCTTGCGAGTTAAAAAAAGCTCACTATCTTTGCGCCCCGCTAACGAGCAAGGCAGTCATAGAAAAGCGAAAGATTTAATATTTTTTTTGAATAAAAAGTTTGCAGGTTAAAAATAATTACTAATTTTGCCCTCCCCAAACGCACGAGTTCTGGGTTAAAAATTTTGAAGTAGATAAGTTATTGGTTTAACGATTTACAACAAAAAAGTTCTTTGATAGATTGAGAAATAAGGAAACAGCGTAAATAAACGAATTAAGAGTCACAACAAAAATTCAATGTCTTTATACAACGGAGAGTTTGATCCTGGCTCAGGATGAACGCTAGCGGCAGGCCTAACACATGCAAGTCGAGGGGCAGCATAGATTGCTTGCAATCTGATGGCGACCGGCGCACGGGTGAGTAACGCGTATGCAACCTGCCTTCTACTGGAAGATAGCCCCCGGAAACGGGGATTAATACTCCATAGTATTGTGATAACATAAGTTAACACTCTTAAAGCTTCGGCGGTAGAAGATGGGCATGCGTCCTATTAGCTTGTTGGTAAGGTAACGGCTTACCAAGGCATCGATAGGTAGGGGGCCTGAGAGGGTGGCCCCCCACACTGGTACTGAGACACGGACCAGACTCCTACGGGAGGCAGCAGTGAGG
>JBBEBO010000127.1:0-20736 GCA_040882265.1 Brumimicrobium sp. | reverse complement strand
TTCTGATGATGAAAACCCATCAAACACTTTTAATGATTTATCAAAAGATGTTTATAATATAAGTTTATTGGTTTATAATGAATTAGGATGTGTTGATACTATTGTAAAACCCATAAAAATAATTGAAGACCTACTTTTTTATGTTCCCAATAGTTTTACGCCAGACGGGGATCATATAAACTCTACTTTCAAACCTGTTATTTCAAGTGGGGTTGATTTATCAAGCTATAAACTCTCTATTTATAATCGCTGGGGAGAACTAATATTTGTCTCTAACAATTTAGATGATGGTTGGGACGGTTATTATCGTTTAGATGGAAATAAAAAAGCGCCAGATGGTACATATATCTGGAAAATCCAATTTGATAGTAATCATTCAGCTGAAGGCCACGAGAGGGTAGGTCATATTACCTTAATAAGATAAAAACAGCACATTTTATATTTTGTTCTCTTTTTAAATTTCTACTTGAAGAAATATTAATTTACCTTTGCAATATGAAATGGATTGGTGAGCGGATAAGCTTTGTTGATAAAAAGGATTACATAACTTTTGTTATATATCCACCTAATTTGGGAAATAAAAAATATTTAATTCTTATCTGGACAATATTATGGGTTCTAATTGGAGGGTATGTTTTTACTCAATTTTTTTATGAATACTCTGAAAAAGAAAAAATTGCTTTAATTATATTTATGGCGTTTTGGCTCTATTTTGCTGTGCGAGTTATTCGAACATTGGCTTATCTTTTTTTTGGAAGAGAGTACATAAAGCTTGACGAAACTGCATTAAGGGTTAAAAATGCTACAGGTGATTATGGTCGAGCAAGACAATTTTTCATTGAAAACATTACAAAGTTTACAGTTCCTGAAATTAAAGAATCTTCATTTCAACAAGCTTATGAAAACTCCCCATGGGTTAGAGGGACTAATAAAATTCAATTTGAACATTTAGGCAAAATCTATTCTTTTGGAAGGAAACTACCAGAGAAAGACGCAAAGTTGCTTTTTAATGTACTCACAAAAAGAATTAATCAATTCCTTAAGAAGAAATCTAAAAAGGAATAACGTATTTTTAAGCTATATTGAATATGAGTTTCATTTTGAAATTCGTCTCTTATACAAGATCAATAAAATAGCATGAAAACAGACAAAAATTTCTTTAAACAAAATACAAATAGGTATGTAAAAGATCTTTATTGGTTGCTGTTTTCAGCTTGTCCTTTAAATAGTGAAAGTAAACTTTTAGTTAACCTTCCATTATTTCCCGATGAAATTTTAAAAGAGTGGAAGAAGGATAGTCTTGATTACTTTTTAGATTTAGAAAAACACCCCAACGATTTAATTCGGTTCGTTAATCGACCTAAGAATAACAGACTGGGGTTTTATGCTGAATCACTTTTATCTTATTTCTTCCAAACTTTCCCCAAAGTGGAGTTACTTCTACAAAATTTTCAGTTAGTTGAAAATAAAAAAACACTTGGAGAAATAGATTTTATAATAAAATGGAACAATCGTATCCTACACCTAGAATGTGCTGTAAAATATTATTTGTACAATGATAAAAGCGATGTGTTAGATATGTCTAACTGGGTTGGACCTAATGGTAAGGATACTCTAGCAAGGAAAATAAATAAAGTTGTTAATCATCAACTACCTTTGCTAAACAATAAACAGTTAACTACGTTTAATGCAAGTCAAGAAATAGAATCATATTTATTTCTAAAAGGAAGTTTTTTCATGAATACTAACTTGAGATGTGATTGGTTAAATAAATCAAATGTTGGAAACTATTACTTTGAAAGTGAATTAAATTTTGATGAGTTATCTGATCTGATAGAGCTCAAAAAGCCATATTGGATGAGTGAGCTTGATGACGGTCATGATATGGGTGGAGTTGAGGTGATAAACAAAGCACATATTTTATCGACAGTAAAAAAACGTCCAATGTTAATCAAGGAATTAAAGAACAAAGCATTTTTTATAGTAGCCAATAATTGGCCAATAAATTAGACCGCTAAACCGTAATCGCTGTTTGATTCCTTAAATTTAAATGGAATTTTAACCATACAGGAGTAATCATTACCTGTTTCTAGCATATCCTCATCATCTTTTGGGTATCTCCACTCTATACTAACTTCATAACCTGCTTCTTGTAAGTCATTCATTTTGTGCAATAAAAATAGAATTGGTTTAGATGATGAAATGTTAAAATATTCCATATCAAACACAAATGAAGTTATTGGTTTTGGTTCTGTAGCATAAGCATAAAACCATTGTAAAATAGGACCCCAGAATTCATCAGAATTATCTGGAATTGCTCTTCCACGAATATGCATTTCACCTGACTCTCCATCAAATAAAATTTTCGGTGTTTTTGCTGTAGCTTTTAACTCTAATTTTTCCATTTTTCATCTTAAATGAATTCGAATATCATAATAATATTCCAGACAAAAAATGGTATTTTAATTTAAATTAAAAACGATTCGATAAAGCTTTAAAAACCTTCGATGAATTAAGATCATTTTTTCAAATGATAAATAAATAAGGGCTCTATAGCAGTTATATAGACTTTGCCTAATTCAATTTTATGTTTAGTTAAAACAGTTTTTAATTCACCTTTAAAGTAAAAAGCAACACTTCCAATAAAACCAATTTTCTTAATTGATGTAAACGGCTTTAAAGCAGTGAGATAGTAATCTTCAAAGCTGTCCAAAATTATTGTTTTAATTGTGATATTATTGATGTGATTTTTTGCAATAAATGTGAGTCCAGCAATAATTTTTCTTCCATCAGGTTGATATATTCGATGAATAATATCTTTACTTGAACCAAAATAAGCTAAAATTGATTGATTTACATCTTCTGAAAGTTGGTTTGCAAAATAAGCTTTTAATATTCTTTTACCGATATCAAAACCACTTCCTTCATCACCAATTAGATGACCAAGACCTGAAGTTTGTTGTATAACTTCATTGCCATCAAAGGAGGCTGCAACCGCACCAGTTCCTATAATTCCAACATATCCTGGTTTGTTATTTAATATAGCTAAACAAGCACCTTTTAGGTCTGTATCAACGGTGATAGAGTTAAACCCAAACGACTTAAAAAAGCTTATAATCGTTTCTTTACTTTTTAGTCCTTCACAACCAGCACCATAAAAAAAGATTGGTTTTCCGGTAATATTCTCGGGAAGTTCTTGAAGAAGTTGCTGAATAGTCTGTTTCTTTAAGTCGTCAATCTCTCGTGGATGAAGTCCGACGGATTCAATCACAACAGTTTCGTTATTTAATTCACTAAGAAAACACCAACTTGATTTTGTTCCACCACTTTCTATTACAATCATTTTAAGACGACTTAATACCAATCAAAGCGATATGATAAATTAAAAGAAAGTGAGAGGGGAGATATTTCATTTCCTAATATATCGGCGGGATCAACAATTCTGGAAATCAAATCGAGTGCCAAATCGAAAGTTAATGCACCGCGATAAGGCAATTGATATTTTGCTCCAAAATTACCACCAAAACTAAAAAGTAACGAGTAGAGTGGTTCTATATTTTGAGTCACATAATCATTAGGGTCTATATCGGAATCAATATCTTCAAATGAAGATAGATCATACGTTCTAGAATAAGAGCTAATTATACCTTTTAAATGACCTCCACCATACAAGGAGAACCCAGCATCGTATGTATTTAAGAAGTAGATTCTTGTGCCGCCATCAACCGAGAAGAAAGAAGTTTTGTCTTCAACGCGAATTCCATCAAGTTTTTGTGGTGACACCTCTGTTGAAACTGCCTCAACTGAACCAGTGCTACTATTTTTTTGTGGAAGCATTAGCGTTCCTCGTAAATAAAAAGTATTTATTTCTGATCGAGGTTGTTCAAAATATGCATGAGCACCTACACGTGTAATATCTAAATTCACACCGTGAAGTGAGCTAAGTCCACCTCCAAAACTATATTGCCCAAAAGTAGGGCTAATGAACAGTGTGAAAACTACTGCAAAAAAATATTTTAGTTCTTTTTCCATTTTGGTTCTGAATTAAGTACTTCTTTATATACATCACAATTGGCTTGATGCGCACCACTTAGATAACTTGTGCTCATTAAAAACTCCTCTACAATTAATCCTCCTGTAAATTTAAAGTTTTTCTTGAAAAGAGCAGTCCATTCTTTTAAATCTTTGTCTATATTTTTGTCTAACCAATTACTAAAGAAGCCATATTCCGCTTTAATTTCTAGTACTCTATTGGCATTATATATAGTGGCTTCTATTTTTTTTCTATTTCTAATAATACCAGCGTTATTCATCAAAGAATTTATATCGGTTTCATTAAAATTTGCAATTTCACTTATATTGAAATCTTTAAAGGCTGTTCGAAAGTTTTCTTCTTTTTTTAAAATTGTAAGCCAATTTAAACCCGCCTGATTGATTTCTAATATTAATCGTCCAAATAATTCATCATCATCTGCAATAGGAAAACCGTAAAATTTATCGTGATATAGCCGATGTGGGTGACTTTCGTCCAAATCTTTTGTAAATTCGCAGTATGTCATATTCCTTTTTAAGATTAACGTTCAATTATAGGGAAAAGTTGTAATTAAGTAAAGAATTTATGTCAAATATTTTTGAGTTTAATGGTTTTAAGCCAGTGATAGCTGCATCTAGTTACATTCATCCGAATGCAACTGTTACTGGAAACGTAATTATTGGTGAAAATGTATATATAGGACCTGGTGCCGCAATTCGAGGTGATTGGGGTGAAATTATTATTGAAGATGGTTGTAATGTCCAAGAAAATTGCACTATTCACATGTTTCCGGGAACTACTGTTAGATTGAAAAAATCTGCACACATTGGGCACGGAGCGATCATTCACGGTGGAACGATTGGAGAAAACTGCTTAATTGGTATGAATGCAGTTGTGATGGATGATGCTGTGATAGAGAAGGAGTGTATAATTGGCGCACTTTCATTCGTACCTGCCAAAATGCGTATTCCTGAAAGAAGTGTTGTTGTTGGTAACCCTGCAAAGATTGTAAAACCTGTCTCTCAAGAGATGATTGATTGGAAAACCAAAGGAACTGCATTATACCAAGCCTTACCAAAGGAATGTTACGACTCTTTAAAACCTTGCAAACCACTCAGGAAAATGGAAAAAAATCGTCCCAAACAAGAAAAAATGTATGTTACTTGGGATAAAATAAAAGGAAATAGAAAGTAATGCAAATATTATTATTGAAATTAAGTGTCTTTCTCAAATAAATAAGCTACTTTTGCACCTCAAATAAAAATTTATTTATTAAACGGGGTTTCGTACTCCAACCAATAAAACATTATGGCAACAAAAATTAGATTGCAAAGACACGGTAAAAAAGGATATCCTTTTTACCACGTAGTAGTAGCTGACTCTCGTTCAAAACGAGATGGTAGATTTATCGAAAAGTTAGGAACATATAATCCTAATACAAATCCAGCAACAATTGATATTAACTTCGACCAGACACTTCATTGGGTTGGTGTTGGTGCAGAAATGTCGGATACGGCAAGAGCAATTCTTTCTTATAAAGGTGTTTTGTATAAAAACCACTTGCTAAGAGGAGTTCATAAAGGTGCACTTACAGAGGCTGATGTTGAAAAGAAATTTGCAGCTTGGTTGAAAGACAAAGAAGCAAAAATTGATGCAAAAACTGAAGGACTTTCAACTTCTGCACAGAAAGCTGAAAAAGAGCGTTTAGCAGCAGAAAAAGCTAGAAGTGATGCTCGTGCAGCAGAAATTGCAGCCAAAAACACTCCTGAAGTAGAAGAGACTCCGGAAGCAGAGGCTAGTGAAGCAGCAACTCCAGAAGCAGAAGCAAAGGAAGTTGAAGATGCACCAAAAACCGAAGCAAAAGAGGAAGCTCCAAAGGCAGAAGCTAAGGATGCTGAAGAAACTCCTAAAGATGAGGTTAAATCTGAAGAAGCTCCAGAAGCTAAAACAGCTGAAGAAGCTCCAAAAGGAGAAGCAAAATCAGAAGAAACTTCTAAACCTGAAGAGGAAGAAAAAAAAGAAGATAAAGAAAAGTCTGCTGAATAATTAGTTTCCACAAGAAATGAACAAGGCAGATTGCTTTAATTTAGGTTATGTAGCGAAACTTCACGGATTTAAAGGTGAAGTTTCGCTTTTTTTTGATGTTACATCTCCTGAGGAATACGCGTCACTTGATGCAGTATATATTGATATCAACGGTTTATTAACACCTTTTTTCGTCGAAAGAATTAAAATGAGGGCTAAAGGATTTGCGCAAGTCAAATTTGAAGGTGTTAACGACGAAAATGAAGCTAAATCAATTCTTAGAAAAGACATTTATTTACCGCTCGAGGTACTTCCAGAATTAACTGGAGTTAACTTTTATGATCACGAAGTAGTAAGCTTTAAAGTATTTGATGAAAATTATGGTGAAGTTGGGAGCATCGTTCAAATCGTTGATTATAAAGTAAACCCTTTGATTCAAATTAAAAATGGAGACAAAGAAGTTCTACTTCCATTAATTGAAGGATTGGTTACTAAATTAGACCGAACTAAAAAAGAAATGTTTGTCAAAGCTCCTGAAGGGCTTATTGAACTATACCTTTCTTAACACCTATTATGTCAGTTTTCAAATTTAAAACTTTTGATGTTGAGCAAAATGACTGTGCTCAAAAAGTAGGTACAGACGCTATGGTTTTAGGAGCTCATATTGAAGCGAATAGTCCTAAAAATATTTTAGATGTCGGTACAGGAACAGGCGTTATTGCTTTAATGCTGGCTCAGAAATTTCCAAAAGCAACGGTTTGTGGTGTTGAAATTTCTGATAGTTGCTCAAGAACAGCAAATGGCAATTTTATTCGTTCTCCATTTAGTGATAGAATGAAATTATTTAATGTTGATTTTAAAAATTTTGAACCCAATCAACTGTTTGACCTTATCGTATCAAACCCTCCCTTTTTTAAAAACTCAACCTATTCTCCTTCTCAGGAAAGAACAAATTCAAGACATGAGACAACGCTAACTCTTGATAAACTTATTTTCAAAGCTAAGAAGCTGATGTCAATTAATGCAACATTTTGGCTAATTGTTCCTCAAGACAGATATGAGGAAGTCGAAACTATTGCAAAACAGAGAGAATTAAAACTTTCAGAACGAATTGAAGTGTGTGGTGTTAAGGGTAAAGTGGTAAGAAACATTCTCGTTTTTAAAAAAGTGAGTGATATGTTGAAAGTAGAAACAAGTACTTTTACAATTCGCAATGAAGATGGTTCATATACAAACCAGTACAAAGCAAAGACAAAAGAGTTTCATTTTAATACTTTATAATTTAATGATTTATTTAAACTTGCTTTTGGACTTGTAATAATAGAAAAAAAGCATGTAAATGGAGTGAATCAATACAAAGATCAAGCTGCCGTAGAGTAAACCATCATATTTGTCGCTAGATATGCAGTTTCCAAATATTGATAGAACCAAAAGTATATTTATAAAACCTAAAATAGGATTTCTTCTTTTGTAAAGAGTGTTTAGAAATATGATTTGAATTAAAGTGATGACTATAATAGATACAGTAAGTATTGGAATTACATGGTATTCTTTATACTTGTAATTATTCCAAGCTTTATTAGCTCCACCTAAACTACTAACACCATATCCGTATCCAGTATAAAGTTGATCTAGCGTCTTTTCCCAACTACTTTTTGGCATAACTTCATCTTCCTCTATAATTTTATCTTTTATGGTTATAACAGCATCAGTTACAAAACTCCAAGCCCCTTCAGCCCATTTTTTTGCTGCATATTCAAAGCTGTCTTCTGCCATTTCAAAGTCGGAGTGTTTGCGTTCAAATAAGGGGAGAGTAACACTAAATAATAACAATGAAGTAAATAATAAACGTAAAAACAAACTCATCTTCATAAGGTAAAAATAAAGTTTTTATTGTGATTTTTTAGTTAAATAGTTTTTTTAAACGAATTGCTTTTTTATATTCAACCTAAATATAAAAACTAATAAATTATGAAAAAGATTTTATTTACAGGTTGCTTAGTACTTGCATCAGCTGGTGTAAGTTTTGGACAAACTTATGCTGATGTCGAAAAATCATCTACAGAGACTCCTTTCTCGATGGAAGTACTAGTTAATGGCGGAGGAACAGGAATCAATTGGAATGATCCAACTTTGCGTTTACGTTATTTTGTTAATGACAATATAGCTGCTCGTATACAAGTAGGCTTAGGTGATGGTTCAGGAAACCCTTCTTCAGAATCTTTAAAATTTTATGAGGATGCTGATGGAGGCGGTGGAGAAGGAATTGCCGATATTAAACGTTCTGCATGGAACGCTCAAATTGGCGGTGAATATCATTTAGCTGGAACTCAAAAGTTGTCTCCTTATGTGGCTTTAGGGATTAATTTTGGTGGTGGAAGCCAAGCAATGATTACTGAAGACTCTGATGGTGAAGATTATTTTGAGGATTTAGATATCGAGAGCGAAGGGAAGTATTCTATGTTTGGAGTTGGACTTGGAGCTGGAATGGATTTCTACTTTGTTGAAAACGTATATCTTGGTCTAGAATTAGGTTTCGGTTATTCGAACTTCAACTACAAAGAGGCTGAAACAGTTTCAACTTTTGATGGAAATTCAACTACAGGAGTAACGCCTGAACGAAGTGAATCATTTATAGGAACCAATGCGGCACTTAGATTAGGGTGGAGATTTTAGTCTTATTTTAAAACGAGATAAAAAAAACGCTGGTATTCATTTATCAGCGTTTTTTTTGTTTTAGAAACTTTTAATTAATGCAGGTTAAACACCTTTCAATAATTTGATAGTTTCAATTGGATCTGCGGATTTAAAGACAAAACTACCCGCAACTAAAGCACTTGCTCCAGCTTCAATTAAAAGCGGAGCATTCTCACTGTTGACGCCACCATCAACTTCAATTATGGTATTTGCTTCTTTCCATTCTATAAGTTTTTTCAACTCACTTACCTTCTCAATGGTGTATGGAATGAATTTTTGACCCCCAAACCCTGGATTTACTGACATAACAAGCACAACATCTATATCCGCTATAACATCTTGTAAAAAACTTACAGGTGTGTGAGGGTTTATAGCTACTCCTGTTTTCATCCCCGCATTTTTAATTGCTTGTAAAGTTCTATGCAAATGATTGCAGACTTCATAATGTACAGTCAATATTTCTGCACCTGCATCTTTAAAGTCTTGTATGTATTGATCGGGTGTAGCAATCATCAAATGAACGTCTAAAGGTTTCTCTGCATGTTTGTGGATCGCTTGCATGACAGGAAGTCCAAAAGAAATATTCGGAACAAATTGACCGTCCATAATATCAATGTGAATCCAGTCTGCCTGACTTTTGTTTAACATTTTAACGTCGCGTTCTAAATTCGCAAAATCAGCTGCTAGAATGGAAGGAGAAATTATAACACTCATAACTTTTTAAGTTTTTGCAAACATAATCATTCCTGAAGAATTATACTATGGAGTAGGTTCATCAAAAAGTTGTAATAATTTCTTCTCACGCGAGTAAATATCTTGATAAAATCGTACTTGTTTCGTAGAGTCATCACTTTCAGCAGTACGGTAGTTGATATGTACTAAAAAAGGAGCGTTAATTTTTAAATAAGTTTCTCTGTCCTTTTGAACAAGTGTATCTATAGAGTCCATATAAACATGGTTTTCAATAGCAAGTATGTTTCTTGATAATTCAAGTGGATTTTCAGTTCTTATACAACCATGGCTAAAATTTCTTATATCTCTTTCAAAAAGATGTTTACTAGGAGTGTCGTGAATATATACAGCTTCTGTGTTAGGAAAAAGAATCTTAATTAAACCAAGGCTATTAGTTCTGCCACCCCCTTGACGAACACTATAAGGAAAATTTGAGGCTTTTATATCGTTCCAATTTATTTCGTTCGGTGAAATGACTTTACCACTGTCTAGAAGTGTATAGCTTCTTTTTTCAAAAAATGTGGAGTCGTTTCTAGCACCGTGAAGAATTTCAGTACTTGCAATTGAGTAAGGTACATGCCAGTATGGATGTGTAACAATAAATTTAATTAGAGCAGAAAACTCAGGCGTTTGTGTAGCATTTGCTCCAACTACGACTTTATGTTCACTTACTAATGTATCAGCATTAAAGAAACGCAACTTAAAAGAGGGTATGTTTACTTCAATAAATTTTGAAGCGATGAGTGAATCAGGTATTGATTTCAATTTTTCAAGCGCAATAATACCTTTGTGATAACGATCTAAATTCGTTTCGTTTAAAATTTTGATCGTGTTTTTTCCTGTTACGCCATCTGGGTTTAAGCCATTAAAATATTGATATTCTTTTAGTACTTCTCTTAAGCTGTCTGAACTAATAGTGATATCGGAAATAAAACCTCTTTCTTTTAATGTAGTTGCAACTTTATTATTTGAATGACCAACTGTATCATGAGGAAGAGAAAGTTCTGAGGCTTTATCATCTAAAGGATAATTACTAGTGAATTTGTTTAGAGAGTTATGTAGTTTTGGTATTCTGCTGTCTTTATGACTGTAGTTCATAGCATATAACTCCCAGCTTACTGATCGGTTTTTACCTTTAATAAAGCGATCTAGCTTATTGAAATCAATAAACTTGTGAGTCTTAAAAGAAGCATCTTTGAAATCAATGAAGCCATTTTCTTGGATGTCTAAATATTCAGCAAGTTTCAACACAGCAATAATTTCCCGTTCATATAAGTTGTTGTCTCTTGTGAAGTCAGGGGTACGAGTAAATCCTTCTGGCAGGTTTAGAGAAACATCATTGTTTAAATAATCAAGAAAATCATGGTCACTTCTCATAATTGCATCATTCTTAACCCAAATAGTCTTATAGTTTCTTTTAGCATAAAAAGCATTACAAAAGTTTATTGATTCATCGTCTAGATTAATATTGTTGATCTTGTTATTTGATAGTATGAAAGATAATTTTTGCTCATCAGAGGACTCAAAAGTTTGTTCAGAATTATTACTAGAAAATGACGAACAACCAAAAAGTCCCAAAAATAAAAGGGAAAGTAAAAAGAAATGTATACAGAAATAAAATTTTCTCATATCTTTTTGGCATATTGCAAAGTAAAATAAGAATTAATTAAGTAAAATACCTAATAAAAAGTAAATAACTTATCAATAATTATCATCATTTATGGAATTTCAGTACTATCCAATTACGTTGATTATCATTATAGTAACAGTATTGCTGTCGATTCGAGCATTCAACAATGAAGAAGTGAAATACAAGTGGATTTTCTATCCATACAAAGTAAAAAGACAAAATGAAAGCTATAGAATTTTATCGCATATGTTTATTCATGGTGATTACTTGCATTTGTTTTTTAACATGTTTGTCTTGTTTTCTTTCGGGAGAAATATGGAGTATATTTTTAACGAAACTTATGGAGGTGGAATTGGAACTTTGCATTTTCTAGTACTTTATTTAATCGGTGGACTTGCAGCATCAATTTGGCCTTTTTTAAGAAATAAAGATAATCCAAACTATATGAGCCTTGGTGCTTCTGGAGCAGTTTCGGCTGTATTGTTTGCTGCAATTCTATGGATGCCAGAAGGAGGAATTTATATAATGTTTATTCCAGTTGAAATTCCAGCATGGTTATTTGGTATAATTTACCTCGGTTTTGAATACTATATGAGTAAAAAAGGTGGAACAGGAGTAGCCCACGATGCACATTTTGGAGGTGCAATTTTTGGAATAGTATATGTTTTATTTATTAATTTCGATAAAGGTTTAGCATTTATTTCGTATATTTTCGGTTAATATGGCGCTACTATACATTAATAATAACGGAGAAGTACTGAAAAACGAGGGCGCAACACTCGGTTCAGGAAATCGTGGGCATATTTATGGCGACGGTTTATTTGAAAGTATTCGTATTTTTAATGGTAAACCAATTAATGTTGAAGCACACTTTATGAGAATGGTGGAGGGAGCTATGGCGCTTAAAATGAGAGTGCCTAATTTCTATACAGCCGACTTTTTCTTAGATAAAATTCAAGAATTAATAAGCTTATCTGAAATTGACAAAGGTGGGCGTGTAAGATTATCTTTAGATCGTACTTCAGGTGGCACATATCTACCAGATTCAAATGAAGTGACTTTTTTTATTGAGGTATATCCTATTAACAATAATGAGTTTGAATTAAATAGTAAAGGTTGGGAAATTGACCTTTATACAAAAATGAGAAAGCACAAATCTCCTCTCTCTAATTTTAAAACAAAAAATGGTTTGCTTTATGTCATGAGTGCTATTGAAGCAAAAGAAAGAGATTTTGATGATTTATTAATTACCGATCCTAAAGGTGGTATATTAGAAGGTTCAAGCGCCAATATCTTTGTTGTAAGTAATGGAGTACTCTACACACCTGGTTTGGAAGAGGGGTGTGTTGGAGGTGTTATGCGCATGACAATCATTAATATTGCTTTAGAACACGGGATTAAAGTTTATGAATGTGCCATTATGCCGCAAAACCTACTTGCCGCTGACGAGGTGTTTATGACAAATGCTATTAAAGGAATTGTCTGGGTAAGCGGTTATCGAACGAAGCGTTACGAAAACAAAATGTCGGGAAAACTAATCTTTTTATTGAACAATTATTTTAAAGCGACTGTTAGTAGTAACGTATAGTTTTTATTAATATTTAACTTTAAAATAGAATGAAAGTAATAGGATTTGCAGGAAGTAATAGTAAGAATTCAATTAATAAAAAGTTTGTAAATTATACCTTGAATTTAATTGATTCTTATGAAACAGAACTTCTAGATTTAAATGATTTTGATATTCCAATTTTTAGTGTAGATAGGGAAGAGGATAATGGATATCCTGAAAAAGTAATAGATTTTGTTAAAAAAATTCAATCGGCTGATGCGTTAGTTGTTTCTCTAGCAGAACACAATGGTGCTTATGCTGCGGTTTTTAAAAATCTAATGGATTGGTGTTCACGCTATGAGCTTAAGTTCTTTAAAAAGACTCCGATGTTATTACTTTCAACTTCACCTGGAGGTTATGGTGGAGGGAATGTAATGGAGTTAGCATTAAGTCGCTTGCCCAAGTTCGATGCAGATATTGTATCTCATTTTTCACTCCCAAAATTTGATGATAATTTTAATGACACCGAGGGGATTATTGATGATTCGTTAGGTGAAAAATTCTTTATTGAATTTGATAAATTCAGAGCCACATTACAATAAATTTTCTAGTTATAAGAGTATTGTTAGCAACTTTCAATCTCAAAAAAATAACTAACTTCGCAGTACAAAAATTTATGTATGTCAGACGATAAAAAAGTTATATTTTCAATGATGGGGGTAAGTAAATCAACTCCCACAGGAAAACAGATTATAAAAGATATTTCACTTTCTTTTTATTACGGTGCTAAGATTGGAATCATTGGTTTAAATGGTTCGGGTAAATCGACTGTAATGAAGATAATTGCAGGAATTGATAAAGACTTCCGAGGAGATTTGACGATATCAGATGGTTATACTGTAGGTTATTTACCACAGGAACCCGAACTCGATCCGTCAAAAACGGTGAAAGAAATCGTTATGGAAGGCGTTCAGTCAACAGTAGATATCCTTAAAGAATATGAGGAAATCAACAATGCCTTTATGGACGAAGCTGTGATGAATGACCCAGATAAAATGGAAAAACTCATTGAGCGTCAAGGTGAGGTTCAGGATAAAATTGATCATTTGGATGCTTGGGAGTTAGATGCTCAGCTTGATAGAGCTATGGATGCTTTACGTTGTCCTCCAGATGATCAAAATGTAGAGAATTTATCTGGTGGTGAACGCCGTAGAGTTGCTTTAACACGTTTATTGCTTCAAAATCCTGATATTTTATTACTCGATGAGCCTACAAACCACTTGGATGCTGAGTCTATTCACTGGCTAGAGCAACATTTAGAACAATATAAAGGAACGGTAATCGCCGTTACTCACGACCGTTACTTCCTAGATAATGTTTCTGGTTGGATTCTTGAACTTGATAGAGGTGAAGGGATTCCATGGAAAGGAAATTATTCATCTTGGTTAGACCAGAAATCAAAACGTTTGAGTCAGGAGGACAAACAAGCTTCAAAAAGACAGAAAATGCTTGAACGTGAGTTGGAATGGGTTCGACTAAATCCAAAAGGACGACAAGCTAAGAGTAAAGCACGTTTGAATAACTACGATAAACTTTTATCTGAAGATGCAAAAGCTAAAGAAGCTCAGCTGGAAATACCAATTCCAAATGGACCAAGATTAGGTTCTAATGTGATTGACGCTGAACACGTAAGAAAAGCGTTTGGAGACAAATTGCTTTATGATGATTTGAATTTCCAATTACCACCAAACGGAATTGTAGGTATTATTGGACCTAACGGTGCGGGTAAAACAACCATTTTCAAAATGATTATGGGTGAATTAGAGCCCGATGCTGGTACGTTCAAAGTAGGAGAGACTGTAAAAATTGGTTATGTTGATCAAGCCCATGACGATTTAGATCCTGAAAAGTCTGTTTTCGAAGTTGTTTCTGGTGGAACAGAACATATTGAGATTGGCGATCAAAAAATTAATGCACGCGCTTATTTATCCAAATTTGCTTTTGCGGGTTCGGATCAAAATAAGAAAGTTGGTGTACTCTCAGGTGGTGAAAGAAACCGTTTGCATTTAGCAATGACGCTTAAAACTGAAGCTAATGTATTGCTTTTAGATGAGCCGACTAATGATATAGATATTAATACGTTAAGAGCGCTTGAAGAAGGAATAATGAACTTTGCTGGTTGTGCCGTTGTTATATCTCACGACAGATGGTTCTTAGATAGAATTTGTACGCACATTTTAGCGTTTGAAGGCGACTCTCAAGTGTACGCTTTTGAAGGAAGTTTCTCTGATTATGAGGAAAACAAAAAGAAACGTTTGGGAGACACGTCTCCGACAAGATTGAAGTATAGAAAACTGGTTAAATAATTTTTATTGAATTCCCTAGTTGTTTCACAATTGGTATGGTTCAATATTATTTAATACTTCATATTATGAAAGAACCTCAAAAGTCCGTCAGCTGACGGACGATATTTCTCTAACCGTGCGGTTTTAACCCACGGTTAGAGATGAAAGGGATAAATCTTTTTGGCGGAATTTTTGTCGCAAAAATTGTGACAAAAAGACTGATGAAGTTTATCAGTTATTAAAAGAAAATTAATCAAACAATTCAACTGATATTTTCAAGACATGAAGATATCTTTATAAAATAAAAACATAAATGTCAGAGCAAGTTAGAAAATTAGAACCAAAAGCACTGTGGAATCACTTTGCAGATTTAAACGAAGTACCAAGACCAAGTAAAAAAGAAGAAAGAGTCATCCAGTTTATGGTTGATTTCGGTAAAAACTTAGGTTTAGAAACACATACAGATAAAATAGGTAACATAATCATTAAAAAACCAGCCACAAAAGGCATGGAAGACCGTCAAACGATAATCTTGCAGTCGCATGTGGATATGGTACACCAAAAGAACAACGATACAGATTTTGATTTCGACAAAGAAGGAATCAAAATGGTCGTTGATGGTGACTGGGTAAAAGCTGAGGGAACAACACTTGGTGCTGATAATGGATTAGGTGTAGCTACAATTATGGCTTTACTTTCTTCAGACGATATTCCTCATCCTGCTTTGGAAGCAATGTTTACAGTGGACGAAGAAACTGGAATGACGGGAGCGAAGGAATTGGACCCAAGTTTTTATGATGGTACAATCTTACTCAACCTTGATACCGAAGACGACGACGAGTTGAGTATTGGCTGTGCTGGTGGTATTGATACCAATACGCGATACGAATATGAAGAACTATATTCACTAGAAGATGTCCAAGCTTACAGAATCGAAATTAAAGGTCTAAAAGGCGGACATTCTGGTATGGACATCGACAAAGGTCGTGCAAATGCTAATAAATTAATGACCCGTTTGATTTATGAGGCAGGTATGGATGTGATGCTTCACTCATTTGACGGTGGAGGTTTAAGAAATGCTATTCCACGTGAGGCTGTCGCTGTGGTGTCTGTTTTAACAATGGAGAAAGAAAATTTCGAAGTTTTCATTAAGAATATAAAAGAAGAATTCCATACAGAATTTGACCCCGTTGAACCAAACTTGACAATTGATCTCAAAGAAGTTGATACGCCCGATAAAATGGTTTCCGGAAACGAGCGTGAAAAAATGATTCGTGCGTTATATGCTCTACATAATGGTGTATTTAAATTGAGCTTAAAATTTGAAGGATTAGTAGAAACATCATCCTCACTTGCAAGAGTATTGGTTAAAGACGGTGTTTTTGAAACGAAATCGCTCCAAAGAAGTAGCGTAGAGTCAACTAAAAAAGACGTTGCAAACACCATTAAATCTTCTTTTGAATTAATGGGAGCAGAGGTAGAGCAAAGTGGCGATTACCCAGGATGGGAGCCAAATCCCGACTCTGCAATCCTCAAAACAATGACAAAAATGTACAAAGATCGTTTCAACAGCGATCCAAAAGTACAAGCCTGTCACGCAGGATTAGAATGCGGAATTTTAGGAACACACTTACCAAACGTAGACATGATTTCCTTCGGACCAAATATCCGTCACGCACACTCACCAGACGAATGCGCACAAATTAGCTCCGTTCAAAAATTTTGGGATTTCTTATTGGATGTACTGAAAGAAACTCCTAAGAAGTAGGGTTTTAACCGCAATGTTCGCTGAGGAGGCGCAGGGAGCGCAAAGGTTTTGTTATGGGGATTGAAGGACGCGAATTCGTTAAAGCTTAGGTGCCTATCACTTTGTATTTTTTGTTCGTCTAACTCAATAGTACCTTTAGATACGAAATATATTTAACCACGGGTTAAAACCCTTGGTTCTAAAGAAGAAAAAGACAATACTTTCTGGCGGAATTTTTGTGTTCGGGATTACTTGTTTTCGTATACAAAAAGGTCAAACACAAAAATTGTGACAGAAAGATTCGCATTGGATACATGCTAGTCGATGTGAAAAAGTTAATTTTAAATTTCTTAAGGAAGTAAAATGAACAACAAAGAAGAGCTACTAAAACTAGCCAACATGAGAATGCCCTTTGGCAAATTCAAAGGGTATTTTTTGGTTGATGTCCCAGAACCTTACTACGTCTGGTATCGCGGCAAAGGTTTTCCACAAGGTAAACTAGGCGAACAAATGCAGCTGATGTATGAGATTAAAGTGAATGGTTTGGAGGACTTGATTCGGCCTTTGGTGAATCGGTGATTTTTTGAAGTAGCTGATTTGTAGAACTAATATTATTAGGAGCTTTTACAGTTTGTAATTCCTTTTTATGCAACATAGCCGCATATCGACGCCACATTCCTTAACTGCGGACTTTAGTCCGCAGTTAGCTATTAAACGAAAACCCTTTTTGGCGCGCATTTTTGCACCAAAAATCGTGACAAAAAGCATTCCTCTGGACCAACCTTTCTCAAATGGACAAACTTCAATCGAAAGAGTATGATTAAAGCGTAGCGTTACAATTATAGACAGACGAGATGTGTGTTTCCTAGTTCGTTTTTAAAAAATAAAAATGCTTATCGGATACTTTACCAGTAAGTTTTTAACCGCTATGAAAGCAGGAGAAGGCGCAAGGTTCGCAAAGGTGGTTTTTGATGGCCTTTGCACTTTGCGCCCCCGAAGCTTCGCAGCAGTTGCACTGCTGCGCTATTTCACCAAAACTTTAGTCTTTGACTTAGCAAACTTAATAATATTCTTTATTACGAACTAGCAACTACTTAAGCTCTGCAGCAGGTCTTGTCCCGATCTATCAGCATCCGAAGCTTCGTAGCAGTTGCACTGCTGCGCTAGCTACCATACCGTTTTAACAGGCGGTGTCAAACAATGAACTTCTTTCAATATCCCATGACCATTCCAATAATTTGAAGCAGAAGAATATACCCAATCTTCTGGTTTATTTACAAAGTTTTCAGAAACGGGATTATTGTGGATGTAATTCAATTTTTCCCATACAAAGTGCTGACTATATAATACGATAGCATGATTTCCTATTTTCCAAAACTTATACTCCTTGTTTCGATTACTTGCATTTCCTGAAGCTCGAAATTCTCTAAGCAACCATTCTCTTCTGCTCTCAGGCTCATTGATAACCTGAAATAGAATTTGTTTGACTGTGTGTCTTTTAAAGTCGCGTATAACATCCTTAAGTTGAAACGGCTCATCGCAATTTACTATAAGGTGCAAGTGATTAGACATTAAACACCATGCGTATACGTTCAAGCCTTTATTTTGAATACAATATCTTAGTGAGTCTACTATTACCTGTTTGTGATTTTTCCGTGTAAAAACATCCACCCAGTTTACTACAGTTAGCGTCAAATAATAGGATGCGTTCTTTTTAATTGTATGCTTTACTCCTTTGTTCATTTTAGTGGTTTTTAAATTAGTTTATATTAAATTAATAAAAATTGTTGTATTAAACCAAGCAATTTGCTTTTTAACTTTTTTACTGTCATAGCGAAGTGTAGCGCAGCAGTGCAACTGCTGCGAAGCCAACTGCTAATAATAAGTCGGTCATCAAGAGAAAAAGCAAAACTGCGGCGAAGCGATGAAGATTATTACTGACATAACGAATTGTTTCGCTGCAGTTGCACTGCTGCGAAACCAACTGTTAATAATAAGTCGGTCATCAAAAGAAAAAACAAACTTCAAGCTCTGCAGCAGTTGCACTGCTGCGCAAGAAGCCTACTAATAATAGTCGGTCATCAAGAAAAACAAAAGAAAATTATAAGATATTATTTTACGCCCAAAATTGTTAATATCATTTCATATATACTCCTCCATAATGTTGTACTTTTCCTACAATTAGAGTAAACTTGCATTTTTAAAATTCGAGCAATAAATTTCTGAGCATGATACACTTTTTCGTTAATGCATCTCAAACAGTTTACGCTGTTCAAACACCAAATGAGATCTCTTCAGACGATATCCAAAAGCTAAATTGGCTATTTGGAAACGCACAAAAAATCGATAAAACTTCTTTAGATAAAACCTTTGTGGGACCACGGGCAGCGATGGTTACACCTTGGAGTACTAATGCAGTTGAGATCACTCAAAATATGGGTGTTCAGGGAATTATAAGAATTGAAGAGTTCTTTGAAGTGGAAGCTGGATTTACTGATTTTGATCCAATGCTTTCTCAGAAATATGAATCTTTAGAACAGAATATATTCGAAATAAATGTCCAGCCTGAGCCGATTCTTGAAATAGATGATATCGAAGCGTACAACCAAAAAGAAGGATTGGCTTTGAATTCAGAAGAGGTTGAATACTTGGAGAATTTATCGAAAAAGATCAATCGTAAACTGACAGATTCTGAGATTTTTGCTTTTTCTCAGGCGAATTCAGAACATTGTAGACACAAAATATTTAACGGAACATTTATCATTGACGGTGAAGAAAAGCCAGTTTCACTTTTTAAACTAATCCGTAAAACATCTGAAACACATCCAAATGGAATTGTTTCGGCATATAAGGATAATGTAGCGTTTGTGAAAGGACCAAAAGCGGTACAATTCGCTCCGAAAAAGGCAGATATTCCTGATTTTTACTCAGAAAAAGATTTTGATTCTGTGTTATCACTAAAAGCGGAAACGCACAACTTTCCAACGACTGTTGAGCCATTTAATGGTGCAGCGACTGGTTCTGGTGGTGAGATTCGAGATCGTTTGGCAGGAGGACAAGGTTCTTTACCTTTGGCGGGAACGGCTGTTTACATGACTGCTTATTCTCGATTGGAGGAAAATCGCCGTTGGGAACAAAAAGTAGCTGAGCGCCCTTGGTTGTATCAAACGCCAATGGATATTTTGATCAAAGCATCAAATGGAGCTTCTGATTTTGGAAATAAGTTCGGACAACCATTGATTTCTGGTTCTGTGCTAACATTTGAGTACGAAGAAGATAATCGTAAAATCGCTTTTGATAAAGTCATTATGCTTGCGGGTGGTGTGGGTTATGCCAAACAAAGTCAAGCATTAAAAAAACAACCTAAAAAAGACGACAGAATTGTTATTCTCGGTGGAGAAAATTATCGCATAGGAATGGGTGGAGCGGCTGTTTCTTCGGCTGATACGGGTGCTTTCGGCTCTGGCATTGAACTAAACGCCATCCAAAGGTCCAATCCTGAAATGCAAAAACGTGCGGCGAATGCGATTCGCGCTTTGGTTGAAAGTGATGAAAATACAATTGTTTCTATTCACGATCACGGTGCTGGTGGACACTTGAACTGTTTGTCGGAGCTTGTAGAAGAAACGGGCGGACATATTGATATCGACAAATTACCTGTTGGTGATCCTACTTTATCTGCAAAAGAAATTATAGGTAACGAATCGCAAGAGCGCATGGGAATTGTGATTAGCGAGGAAAATATGCAAAACTTGAGACGTATTTCTGAGCGTGAACGTTCGCCGATGTATGATGTGGGTGTCGTGACTGACGATCATCGTTTCACATTTGAGTCGTTCAAAACAGGAGAGAAGCCAATGGATTACGATCTCGCTGATTTCTTTGGAAGTTCACCGAAAACCATCATGACAGACAAAAGTCTGAACCGCAAATATCAGTCGCTGGAATACGGTATAAATAAAGTACCCGAATATTTAA
>JBBEBO010000126.1:0-20885 GCA_040882265.1 Brumimicrobium sp. | reverse complement strand
AATGAGGACTATTTGAGAAAACTCTTAAAAATAAAAGTGTGAGTTTGCCCTGTATCAGCTGTGAAGAACATAGTTTCATTTATAGTAAACCTACAACGACGGTAAATTCTTGATATATGGTGTAATTCAGCTGTGTAGTAGAAAGACGATTAGAAATTTCAAGTTAAATGAAATAACTTTTTTTATCTTTGGTTACAGATATTTTAGAGAAATGGTTAAAAAGCAGATTGAAAAAATCATTGATAGAGAAATAGAGAAAACTATCGAAGACATCACAGAATACAAGGAATTAACTAAACCAGAGTCTCCTGATGTAGCAATTGGAAGAGTTTCAAGAATGGACGCAATAAATAACAGAAGCGTCCTTGAAGCAGCGCTCCGAAAATCTGAAGAACGTTTAAGAGGATTAAAGTATGTGAAAGAAAATATTAATGATGAATCTTTTGGTAAGTGCGCTGGTTGTGGACAAGAAATCCCTTTAAAAAGAATATTTATTAGACCAGAAAGCAGGTATTGTGTTAGGTGTGCTCAATAATCTAGGTTAAGTTTTGTCGACAATATAAAAAAAGAGACTCAACACTAAGTGCGAGTCTCTTTTTTTATCAAAAATAATAATGATTATTTATTCACTACTAACTTTTTAGTTGTAGAGTTTTCTCCTGCTTTTAGGCTAAAGAAATATACTCCATTTGAAATAGTTTCTGTAGGAATTGAAACATTGTGTTTCCCAGCAGATAACCCTTCCATTGTGTTTTCATAAATAACCTTACCAGACATATCAGTTAATTTGTAAGTTACCTCCGAAGAATTCTCTAACTTAAACGAAGCATTTGCCTGGTTTGTAGCAGGATTCGGATAAAGGTTAACCTTTGTGTCAAATGAATTTACATCTGAAACATTTAAAGACTCAACATCTTCATTTAATCTAATTGCAACTGCACCAGGATCTGTTAAAGTAAAAGGATCACCAGCAGCATTAAAACCACTAACAGTTCCTTCTTCAACATTTTGAGCCAATTGGAATGTCATTTCATCAGCACCACCAAAATGGTTTGCAGTAACTAAAACGAGGTCTCCAGAAAGCAATTCATAAGGATCTAAATTTTCCATTGGAATTTTAACCCATGTACCAAAATCACTTTCCTTTACAGTATGTAATGCAGTTCCTGCTATATAATTAAACTCTCCATTATTATTATCCCATAGATGTATCTCAGCTGAAATTTGGGATCCTACTCGAGCATCTATTGCAGCTTGTGTTAAAGATGGTATGAAAATATTAATAAAAGCAACAGACATGTCGTCAAATATTTCCATTACATTTCCAATTTTTAAAGCTGCATCAGTTTGAGAGCCGATTTGAGCAATCAATCCTGCCGTAGTACTACCGTCATCCCTGCCATATTCAAAACCTCCAAAAGTTACTTCTGAAGAATCACGATTGTCAACCATGTTTGCATCTGTATTTAAGCCTAAATCAGCTTCGTATTTAATTTCATATGTGCCTTCTCCTTCTGAAACTATGTCAAATTTGTTAGTGATTTCAAAAGTATCAAGATCTTGAGAAGCAAGTACGTTACTCCCTGTATTGATGACACCACCAAATTCATCGTAAGAAGTACCTGGTATAGTTACATTTAAGGCTGCTTCAGTTTGATCCTGAGAACCTTCATTTGAGATTCTACTTTCAAAACCAAATCCATCAAAAGAGGTTTGACTAGAAGGGATAAAATGATAATCTAACTCTTGAGTACCGCCAATAGCAACTGTACTTCTTAACTTAAGGTCATTTTCCCATGATTGATATATTTCAATATCATCTACACCCCAAAACCAATCGTAAGCACCTTCATAATGGAAGCGTATGCGAACATCATTAGACCAATTTCCAGTTCCAATAACGGAAGTGATATTTATTTCTTTAATTTCAGTTCCATCTGAATTGGTGTTTGTGGGAACATCTGGATTAACATTAAACTCTTCCCAATTGGTACCACCATCATTAGATATTTCTAAGGTATAAGTTTCGTTATAACGTCTATAAATCTGATGAAATTTAATAGTTAACGCTGTATCTCCAAGAGCACTGAAGTCTATTGCTGACTGATACTCGAAATAAGCATCCTGTACTCCATTTGTTCCAGCTTCATCACTGTCTATGAGCGCAAATGAACCACCGTTTACATCACCTGTAGGGGAATTCATTTCAGTTGCGAAGTTGTAACCATTATTAGATTCAGTAACTAAAGACTGAGGCATTTCTGAAACAATTTGCCAATCACCATCTGTGTGAGAACCACCATCAACATGTAGCCAGTCACTCGGGTCTTCAAAATCGTTTGACCATTCTATGTCTCCTTCAGCTTTTTGGGTATATAAATTTGTTTTTTTCTTTTTTTCAACTCCGAAAACTCCTTTTTGAATTTTCGATTTTTCCATCGTTTCATAAGGTGTTTGCGCTGAGGCCATAACTCCTATAGAAAACAGATAAACTAACAAGTAATTCTTTTTCATAGCATGTAATTTTATTTTAGTGTAAATTTAGCAAAAACAACTTAGCTAATAAAAATTTTGTAAACTTAAATTGTTGAAACTAAAATACTGATTATAATAATTCTTCTTCTTGGGTTGACCAGTCAAACACAAAAGTTGGCACGCCATCAGGCATTCTAACAGTATAGTTTTCATCGTCTTTAAATAATTCAAGGTGTGTATTTCCCCACTTTAATTCAATTTTTAAAGCATTAGTCTCAAATTTCATATTATCAAAACCAAAGAAAGAAAATTGATTGTCTCCAACAGCAATTGTACTTAAACCTTTCACTGTTATTGATATATTGTTGCTAAACTTAATGTTGACCTCATCTAGTAGTTTATCGTAAACAGCATCTAATAATTTGATATTATCCAAAGTATCTTCTAATCCTGTAATAAAAATAGATCCTTTGTTGTAATCAATTTTATTGCAGAAATCACTTGGAACTGCATATATTAATGTGTCCTCTACTTCAGGAAAATCATGTTCTCTATATTCGTAATATTTCCTTTTACTATTGATTAGCATTCTTTTATATACTGTATATGCTAATAAAACACCAGCCATTATTATAATTAAATTTATGATTAATACGGGTGTAGTAGGGTAGTTTCTGTATAGAAACCAACCAATTAATGCAAAAGCAAAAACTGTAATAAGTGCAACGAGTATTGCTGAGACTTTTTTCATGCTACAAATGTAAGGATTTCTTAGCTTTGTTTTCGAAATGTTGAATTGTGATAAACAAACATATAAAGATTTAGAGTTTGATGTGATTCAAACTTGGATGGAAGAATTCTGTGTTGGTCCCACAGCTCTTCGTATAGTACAAAATTTAAGTCCTGTTAAAGATAAAACCGAACTTTTAAAACTTCTTCAACAAACCAATGAGTTATTAAATATAAGAGAAGAAGGAGAGATTTTTCCGAGAATAGAGTTTGAAGAAATCACCAATGAAATTAAATTACTTTCTATCAAAAACTCAAGTCTTTCAAGCGAAAGTTTTATTCGTATTAAAAGCGCTTCTGTTTTAGTAAACAACCTTCTTTACTTTTTTAATAAGCGTGAAAGTGAATTTCCACAATTGTCAAATTTATTGCAACGCACTTTTTTTACAAAAGATATTATTGCAACAATTGATGAAGTATTTGATAAAAAAGGAAAAGTAAAAGATGATGCATCACCTGAACTGTTAATCATTCGTCAGCGTATTAAAAGTCTTGAAAAACAAGTAGACAATATTTTTGATCGTGAGTTAAGAAAGTGGCTAAAAAAAGGATATTTAAGCGATACAAAAGAATCTTTCTATGAAAATAGAAGACAATTAGCCGTTGTTTCATCTTATAAAAGGCAAGTAGTAGGAAGTGTTTTTGGATCATCAAAATCTGGCGGAGTTACTTATATCGAACCAGAGTCAACTATTCAATTAAACAATGAGATTGAGCAACTACATGATGATGAGAGAAGTGAGATATTTTTGATTCTTAAAAAATTAACTTCAAAATTAGTTGCCCATCTTGATTTAATTAAAAATTATCAAATTGTACTAACAAAATTTGATTTCATCAATGCAAAATGCAGGTTAGCGATAGATATAGGAGCTGTTTTGCCTGGAATCGTTGATGAGAAACGCTTAGATTTAATTGATGCTTATCATCCTGTGCTTAAAAAAGCAAATTCTGAAGCTAGCAAGAAAACAATTCCCCAACATATCACAATGGATGAATCCTCCAGAATGTTAGTTATTTCAGGTCCTAACGCTGGTGGGAAAAGTATTACTTTAAAAACGGTTGGTTTATTACAATTAATGCTTCAGTGTGGCTTATTAGTGCCAGTTGACTCAAATAGTAAAATGTGTTTTTTTAATGCGCTTTTGACAGATATTGGGGACAACCAATCAATAGTTAATGAACTAAGTACTTACTCTTATAGGTTAAAGAGAATGCGACACTTTTTAGATGTTGCAGATGAAAATTCAATGTTATTATTAGATGAGTTTGGAACAGGGTCTGATCCTGATTTAGGTGGTGCATTGGCAGAAGTGTTTTTTGAAACTCTTTACAATAAAAAATGCTTTGGAGTAATTACTACACATTATGGGAATATCAAACTTAAAGCTGATGAATTAACAAATGCCGTTAATGGGTGCATGCTTTTTGATACTGATACGCTCAAACCATTATATAAATTTTCTACTGGTCAACCTGGAAGCTCATTTACTTTTGAAGTTGCTCAAATAAACGGAATTCCCAAATCACTTATCAAAGAAGCTAAGTCTCGTTTAGACCACAAAAAGGTTAAGATGGATCGTCTATTGAATGAACTTCAAAAAGAAAAGTCGTATTTATCTAAACTATCCAACGAACATATTGCAGCACAAGAGCTAGCTGAGAAATCGAGAATAGAGTACAGTTCGAATAAACAGAAGTTAGATCAGAAATTAGCATCTTTAAGCCAAAAAGCAGAAGAAACCAATAAGTATGTTAGTCTAGGTAAGAAAATGCAATCTTTTATTGATCGTTTCAAAACCCGTGGAAAGAAAAAGGATATCAATAGTCAATTACTTGATGATGTGAAAAAATACATTGCTGTTGAAAAATCAAAAATAGAAACAATTAAAAATGAAGAAAGGTTAAAAAAACAATCAAAAAAGAAGAAAAACACTTCTAAAAAAGTTGACTCACAGTACAATCAATCTAAAATAAAAATAGGAAGTACTGTAAAATTAATTGCTACTAAGCAAAAAGGTTTAGTTGAGGAAATAAAAGGTGATGAAGTTGTTGTAACTTTTGGATTTGTAAGAATGAAAGTAAAAATTCAAAATCTGATTTGGGTTAAATAATTTACCGATTATAAGATTACCATTTAATGATCTCTCTGTTCAAAATCTTCAGCTCTTTTGTCTTTAACGCGTTTCACAATTACATAAATTAAAGCAATAAAAATTGTTATACCCGCAAGGACAAATAGTATTGCTAAAATAACTGATAACCACCCAATGTTAATAGCAGAACCCATCACTCTTTAATCTTTACCGCAGTACCATAAGCTAAAATTTCAGAAGCTCCTTGCATAATTGTAGAAGTAGAAAAACGTACATTGACAACCGCATTTGCACCTAATCTTGAAGCATCATCTATCATGCGTGTTAGTGCTTCTTCCCTTGATTGAGCTTGAAGTTTAGTGTATTCACTGATCTCTCCACCCACAAGGTTTTTTAATCCTGCGAAGATGTCTCGACCAAAATTTCTTGCCCTTACTGTGCTACCTCGCACAATTCCTAAGACTTCTTCGATTTCCTTTTTTGGAATATGTTCTGTTGTTGATATTATCATTTTTATACTTTTGTACCGAATTTACAAATTTATATTAAATACAGGTCACTTTAAACTTGTTAAAATATGAATTCACTAGTTTATCAATGAAGTCAAAAAAAATGATAAGAAAATTTCTCCTAATATTTAGTTTAATCTATACCGTTTCAATTCAAGCTCAATCAGATTTTGGAGCTTGGTACATGTCTTTTAATACAGTTGATCTTGGCGAGAACTGGCAAATTCAAAATGATATTCAATACCGTAGCTTTAATTTTGGAACAGATATGGAACAGTTGATGCTACGTGGAGGATTGGGGTACAATTTATCTGAGAATAATAATAATTTACTTTTAGGTTACGCCTTCATACGCACAGGGGAGTTAGGAACAGAAGACCAAGACTTAGAAAATCATTTTAATGAACACCGTATCTATCAGCAATTCATTACCAATCAGAGATTCGGACGATTTTATTTTTCTCACCGCTACCGTTTAGAAGAGCGTTTCTTGAAAGATGATTTTAAAGTAAGATTTCGCTATTTCTTAAACTTGAGAGTAGCAATCACTAATAAAGAGTTAGTTAAAAATACTTTTTATTTTTCGACTTATAACGAGCTCTTTATAAACGGTCAAGGAACACTATTCGATAGAAACCGCCTCTACGGAGCATTCGGTTATCAAATCAGCGATAGCTTTAGAGTGGATGTGGGCGCAATGGCTCAAATCTATCAACAAAACTACAGACCCCAATTTCAGCTAGGACTTTTTAAAGCGTTTTGAAATAAGTTTATACGATTTACTTGAATTTCGCGCCCTAAACAAAGTGCCGATGGATTCGGTAATTCGCCACTAAAACTCATGCCACGAGTTGATGACAATCGTGAATCGTCAATTTCTAAGAGAAACTAACAATCTTAACTTCAATCTAGAAAGTTCGCTAAAACACTTCATTCCCCCAACGTGACTTTTGTAACGCTCATTTCGATTTTGAATGGCGAATTTTGTGACATAATTTGCAATTCAAACACGAATTAGAAATGAGTTTTATCAAAACAATCATGCCGATTTTTGATTGGCTACCGAACTATAAAAAAGGAAATTTATCTGGAGATTTGTCAGCAGGTCTAACGGTTGGAATAATGCTGATACCGCAAGGTATGGCGTATGCAATGCTCGCTGGTTTAGACCCTATTCATGGATTATATGCTGTAACAATTCCGATTTTGTTGTATGCTATTTTTGGAACTTCAAGACAATTGGCTGTGGGGCCTGTAGCAATGGTTTCGCTATTGACCGCTGCAGGAATAGGCTCGCTAAATCCTGAATCAACTGAACAATATCTGCTTTATGCATTAACGCTTGCTTTTTTAGTTGGTTTAATTCAATTTGGAATGGGTGTTCTGCGATTCGGCTTTTTCGTAAATTTTTTATCGCATCCAGTTATCAACGGATTTACATCAGCAGCAGCAATTATTATCGGGTTAAGTCAAGCGAAGCATTTATTAGGAGTTAATTTCCCAGGAAGTGAGCATATTCAAGAGGTGATTTATAGTATTGCTACTTCTATATCAGGAACAAACATTGTCACATTATTGATTGGAGTAGTGGGAATTATAATTATAAAATACGGAAAGAAAATCCACAAATCATTACCAACGCCACTAATTGCAGTAGTATTTGGTATTCTTGCAGTTTGGTTGTTTAACTTAACAGGTTCGGGAGTCAAAGTTCTTGGAGAAGTCCCTGCAGGATTGCCTGGACTTTCAATGCCAATGTTTAGCTGGGATAGTTGGATGATTCTTTTACCAATTGCATTGACCATTTCACTTGTAGGTTTCGCAGAAAGTTATGCCGTGGCGAAAACAATACAAGGAAAACACAAAAACTATAAGCTTGACGCAAATCAAGAATTAATTGGGTTGGGAATGGCTAACTTTGGAGCCGCATTTTTTATGGGATATCCTGTAACAGGTGGATTCTCAAGAACTGCTGTCAATGATCAATCTGGTGCGAAAACTGCTTTGGCATCAATCATCAGTGTTGCGCTAATTGTACTTACGCTCTTATTTTTTACAGAATTGTTTTTCTATCTGCCAAAGTCAATTTTAGCGGCTGTGGTTTTAGTTGCCGTATCGGGATTAGTTGATTTCAAAACGCCAAAGCTCTTATGGAAAGCCGATAAAATGGATTTCTTTTTATTGATGATCACTTTTATCGCAACATTGACCTTGGGAATTGTGATTGGAATCATTACAGGTATGATATTGTCGCTAGGAGCTGTGTTGTATAAAGCCTCTCGACCTCACATGGCTAGATTGGGAAGAGTACCTGGAACAAATCACTTTAGAAATTTAGATCGTTTTGACAACCTCGAAGAGAAAGACGACTTGCTCATGATTCGTATTGATGGACAAATTTACTTTGCGAACATTAGTTTTATTCATAAAAAGATTGAAAATTGGAAGAAGGAGAAAGGCGATAAACTGAATAAAATCATCCTCAATTTTGAAAGCGTTCTTTCAATCGACAGTTCTGGCGCACACGAATTAGAAGAATGGATTGTAAGCTGGAAAGAAAAAGGAATCCACGTTTGCATTACTGGCGCAAAAGGACCAGTAAGAGATGTGCTTGCCAAATGGGAAATAAATTCCCGAATTGGAGAAAACCACATTTTCATGGACGACGATTCAGCAGTATGTTACCTCGAAGGAGAAGAGTTTCAAAGTAATCAAGAAGAACTTAGTGCTTATGCTTTGCAGACAAATATTAAGAAGTGAAGTTGGTGGGAGTTAAAAGTTCGAAAGTAGTGAAGGGGAAAGCTTGTTAGATGATCTGCATATCATTGGATGCACAAAACAGGGTAAAAAGAATGAAGTAAGTAAATCCGATTTAGGACAAGTCAGATTTGGTTAACGAATTTAAAAGTTTAATGATCATAAATAATAGAACTCTACTTTTTTTAAGTCCCGTTAGGGACGACCAGCATCTAACCATGGGTGCAAACTCATGGATAAAGGAACAAGCCAAAATCTCTTTGTGGCGCGCATTTTTGCAACAAAAATCGTGACACAAAGTATCTATGCTAAAAAGTCTCACATGAAACAACAAACCCCAACTTTTATCCTCCAAACCTCAACCCAAAAACAAGATTTATCTTAAATTTGATATCATGAACAATTTAGACCAAGACTTTTGGAATAACAAATACAAAAACAACCAAACCGGCTGGGATTTGGGACAAGTTTCACCACCCATAAAATCGTATATCGATCAACTTGAAAATATGAATATCAAGATCTTAATCCCCGGAGCAGGAAATGCATACGAAGCGGATTATCTCTTAGAAAAAGGATTTCAAGACATTACTATTATCGATATCGCACCGAAACTAGTAGAGAAATTGAAAACTAAGTGGAAGGACAACCCCAACATCCAAATTCTTCATGGTGATTTCTTCAAACACGAAGGAAAATATGATTTAATCATAGAACAAACATTCTTTTGTGCAATTGATCCATCTGATAGAGCAAATTATGTGAAGAAAATGAATGAATTATTAAAGCAAAATGGTAAATTAGTAGGACTCCTTTTTAATAAACATTTTGAAGGCGGGCCTCCATTTGGAGGGAATAAAGAGGAATACAAGGAGTTTTTTGAAAAGTGTTTTGATTTACAGGTGTTTGAAACAGCGAAAAATTCAATTGCCCCAAGAGATGGAGCTGAATTATGGATAAACTGTTCTCCTTTGAGTTAAGTGAATGTAACAATAGTAACTGTAAATTCAAGTATAAGTCACGACCTTTGTACCAGCAAATAAAAAAGATTAGAAATATGAACGTAGAGCAAATTTATACAGGATGTCTAGCACAGGGTGCTTATTATATAACAAGTAAAGGTGAAGCAGCAATCATCGATCCGTTGCGCGAAGTAAAGCCTTATTTGGAAAAATTAGAAAAAGATGATGTGAAATTAAAATACATTTTCGAAACACATTTCCACGCAGATTTCGTTTCAGGACACATAGATTTAGGAAAAGCGACAGGAGCGGATATCGTATATGGTCCAAATGCGGCACCCGAATTTGATTGTATCGTTGCTAAAGACGAACAGATTTTTGAAATTGGAGATGTTAAAATAAAAGTATTACACACTCCGGGACATACTATGGAATCAACGACTTATTTGTTGATTGATGAAAATGGTAAAGATCACGCGATTTTCTCTGGAGATACGTTGTTCTTAGGTGATGTTGGTCGCCCAGATTTAGCGCAGAAAGCTGCGAGCATGACACAAGAAGAATTGGCAGGTCATTTATATGACTCGTTAATGAATAAAATTATGCCTTTGGCAGATGATGTTACTGTTTATCCAGGTCACGGTGCAGGTTCAGCTTGCGGTAAGAATATGTCTACAGATACTGTTGATACTTTAGGAAATCAAAAGAAAACAAACTATGCGTTGAATCAGCCAAATAAAGAAGCTTTTGTTGAAGCGGTAACGGATGGTTTACTTCCTCCTCCAGCATATTTTGGAGCTAACGTAGCTATGAATAAAAAAGGATATGAAAATGTTGATAATGTGATAGAAAAAGGTATGACAGCACTTAATCCTAATGAATTCGAAACAGCTGCTGAAAGCACAGGAGCGTTGATACTTGATACTAGACCAAGCAGAGAATTTCATAAAGGATTTATACCACAATCAATAAATATTGGTATTAAAGGTGATTTTGCTCCGTGGGTTGGTGCAATGATTGGAGATGTAAAACAACCTCTTTTATTAGTAACAGATGAAGGATCGGAAGAAGAAGTAGTTATTCGATTAAGTCGTGTAGGATTTGATAATGTTTTAGGTTATCTGAAGGGTGGATTTAAAACATGGAAATCTGATAACAAAGAGGTTGATACTATTGAAAGAATTTCGGCAGAAGATTTTAAGAAAAGACTTAAAATTGGAGAAGACAAGGTTCTCGATGTTCGAAAGGAGTCAGAATATGAAGCAGAACATGTTGAAGATGCTTATAGCCGACCATTGGCGAGTATTAATGAATGGATTAAAGAAATAAATCCAGATGAGCACTTTTATTTACATTGTGCGGGAGGTTATAGAAGTATGATTGCAGCAAGTATATTAGAGGCAAGAGGATACAGAAATTTCACTGAGATTGATGGTGGATTTAAAGCAATTGCTGAAACTGGTATACCAAAAACTGACTACATGTGCCAATCTAAAGTGATGAAAGAATAAATCAGAATGGTTAAATAATAGGAGTACCATCACTTTGGTGCTCCTTAAATCTAAGTTTTTATAAAAATAAACGATACTCACAATATTTGGTGGGGAAGGGATTTTACATTCAATAAAACACAGAATAATAATGGGATTTTTTGATAGAATTTTAAATAATAATTCAGTTTCTAGTGAGAAATTGAAAGAGATAATAGCTAACGGAGCATACTTGGTAGATGTAAGATCACCAGGTGAATTCTCTGGAGGATCTGCCGAAGGTGCGGTGAATATTCCTTTAGATCAAATTGCGAATAGAACGGACGAATTGAAAGGAAAAGATTCAATCGTTGTTTTTTGCAGAAGCGGAAATCGTTCTGGTCAAGCAAAGTCAATTTTAGAGCAAAAAGGCTTTAAAAACATTGTAAATGGCGGTACTTGGGAAGAAGTCAATAACTTAATATAGGCGCTATGAGATATCTAACTTTAATACTTTTGGTTGTTAGTGCTCAGTTTGCCTTTGTGAGTTGTTCAAATTCTCAAACCTCAAAGCAAGATGAAAATCAAGAGCAAGTAGATTATTCAGAAGCTTTTCTTTTGGATGTCCGAACACCACAGGAGCACAACGATGAGGCTGTTGATGGTTCTGTTAATATTCCTTTGAATACGCTGGAAAGTAAATTAGATCAACTACCAAAAGATGATTTAATTATTGTCTACTGTGCAAGTGGTGCTAGAGCAAAATCGGGGATTAAATTATTGGAATCAGCAGGATTTACAAACCTAAAGAATGGAGTTAACACTTCCTATGTGAGTCAATTGCTTAACGAGAAATAATAAGAAAAGAAAATGGAAAATAATTTAAAAATAAAAGTAGTGATTCCTACAGATTTTTCTGTTCAGGCTGATTTTGCTTATGTAATGGTGAAAAATTTGGCTAAAAAATCTGATATGGAAGTCACGTTTCTTCATGTGTTGAATGTTCCTGATACGGTATCATTAAATGCTGAAGGCAATATTGAAACGTGTGGAGAAATCGACATAGATTATGTTCAAAAGCAGAAAGATATGGCTGAACAAAAATTAGCAGCTTTAAAAATGGAACATGGAAATGAAATAAATACAGCCTTAGTTTTAGGGCGTACAACAACAGGAATTATACAGTATTCTGAGAAAAACGGATATGACCTAATCGCAATGGGAAACAAAGGAACTTCTGGTCTAGCAGAGCGCATTGCTGGAAGTGAAGCCCAAATGATTGCGAGAAGATCTTCTGTTCCAGTTTTGATACTCATGTGTGATCGTGCTGATTTGGAGTTGAATAATGTTCTCTTGGTTCATGATTTCAGCGAAAATGGACCTCAGAATTTGCAGTTGTTAAAGTTGTTTGTAAAAGTGTATGACACGAAGCTACATCTACTGCAAATTTCAGATTCAGAGCAGAAGGAAGGTGAAATTAAAGCAAATATGAAAACTTTTGCCGAGAACAACGAATTGACAGAATATACAACTCATGTAATTGAAGACACAGATGTTGAATCTGGAGTTACGCATTTTAATCAAATGCATGATATGGATTTGGTTTGCATTGGTACACATGGCAAAGGAGGTGTATTACATCAAAGTGCAACAGAAACTTTAATCAATCACTTGTATAAACCGGTGGTATCTTTTAAAATTCAATAATCAAGTAAAAAATAGAATATTATTATGAAAGAATTTATTATGCAGCCATGGACATGGTGGTTTTCAGGAATCGTTATTTCCGTAGTGATGTTTTTATTACTGTTTTTCGGGAAATCATTTGGCTTTTCAGCGAATTTAAGAACGATCTGTTCCATTGGCGGAGCAGGCGCAAAAGTCAAGTTTTTTGATTTTGATTGGAAAAAACAAGTTTGGAATCTAGTATTTTTAGTGGGCTCTGTGATTGGAGGTTATATCGCCTTTACTTTTCTAACTGAAGGAAATCACCCAGTTGATATTTCAGAGGAAACAATTAAAGATTTAGGTGAATTAGGTTTTGCGGCGCCCGAATCAATACAACCGATGGAGTTGTTTAGTTGGGAGTCTTTATTTACTTTAAAAGGATTCCTAATATTAGCTATCGGAGGATTACTTGTTGGATTTGGAGCTAGATATGCTGGAGGTTGTACTTCTGGTCATGCAATAAGTGGAATCGCAGATCTTCAAATTCCGTCAATGATTGCTGTCGTAGGATTTTTTATTGGAGGGTTAATTATGACGTTTGGAATATTCCCCCTCATTTTTGGATAATTAGAAATTGAAAAGTATTTACCTCAAAATAAATGATGAGGTAAATCAACAGAGAAAAAAGATATATAGATATGAAATTATTAAAATTTATAAAGTTTTTAGTCGTAGGTGTATTGTTCGGCATCGTTATGGCTAAATCAGAAGCAATCTCATGGTATCGTATTCAGGAAATGTTCCGTTTTCAAGCTTTTCACATGTATGGAATAATTGGAGTAGCGATAGGTTTAGGTGTTATTGGTGTAGCTCTAATCAAGAAGTTTAAACTACGCGATGTAGAAGGAAATCAAATTCAGTTTTTCCCTAAAAATAAATCAGTTGCACGCTATTTAATTGGTGGAATTATTTTTGGCTTAGGTTGGGCGCTCAGTGGCGCTTGTCCTGGTCCGATGGTGGTAAATATTGGTTATGGATTTATTACATTTGGTGTGGTATTCTTATTTGCAATACTTGGAACTTACCTCTATGGGTTAATAAGGCATTTGTTACCACATTAGTATCAATTACAAACAAGCAGAAGTTGATTTCTGCTGTCTTGTAATGTTTACTCAATAATCATTCGCTTGGTCTCTGTAAAATCGGTAGAAATAATGTTAACAATATATTCTCCTGAGCTAATGTTTTTAAAGTTAAGAGCTTCTTCTGAACTTCCTTTTTGAGCTTCAACTATTTTCTTGGATAAAAGTTTGCCGTTCAGGTCATAGATTTCTATTCTGAATTTACAGTTTTCAGGCACATCATAACTTAAAGTAAACTGACCGTCCGAAGGATTAGGATAGAGAGATACTTTAACTTTAGTATCATGATTATGTTCATGAATTGATAATAAACCTAAGTTATAACTGTCAGTTCCAGCACTAATTGGTACAGCAAGTTCAGCTAGAGTAGCCAAAGTAGCTTTTACATTTTTGGTCATAAAATCAAAATTCAATGTACCCATTGTGTCAGCAGGTGTGTGGTAATTAAAATTTCTAGTATCAGCACCATCTGTTAGCATTAGAGCTTTGCGGCCTGACTCCCAGAAAGGAGTATGATCGCTTCTTCTTAAATCGGGTGCGATTTCACCATTTCCAGGAACTTCTAAACTAATGACCCTTAAGTCGGGGACATAAATATTAGAATAATTAACAAAATCTGAAATTAATGAGTTTGAATTAGCGTTTCCACAAACAACTAGAAAGTTCCCTCTGGAGCTATCAGCTTCAATGTCTTGTACAGCTTGAGGAAAAAGCAGATCAAATCCTGCAGGTAATGTTTGGGAATTAGTATCTTCAGAATAATACCCAATCATTTCAAAATTTAATACACCTTGTATATCTTCGTATGACTCAATCCCATTTGTCACATAGCGTTGGCTTCCAATTAATCCAGCTTCTTCAAAATCAAAACCAATAAAACGAATTGTGTGTTCAAAATCATACTGAGATAATACTCTTAGGATTTCCAGCATACCAGAAACTGCTGATCCATTATCATCTGCAGCAGGAGAATTTGATACACCATCATAGTGACCATCAATAATAAACGTTATTGCTTCGTCTTTAAGTCCTGTTTTCTTACCTAGAATGTTAAATCCTGAATTCCCGCTAAAAGTAAATTCTTGACGTTCTGTTTCTAGCCCATTTCTAACAAAAATATCATCAATTGAGTCACGAACAGCGTTTAGTTTTGTTGGGTTTGCACTATAATGTCTTATTCCTTCAATAAAAGATAAATTGTCTTTAATTTCAGTACTATCTACTTGATCAACGAAGTTTTGAATATCAAAATCGTAATTATCAGAAGCATTAACACTAATATCTATATCAAAAATTGTAGACGTGTAACTAGCATATTCCCATGTAATACTTTTCGAATTTCCTGGTAATAGATCTTCTCCAATATCACCACTTATATTTGAGTTGTCTATTACTTCGTAAAACTCACCACCATTATTGGATACTTTTAACCAAACACTACAACTATCATCATCTAAATCAGTTAAATCATAAGTAATAGATACTGTCTGAGCTACTTGGTCAATTGATACGTTTTGAATTTCAACTTCAGGGACTGAATTTTGAGAAAAGCTAAATATTGCTGTTGCAAGGAGTATTAATGTAGAAATATATTTATTCATAATCATCTAATTTATCGCAATTTAATAAAAAAAATAATTGGAAATCATGTTTTGATAGAATAGCGTTTGAACTAAACAAAAAAGGCCACAAATTTATGTGACCTTTTTAGAAATATATTTAACCCGATTTATACATTATTTAATAACACTTACTTTATCAACATGAAGTGTATTACCATTTTCATCTTTAACATGATAGAAATACAATCCACTATTAAATTTATGAAGATTTATCGTAGAAATTTCATCCGTAACAGTTTTAGTAGTTATAACTTTTCCTGTTGCATCGTACATTACTATTTTATGAGCTTTATTTGATTCAATTTTAAAGTTTAATTCTTTGTTTGCAGGGTTTGGATAAACCGTAATACCTAATTTTTGTTGACTTTCCATTAAATTTGCTATGTCTTTATCTACTTGAATATCCTGACAAACGGTAGATTCATCACAATCAGAATAAGCGGTTAAACAAACAGTATAAGTATCGCTATTTGCATAAGTATGGGTTGGGTTGAAATCAGTTGAAGTGTTTCCATCCCCAAAATCCCATTCATAAGAAGTTGCATTGTTTGAGGTGTTAAAGAAATCTACAGTTAAAAAATCAGGTGAAGCGTTGAATCCAGATACTGGTGCAACAGGATTTGCTGATAGTGAGTAAGTAACAGTTGTATCACACCCATCATTATCAGTAATTGTAACAGTGTAGGTTCCGTTTCCTATCTCATCCCAAGTATCAGAACTTGGACCACCATTCCATTCATATGTGAAACTTGAACTTCCAGAACCAATAACTGTTATCTCACCATCGTTAGAATCATTACAAGTAGGATCTGTAATAGTTTCAGTTAATGTAATGTTTGAGGTATAATTCAGCGTATAATTTTCAGTAATAGAGCAACCATTTCCTGCTGTCGCTGTAACTTCATACGTTCCCTGACCTAAGTTATCAAATAGTGCAGTAGATGGACCACCAGTCCATTGATAATCGATACCAGAACCGCCACTAGCTGAAGCATTAATTGATCCATCATCATTAGATGCACAAGTTGGCTCATTAACAGTGCTGTTCATAACTAAATTTGTAGTGTAGGTTAAATTATAACTAATAGTTGTATCACATCCCGAATTATCAGTAACTGTTAATAGATAATTTCCATCGTCTAAATTAGAATTAATATTGCTGTTTCCAGCACCATTACTCCAGCTGTAAGTGTATCCTGGTGTACCTCCACTCGCAGCGACTTCAATTTCTCCATTTTGTTCGGTAGAACAATCAGGATCAGCAACAGTACTTACAACATCCATATTGCAAATTTGACTTGAAGTCAACTCAACACAATAATCTTCTACTTCACCAGATGTGAAATCACCACATTCTGAAGGCAGAGGATCAGATCCATAACCTTGATAAGCCATTTGGACTCTCATTCGGGTATTTCCTGGTAGAGCTGTACCTGGGATTAAAACATTATCTGAGAGCGTTCCAATGCTTGCAGAACCTTCATCATAAATGAGTTCTCCTGTGTCAAAAGTCCCATTTTGATCTAAATCTAACCAAATTCTTGTATATTCTGGTATGTCTTGACCATCAAAACCAGGAGTCATCGTGAAAGGGTAAGATTGTCCAATGTCTAATTGAAAAGGAGTCAGATCAGGTGCTCTATAACCACCATCATCACCACTTGTCACTAAGTTTCCGTCTATTTCAAAAGATTCGATCCATTCATTTTGGTCACCGAGTAAAGCAGTAACTGTATTTCCACCAGTCATTTCGTTAAGCAAGTCATTACCATCAGCTTGACTAATCATTATTGCTGGTATGGTAACATTAGGGTCGGTACCACCCATTTCAATTGTCCCTGGTTCGTTATTTATAACTATTAATGCTATAGCACCTTCATTTTGGGCATTCATTGCTTTGTCGGTAAAGATACAAGTACCACGCATTGCAACAGCGATATTTCCATTTATATTAGCGCCATTTATAAGTGCATTACATCCTTCATCACCATTAGCGGTACCATCATCTACTAACACGAGGTTACCGTATACATAACCATTTGAAACATCACCGCCCCACCCATTTGTTTCATCATAATTATAACTACCAGCAACATTTACAGGGTTATGAACTGTGAATGTTGTTCCAGGATTTGCATCTGTTCCTGTTTGACAATAGTTTAAATCAATACAGTTACCACATCCAGTTGTAGAAAAAGTATTTGTTCCAGAAACAATACTTGTATCGGTACCACAATCTGATTGAATATAATATTCATATGTTGTGCATGCCTGTAAACCATTAAAAGTATAAGTAAGATTTGTGGTTGTAGAGGTAGTCCAATTTCCAGTTCCAGCCTCTTGTATATTTATGATATAATTGTTTGCATCAGGTACGTCGTCATATGATATTGTAGCATCATTGTCATTAATTGTATTTTCAGTTATATTTGTAGGTGGTGTACAAGAGCTACATACTTGTGCCATCAGTAAATCAATTGCATTTTTGGCATTTATTCTTCCGCCTGTTGTTGTTCGAGCTTGTAGGTGTGCACTTTGATCTACTCCATTGTATAAAGCATTTCTAACAATGTCAGCTGTTCCTTGAGGATCATTTTGTACCATACTCATGAAGTTAGGACATGGAATACTATACATTAGCCCGATAACACCCGCAGTTAAAGGAGAGGCAAAAGAAGTTCCAGAAGTAGAACTGTATGTACCGTTTGAAGCTGTGGAATATATGTTATCACCTGGTGCTGCTACATTTATTGTTTGATCACCATAAGCAGCGAATGTTATTTGATCACTATTGTCAGTTGCTGTTACGCTTACCATATAATCTGACTGACAAGCTGTAGGCATATCACCATCAACATCAACATCAACGCTTGAGTTAGAAGTTGCACCACAGTTTAGAATTCCAGCAGCTCCTAAATCATCATAAAAACTACACCAAATTGGATAGTCACTAGGATCAGCGCCATCGATACCCCATGAAGCATTTGTAGAAACAACAAAAGCGCCTTCAGCACCGTTTGTTTGGTTCCATAAAATTCTTTGGTCAAGAGGGTAAGTATATGCCTCTACTATGTTGGCTTCTGTAAAAGGGTTGCTATGGCCTGCAACAACCATTAATTTTACATCCCAATTTGCTCCAGCAACCCCTTGGTTGTTGTTTCCTTCAGCACCAATCATTCCAGCAACTGCTGTTCCATGACCTCCAGTACCTAGATTATCATCATTCGAGTTTACGTTCCAACCATTGTAGTCATCAACATAACCATTATTATCATCATCAACACCATTATTTGGTGTTTCTCCCGTGTTAACCCAGTGATTATTTTGCAAATCTGGATGGCCCATTACATCAGCACTTTCAATTACACATACAACAATGTCATCGCCATTTGCAGTTCCACCACCTGTTGTAATATCCCATGCTAATTCAGAATCAATATTAGAATGTTGCCACTGACTCGCATAATCGGTATCATTAGGAGTAGCTCTTAGTTCTACTTTTCTATTGGGTTGTGCAAACCAAACATCATCAATTTTTCTGATTTGAGGCAATATTTCATCAACTGAAATAGCTTTATCATCAAAATTGAGTAACCAAATGTCTGAATGTTTTGAGAGAATTCTATTTATTCTTAAACTGTAGTTTTCAGGTATGTTTTTAAGCATAATATTCGGATCCCTATCTTTGTGCATTCTCACAATTACCTGATCAGGAATGATTATACTATCTTCTATTTCGCTCTGTGTTTTTTGCTGTTGACTATTAGCACTGTTAAAAGATAGTATTAATAATGTAAAAGTCAGTAGAAAATAACTCAATTTAATCATAAGTAATAATTTTAATCTGTTTAGCGAATACAATTTAGCGAAATAAGTGAATATTATAAAAGTAAATTCTATAAAAGGTAATATTTAAATATTAACGGAAAAAATTTTCACTATTCTTTATGGAAACAAGGGATTTTAGAATAGTAAGATATGTTTAGAACAAGAATTTAATAACTTTGTTACCTAAATAATATTAAAATAAAGAAAATATGAAGAAAATTTTATTCTTAGCGATTAGTACTTTGTTCACTTTCACGAGTGAAGCGCAAGTTAAATCACCGCAGTTAAGTCCTAGAGCTACAGTGAATCAAACTGTAGGATTAACAAACTTCACCCTTGATTATTCAAGACCTTCAGTAAGAAACCGTGTAATATTTGGAGAGCTTTTACCTTACGGTGAAATGTGGAGAACAGGAGCAAACAAAAACACAATGTTGTCATTTGATACAGACGTCAACTTTGGAGGTAAGGAAGTTGAAGCAGGTAACTATGCTGTTTTCACAAAAATAAATAAAGATAGTTGGGATATTTTTCTTTACTCTGAAACTGAAAACTGGGGAGTACCTGAAAATTGGGATGAAGAAAAAGTTGTTGCGACTATATCCTCTCCAGTTAAAAAAAGTAAAGCTAAGACAGAAACATTTACCATATCATTTGATAAATTGAGTACTGATCAATTTATGCTTAATTTCTCATGGGATGAAGTAATCACAGGTGTTGAGGTGAAAATGCCAACTAAACAATTAACAGAATCTTCAATCGAAGAAACGATGAATGGTCCATCTGACAGTGATTATTATGGAGCTGCTAATTATTACTTGGAATCAGGAATTAAATTAGATGAAGCATTGGAGTACATTAAGAAAGCAGTTGAAATGAGAGGTTCTGAAGCTTTTTGGTACATTAGAAAGCAAGCTCTTATTGAATACGAACTTGGTCAAAAGAAGGCTGCTATTGAAACAGCAAAACGTTCATTAGAATCTGCAGAAAAAGCGGGGAATAAGAACTATGTTGATATGAATAAGAAATCAATTGAAGAGTGGAGCAAGTAATTACTTAAAGTGATTATATTAAATATTTAAAGTAGGAGGGCATTTTACTCTCCTACTTTTTTTATGCAGGAAACGCAGTTTTATATTCTTTATATCTGATAAATATAGAGCGAACATAATTAAATGTTTCAGTACCTCTTAAATAGCCATAATAACACACTTCATCTTGATAAAACTCAGGCTTTGAGAGTCTCTTAATGTATATTTCAACGTTGTCATCCCATATTTTAGGATCTTTACCGTATTTTTTTGCTAAACGTTGGGCATCTAAAACATGACCAATTCCTGCATTGTATGTTCCTAAAGTAAATTTAACTCTTTGAATACTATCAGGGATTGATTTCCATTGATGAAAGTCTTTATGAATTTTTTTCATGCCACCTTCAATTTGTACTGATGGTATGGAATTAGGGTATACTCCATAAGTTGGACCTGTACCTGGCATGAACTGCATTAATCCATAAGCTCCTGCCCACGATTCTGAACCAGTTTTGAATTTAGATTCTTGAAAAATTA
>JBBEBO010000125.1:0-20996 GCA_040882265.1 Brumimicrobium sp. | reverse complement strand
AAGGTTTCGATAATAAATATTATTTTTACGTATTAAGTTTAGGGAAGCAATTTAGCTTCCCTAAATTATTATACTAAAATACAAAGCGCAGACTTTCGCCAATATGGAAAAAGTAAAACTCGAAATTGTTGGATTATCATACAGCCAGACCCAATCAGGTGCTTATGCTTTGGTTCTATCGGAAGTAGACGGAAACCGTAGATTACCGATTATTATTGGTGGGTTCGAAGCTCAAGCGATTGCGATCGAACTAGAAAACATGACTCCAACCAGACCATTAACTCACGATTTATTTAAAAACTTCGCCGTTGACTTTGGAATTAAGGTCAAAGAGGTTATTATTTACAATTTAGTTGAAGGAATATTCTATTCTAAATTGATTTGCGAACAAGACGGTAAAGAAAAAGAAATTGACGCAAGAACTTCTGATGCTATAGCTTTAGGAGTTAGGTTTAAATGTCCTGTATTTACTTATGAATCAATACTTGGTTCAGCGGGTATTAAACTTGAAGAAGGCGACGATTTAGATTCCCCTGTAGAGGTTGACCCTTCAGAGAAAAAGCAAAGTGACAAATCTAATTTATCTGATCTCACAATAAAGGAACTAGAAGTACAGCTAGAAGGAGCTGTTGAAAATGAAGATTACGAGTTAGCATCAAAACTAAGAGATGAAATCAATCGCCGTACTTCATAAGTGGATTTTACTTGTAGTTCTTTTATTAACTATCACTCCTCTTGGATTTACACAAGACGAAAAGCAAAACAATGAAGATTGGTTTCGAAGAAAGTTTTCACTTCAGCTAAATAATGACGGTACATTTAGCAATACTGACACGACGCTATCATCCTTAAGAGAAGGAAAGTATATTCTCAACAACGAATCTCTTGAACTGACATACACGAAAGACAGTACTGCAACAAAGGAAACGTTTCAGATAATCGAATTAAGTGAAAGAAAGTTATCAGTTCTAAAGGACGATGATACAAGAGTAACCTTTCTCAAAGAAAATAAGCAACTAAAAACTTCACTTTCCTGGAATGGTTTATTTAGAGGTTTGATAGGCATGGTTTCCCTTTTGTTTATTGCTTTTTTATTGAGTAAAAACAGAAAAGAGATAAACTGGAAGCTTGTAGGTAAAGGAATCTTACTCCAAGTCGTTCTAGCTTTATTAATTCTAAAGGTTCCTTTTGTTGAAGTAGGTTTTGACTTTTTGTCTAAAGCATTTGTTCGTGTAGTTGATATGGCACATGAAGGTGCAATGTTTGTTTTTGGCAGTGTCATTACAGGCGAAATGTCTCCTATCGTTAAAAACTTTGTTACTTGGATTTTACCATCTGTTATTTTCTTCTCAGCTCTATCAAGTTTACTTTATTACTGGGGGATTTTACAGCGAGTTGTCTATGTAATGGCTTGGGTAATGAAACGTTTGATGGGACTTTCTGGTGCTGAAAGTGTTGCTGCAGCTGGAAATGTTTTTCTTGGTCAAACAGAAGCTCCATTGCTCGTAAAACCTTATTTGGGGAAAATGACTCAAAGTGAAATTCTTTGTTTAATGGCAGGAGGCATGGCTACTATTGCAGGTGGAGTTCTTGCTTCTTATATTGGTTTCTTAGGAGGAGAAGATCCTCAACAAAAAGTTTTTTTTGCAAAACATTTACTTACAGCTTCTTTGATGTCTGCTCCAGCTGCAATTGTATTTGCTAAAATATTACTTCCTGAAACTGAAAACATCAATCGTGATTTATCTATTTCTAAAAAGAAGTTGGGAACAAATTCATTAGAAGCTATCTCAAACGGAACAGTTGATGGTGTTAAGTTAGCTGTAAATGTAGCTGCAATGCTTATCGTATTTGTGTCATTAATAGCTCTAGCTAATTACATGTTGGGACTATTTGGTCATTACACTGGAATCAACGACCTCATTAGTGGAGAAAACAGTATGCATGATGGATTATCCTTTCAGTATCTGGTCGGTAACATTCTTTCTCCGATTGCTTGGTTAATGGGGGTGCCCTGGCAAGACACTATGATCATTGGACAATTACTTGGAGAAAAAACCATTATCAATGAATTTGTTGCGTACCCTCACTTAGGAGAACTTCAAGATGAAATTTCTGGAAAATCTTTAATTATGGGTACTTATGTCCTCTGTGGATTTGCTAACTTCGCTTCTATCGGAATACAAGTTGGTGGAATCGGAGCACTAGCACCAGAAAAAAAACCAGTACTTGCTAAATATGGATTCCTCTCTTTAATTGCAGGAACTTTAGCTTGTATGATGACTGCCACGATGGTAGGTATGTTATTTTAAAAACATTTTCCAATGCAATATACCGGAGAACTCAGAAAAATGAATGTTCAGCTATTAGATGACAATAGTGTGAAGTACACTATGCGCTTCTATGATTCTGAACAAAAAACTGAAGAAGAAATTATAGCGAATGAATTAATTGGTAAAGAAATTACCTTTTCATTTGATGGAACTATCATTTGCAAATCTTGCGGGAGAAAAACAAAGACCTCTTTTAACCAAGGATTTTGTTATCCATGTTTTAAAAATGCTCCTGAATCTGCTGAATGCATAATTAAACCTGAGCTTTGTAGAGCTCATCTTGGAGAGGGAAGAGATGTAGGATGGGAAGAACGCAATCACAATCAACCTCATTTTGTTTATTTAGCGGCAACAGATGTTATAAAAATTGGTGTGACAAGAGCTACTCAAATTCCAACTCGTTGGATAGATCAAGGTGCCTCCTACGCTATTCGACTGGCTGAAACTCCAAACAGATATCTCGCTGGAGTTTTAGAAGTTGCACTAAAAAGTGAATTTACTGATAAAACAAACTGGCGCAAAATGCTGAAAAATGAGATCGATAATAATTTAGACCTCGAAGAAACCAAATGGGAGTTAGAAGAACTCCTTCCTGATGATCTAACTGAATATTTCAGTGACGAAGATGAAGTAACAAATATAAATTATCCCGTACTTCAGTATCCAGTAAAAGTAAAAAGCATTGGTTTAGATAAAATACCTGTCATTTCAGGGAAGTTATTAGGCATTAAAGGCCAATACTTTTTATTTGATGGTGACCGAGTAATGAATATCAGGAAGCATACTGGATATAAGGTTCTACTTGAGGGCTAACACAATGTTTAATTTATCAAAACCGCTTTACCTTACCCGTTTTAGTTAATGGTAGGCTGTCCACAATTAATACTCTTTGAGGAACTTTAAACGTTGATAAACGTTTTCTACAATAGGTAAGTACTTCTTCAACTTCCAACTCAGCTCCATCTTCAAGTACTAGTTCTGCTTGAACAATTTGTCCCATTAAAGGATGAGGAGTTCCAGATATACGAGCCAGTTTAATTTCCGGGATAGTTTCTAAAACACCCTCTACTTCTTCTGGAAAAACTTTATTACCAGAAACATTAATCACAGACTTTTTTCTCCCTTCAACAGTAATTAAACCATCTTCAGATTTGAATGCAAAATCAGCGGTGTAGAAATACCCATTTTGCACAATTTCTTCACGTAAACGAGCCGGTTTTAAATAAGCATTAAACATTCCAGGTCCTTTAATAGCAAGATGACCTACCTTTCCAGCAGGCAGTGGGTTATTGTTATCGTCCATAATCTGCACATCGTAGTCGGGTAATGCATAACCTACCGCTTCAGGATTGTCAATCGATTTTGAATGATTAATGATTGGAAGTCCTATTTCTATAATTCCATAAGCTTGACTTACTGGTATGTTGTACTTTTCTTTAAATTGATTGCAGACATCAACTGAAATTCCAGTTGAAGTAGAAATCACCATCTTCAAACTATCGAGGCTAGCCTTTTCTTTGATTGATGCAAGAAGTCTAATTTGCATTGGTGAAGCGTATAACAAAGTTCCTTTGTATTTTGCCGTTATTGAAACAATATTTTGCGGTAAAAAGTCTTTTGCTATTGCTATTGCAACACCGTATTTAACGTAAAGTAAAATAGAAACTACAAAATGATAAGCAATAGGAAGCACCCAAATCACTACATCACCTGGACCAAGTTTTAACAATCTATTCGCAGCGTCAATACGCTCAATTGCAGAGTGGTGAGAAATTATTACACCTTTAGATTTTCCTGTCGTACCACTTGTAAAACGCATGAATGCAGGGTTTTCAACATGTGGTGCAAACTTCTTGTTTTTATTTTTAAGTATTCTTCCTATTCTGAAGTTGGTGTCTTTCGTTTTAATGGTGTGCATATCCTCAAGTGGAACTATTCCAGAATACTCATCCATGATTGCATGAAGCCCCGCTTCTGAAATAATTTCATTGACTTCAGCATTTTTAAGTTGATGAGACATGGGCATAACAGTAGCTCCAGTTCCGATTACACCAAAAATAGCAATAATAAACTGACGGTTGTTTTTAGACATTACGCCGATCGCCATTCCAGGACCTATAGCTTCATTTCTTAACTTAACACATAACTCATTAGAGGCTTCGTAAAGTTCTTTGAAACTCATTTGACCGTATTCATCATAAATAGCTGGGCTATTAGGCCATTTATTTGAAGCTTCAATTAATATTTTAAAAGCAGATAATTCAGTCATTAATAGATTATCAGTGAGTTCTTGAAAATTTTTAGCAAATATAAATTTATTTAGCTGAATCGCTTGTAAAAGCGTGTGCTAATTTACCAGCAGCGTATCCTGTTTGGAGACAAACACCTATGACCCTAGCGCTTCCAATAGCTCTGTCAGTTGCAGAGATGTTTTTACCTCCAAAAAACAGGTTTGTTGTAGCGTTTGAAATCAGTGCTTCTTGTGGAATTTCATACCAATCGTGTTCTTTTAGATACGTGAGTGAAACATTCATATTGTCTTTCCATTCTTCAATAGGCCATGCGCTTTTAGCTATGGGGTTCAAAAATTTTTTGCAGTTTGTAACATCTGATTCAGTTAAAACATATTTTCCAAGGGGTCTTCTTTCTACACGAATACCTACATTATCAGCAATACTTTTGAGTTCAGCATTTTCGAAAGCAGAAATATTTTTAAGCAAAACATCCATAAATTCATGTACGAGTTTTTTTCCCATTTCTAAAAGCTCAGCCTTATTTTCATCTTTTAACGTTACTTTTATAGGTATACCCATCTTGAAATTAGCTGCTCCGTCTTTGAATGAGCCTGGAACAACATGTAAGCTGTGTATAGTTTCACTTAACTCTTTTGTCAAAATAGTGTTTTTTAAGTGCTTAGCAAAAAGGATGTTTATGGCAAATTCGTTGTTGACTTGTATATTAGAAACTGTGAAAACAAGCGCAGCAGATTGGTAATAATCAGATGGTAATAACGGGAATTTTGCTAAAGAACTAACTATACTAATACCCGAGCAATCGATAACTGACTTACAGTTAATTTTAAGAATTTCTCCCCCTCTTTTTGCAATAATTGCGCTAACTTGATTATCTTCTACTTGCACATCTATTACACGTGTGTTTAGCGACAAATCAACGTTGTTTTCTTTTATAAAATCATGAGCAATTTCTTTAAAAGCTTCCTTATCATAAGGTAGATAATGCATTCCATATCTATTTTTTAATGGTTTAGAATTAGACTCACTTGAAAGTCTATCGGCAAAAGTTTTTGCAAAACCATTTACAATATATTTAGTCTTTTCATTTTTAGAATAGTGATAAAGACCACATATAGTACCAACTTCAGAAATTGTGGCATTTCCACCCAAATAGTCATGGGCATCAATTAAAAGTACTCTTCTACTAGGCGACGCTGCGACACTAGCTGCAATTCCAGCAGAGCCTCCCCCAATTATTAATATTTCTGTATCAAGTTCTTTTTGCATTTTTTGATACTAGCAATTTTGACATAAGCGTTTCCTTAATCAAAGATACTTCTTTCTCATCAAACTTCTTTTTACAAGCTATAATATTTATTTTTAATTGGTTATTAAAACGACTAAAAGTAAAAGTAATCCCTGGATCATTACTAAATGGAGGTATAAGCAAAATATCTTTAAACGATTTATTCAGACGATTTGTATCCCAAACTCCCTCTCCAGAAGATGAATAAAGAAAACTTGAAACGCGACCTTTCCCTGAACGAGTTGTCGCCCACTGATAGAATTGAATTGGGAAATCTCTCATAACCGTCAGCATATCATTATATTTCACTGGAATTTCTCGTTTAATCTGATCACTCATTTGTTGATTCAGTGATTGTACGATCGATTCAATACTGTCATTTTCTTCAGGAGAAATTTTATAAAATAAAAAAGAAATGTGATTCCCTATAATGGGACCTCTACTTCCCCGTTTCCTTCCATCATAGGGTACTGGAACCCATATTTTTTTATCGTTGTTTGAAATTTCAGAAATAGTGCTAAAACAACAAGCTAATTGAAAAATATTACTACCAAACTTAGAGCCCGATGCTTTTGCATTAACTTCTATAGCATTTGTCTCTTCATTATTTAAGGCAACTACTAAATGATGAAAACCTGAGGAATCGTTGTTTTTAACTGTTGGTGATTGCATACTTTCCTTCAGCATATCTTCAACAAAATGCTTCACATCAAACATTCGTCTAAATTTACTTAAAAACGAAGTTTTATTTTGAGGGTGTTGATAAAGTAATGAAGGCTTAACGATTTCTTTTTTAGTGTTTTCACTTAAATATTGCATCAACAATCCTGCACCACGCCCATCCATTAAAATATGATGCCATGAAAATAGAAGTTTAATTTTACCATCAGTTTTTATAGTATCAAAACGGATTAAATGATCTGAATTAAGCGTAATCGGTATAGAGAAAATATTTTGCCATGTTATAGAATCGTGTCTTTTAACCTTAATTTCATAAGAATTGTTCCCCAAAGACCAATGAGCTCTTGAAAAAACTGGTTTCTTCAATTCAAGATTAGCTATCCATTTAACAACTTCCGAAGATTCAATTCTATCAACTATTTCTTGTAGTTTTGATTCATTTTCAATTGAAATTAACATCCTAACGACGTTATTACTCGTTGGGTTTGATCTATTAATTCTTTCTAATAATAGATGGAAGTAATCAGCTCCATTAAGCTCTAATTTATCAGGTAGGTCTAACATAATTATATTCGATCAGCTACTTCTACAACCGTTTTTGAAATGCTTGTAACATTGATGAAGTTATCTGGTTTTAACTCATCATCGGGAATTACAAACCCATACTTACGTTCTATAAAAAGTAAAATCTCAACAATTGAATATGAATCAACTCCAAGTTCTGACAAATTATTTGATGCGTCAATTTCTACTTCTTCTGCAAGAATGTTATTTTTTAAAAATTTAATTATAGATTGTTCTACTTCTTCAAGCTTCATTGTTATTATCGGTTTATCGTTGTATTGTTCGTACTCTAAGAGCTAAGCCTACAGTTATAAAGAAAAACAGCATTAATTTAATGCAATTCCCCATGATTTCTGAAGTTTCTGCTCCTTTTAAAAATAACTCATAAAATCCTGCTAACGACCAATTCATAGGTGAAAACTCACTAATCGTTCGCATCACATCTGGCATCACATAAGTTGGAACCCAAACTCCACCAAAAGCAGAAAGTAATAAGACTAGTAAAGATCCCATAATTGCTCCTTGTTGTTGACTTTTGGCAAGCGTACCAACAAGTACACCAAAGCCAGTAGCTGAGAATGCTGTTGATATTGCCAACAGAGATACACCTAAAATATTCCCTCCTAAATCGAGTGATTCTAACCCAACATAAGGAAGAAGATATATTCCTACGAGCATCATTGAAAAGAATTGAAGTACACAAATGATTACAAATACTGTCACTTTACCTAAAATTAATGTCAAATATGAGCTTGGAACTGTATTTAACCTAAAGCCTGTACCTTCTTGTTTTTCATTCATTATATTTGCTACAACTGATACAACAATAAAAAACATCGCGAATATTGTCCACGCAGGAACGTTATGTTGAACAGCATTGGGAACTTTGTTTAGTTCAAAAGCTGATGCAAACTCTTTCTTATAACTAATAATTTGTGTACGTTCATACGTTTTTTGTGGCTTCTGTTCTTCTTCAGGGATAATATCAGCAATTTGTTCTGAGAAAGTCTCAAACATTACCTTTGTTTTAATTCCAGATATAAATTCTCGTAAATTGCTCAAAATACTTTCAATAATTGTCGTTTTTGCAACAGGATCAATAAGTAAAGTAATTTCTACAGAATCAGTTAAAGAAACATCAGCTTTACCAGTTCCCATAGTAGATTGAATTAAACCTTCTACACTAGTCCGAATATTTTTAGTTGCATTTTCTGGAATTACTACGCCTATTAAAAACTTGCCATCTTTTACAGCTTGTCTTGCTGACTCGATTGTTGCTGGTTCACCATCGATTGAATCATGTAAAACTACTAGTTCTGTGGCACGTAATCCTCTATTAATAGAAATACCTAATGAATCCTTATCATTGTCTACAAGAACTATATCAACACCTTTTTCATTAATACTGCTAAAAGCTGCATCCTGAATGAGTGTCATGACAATAATGAGAACTATCGGCATCAAAAAAAGAATCGCCAACCCAAATTGATCTCTCAATAGGATTAAAGACTCTTTCTTTATTGTAGCTATTAATTTATGCATCAATCTCTCAGTTTACGTTTAGTCAGGTGTAAAAATACATCTTCAAGGTTTCTAACACCTTCAAACCTGTTGATTAATTCTTTTGGTGAGCCTGTTGTAATAATTTCACCAAAATCAATTATGCCAATCTGTGTACAGAGGTTTTCAGCTTCTTCTAAATGGTGAGAAGTATATAAAATTGTAGTCCCTTGATTATTGAGTAATCTCAATTGCTCCAATATTTCAGCACGAGATTGAACATCAATACCAACTGTTGGTTCATCTAAGAATAATATTTTAGGTTCGTGAAGCACGCTTGCAATTAGGTTAATTCTTCTTTTCATTCCTCCAGAAAATTTATCAATCCGCCTATTAGCTGCATGAGAAAGGCCTAAACGTTCTAGCCAGTGATTAATCTTTGTATTAAGCTCCTCCCCTTTTATACCGTATAAAGCACCATAATATTGAAGGTTTTCCCTAGCTGTTAACATGGGATATAATGCGATATCTTGTGGAACAACGCCTATTGATTGTTTTATATACTTTGGGTTGTTATAAACATCTTTACCATCAATGGAAATCTTTCCATGGGTAGGAGTTAGCACACCGCAAATAATTGAAATCAAAGTAGTTTTACCAGCACCATTTGGTCCTAAAAGTCCAAATATATCACCTTTTTGAATCGATAAATCCACACTTTTTAAAGAAGGTTCTAACGCTCCTTTATAGTGTTTTGTTAAACTTTCAATATGAATAATAGGTTTTTGGCTCATTTATTAGTTCAAAGAATCAATATATATATAAAATAAGAATTAGCATTTAACTTATTAATAAAGAAAAAATAACAGGTTTTACACCTGAAGTTTGGCATTTAAACAAACCTCTTTATTACAAACCCACAAATATAGAAACCTAATGCTAAATTGTTGGATATTTTAAATATATTTTATCTAGTAACAAAATGGCTTTCTAAATGCGGTTCCTATCATTTTAGTAACTTTGCAAGAGTTTAAAATGAAAAACAATATGCAATTTAAAGGTACAGAAAACTATATCGCTTCACCAGATTTATCTGTGGCAGTTAATGCTTCAATAACACTTGAGAAACCATTACTTATCAAAGGTGAACCTGGAACAGGCAAGACACTATTGGCTCATGAAATTTCAAAAGCCTTAAACAAAAGAATTATCACTTGGCATATTAAGTCCACAACTACAGCTCAGCAAGGGTTATATGAATACGATGCTGTTTCTCGATTAAGAGATTCTCAATTGGGAAACGACAAAGTAGATGATATTGCCAATTACATTAAAAAAGGGAAATTATGGGAAGCATTTGATGCTGAAGAACAAGTTGTTTTATTGATTGACGAAATTGATAAGGCAGACATAGAATTCCCTAATGATTTACTCTTAGAGTTAGATAAAATGGAATTCTTTTGTTACGAAACAGGGCAAAACATTGTGGCTAAACATCGCCCTATCATTATCATAACATCAAACAATGAAAAAGAACTACCCGATGCTTTTTTGAGAAGGTGTTTTTTTCATTACATAACTTTTCCTGATCGTGATACGTTAAAAAGAATTGTAGATGTTCACTATGAAAATATTGAAGAGAAGCTGGTCAATAAAGCAATGGAAATCTTTTATGCTATACGTCAGCAACGAAATATCAAAAAGAAACCATCAACAAGTGAGTTAATTGATTGGATAAAACTATTGCTAATAGGAAAAATTACTGCGCAAGAACTAGAAGAAGTGGAAAAGGGCTCTACTGCAACTCCATATCTGGGTGCACTACTCAAAAATGAGCATGATAAAAGTATAATCAGATAAGTTTACTGTAACGATATGTTTATAGACTTTTTTTTAATCTTAAAGAATCAAGGTATTCCTGTAACCCTAAGGGAGTACTTAGATTTATTAATGGCATTAGATAAAGAGCTACACAGTTATAATATTGATGAATTTTACTATTTAACACGGACCGTTTTAGTTAAAAATGAACAATACCTTGATAAATTTGACATGTTGTTTGGTGAATATTTTAAGGGCATTGAAAATATAAGCACTTCTGATATTGTCAATATTCCCGATGAATGGCTTCGAAAAAATGGAGAACGCTTATTTTCTAAGGAAGAACTAGAAAAAATTAAAAAACACGGTGATCTAGAAGATTTATTAGAACGCATTAAAGATCTTCTTAAAGAACAAAAAGAACGTCATCAAGGTGGGAACAAATGGATTGGTACAGGTGGGACATCTCCTTTTGGAGCATACGGTTACAACCCTGAAGGGGTCAGAATTGGTCAAAACGAAAGCAGACATAGACGCGCTGTTAAAGTGTGGGACAAACGTGAGTTTAAAGACTTAAGCCAAGATGTTCAACTTGACACACGCAATATGAAAATGGCGCTTCGTAAATTAAGACTATTAAGTCGTGAAGGAAGAGCAGAAGAAATCGATTTGGAGAAAACAATACGGAGTACTTCTAAAAATGGAGGTGTACTCAATGTTGAAATGGTTCCCGTAAAGAAAAATGTAATCAAAGTACTTTTGCTTTTTGATATTGGTGGGTCTATGGACGATCACATCCAACTTTGCTCACAACTTTTTTCGGCAGCTAAACACGAATTTAAACACCTTGAATTTTTTTATTTTCACAACTGTCTTTACGAAAATCTATGGAAGAATAACATTCGAAGGTGGGAAGAAAAAACGCCAACATTAGAAGTACTAAACACTTTCAATGAAGATTATAGGGTGATTTTTGTCGGAGATGCATCAATGTCTCCTTATGAAATATTCTCTAAAATGGGAAGTGTGGAACATTATAATGAGGAAACTGGAAAAGTATGGTTAGAGCGCTTTACAAAACAGTTCCCTTATTTCGTTTGGCTAAATCCCACACCCCAAAGTGAATGGAAATACACCGAGTCAATAGGTATGATTAAAAAAGTAGTAAATAATCGAATGTTTCCATTAACTATTCAAGGAATTGAGAATTCAGTAAAAGTATTAAAATCAAAATCTCGTGTTTAATTTTTTTGATTAAATAATTATAATAATACCGTTACATTTAACGTATAAAAATTCGTACTTTTGTATTTTATTATTTACTAAACAAAACTAATTTATTATGAAGGTTGAAAAAATTATTGTTGCTACACTTATTACAGGGATGCTAGCTTTCTCTTGTAATGACGCTGAAAAGTCGGTAGAAACTGAAAATACAGAAAAAGCTCCTGAAAAAGAGGTGAATGACGAACCCAAAGAGGAATCAAATGAAGTTGACTCTAATGAGGAGAAATCAGTTGAGACTGTTAAACTAGAAGATAAAGCTTATGCTGTTGAGGAATTTATAACTACTTACAATGAAAACATTAAAGGTGTTGAAGGGCAGACTGTAGAGATTGAAGGTTTTTACATGGGACACAGCAAGCAAAAAGATGCAAACTCTGATGAAGAGTACGAATACAATGTTTCATTGTATGAAGAGGCTTCACTTGAAAAAGGAAAGAAGAAAGTTTTCTTTATGATGAAATCAAATGATGCTGATCAATTTAAAGGTATCATGCAAAAAGATAAAATCATTGTAAAAGGAGTCATTACGGGTGAAAACTTTTTTGATGCACCAAAGTTAGAAGATGGTGTTGTCATAAAATAAGTTTATAATATATTATTTAAAATACGTCACTTTCAATGAGAGTGGCGTATTTTTTTTAAGTTTTTTTAAAGAATACTAAACGGGATTCATCTATATCTTCAATTACTTCTCTTACCTTTGTTCAAAACAAAACATTTATGTCTGTACATAAAAATGTAAAACGTGTTACAACGCACGTGTTATACGAAATGAAAGAGAATGGAGAGAAAATCTCTATGCTTACAGGTTATGATTATTCAATGGCGCGTATTTTAGATACAGCTGGGATTGACGTAATCTTAGTTGGAGATTCTGCATCAAATGTGATGGCAGGCCATGAAACTACGCTTCCAATCACGTTGGATCAAATGATTTATCATGCTTCGTCTGTGGTTAGAGCTGTAGAAAGAGCACTTGTAGTTGTTGATATGCCATTTGGATCTTACCAAGGTAACTCAAAAGAAGCGCTTTCAAATGCTATTCGTATAATGAAAGAATCAGGTGGACACGGAGTAAAAATGGAAGGCGGTCAAGAAATCCTAGAGTCTATTCAACGAATACTTACAGCTGGAATACCAGTTATGGGACATTTAGGGTTAACTCCTCAATCAATTTATAAATTTGGAACTTATGTTGTTCGAGCAAAAGAACAAGAAGAAGCTGACCGACTCATAGAAGACGCTAAAGCACTTGAAGAAGCAGGATGCTTTGCAATAGTTTTGGAAAAAATCCCTGCGGATTTAGCAACCCGTGTTGCAAAAGAAATTAGTATTCCAATTATCGGGATTGGAGCTGGAGGTGGTGTTGATGGTCAAGTACTTGTCGTTCACGATATGTTAGGTATAAATAATGAGTTTAAGCCTCGCTTCCTTCGTAAATATCACAATTTATTTGAGGAAATGTTGGGTTCATTCCAACGTTACATAGAAGATGTGCGTACTGGTGACTTCCCTAATGATCAAGAACAATACTAATTCTATTTCTTCGATGGATATAGAAGTTTTATATGAAGATAACCACTTAATCGGTGTCAATAAAAAAGCTGGTGATATTACTCAAGGTGATAAAACTGGAGACAAAACGTTGCCTGATAAAGTGAAAGAATGGCTCAAAGCTAAATACGATAAACCTGGAAATGTTTTTTGTGGAGTTATTCATCGCTTAGATAGACCAACTAGCGGAATAGTTATGTTGGCCAAAACAAGCAAAGGACTTTCAAGAATGAATGCTCTTTTTCAAAAGAAACAAATTCAAAAAACGTACTGGGCTATTGTAGAAGCAAAGCCTTCCACCGACTCAGGTTCTCTTTCTGATTATTTAAAGAAAAATGATAAGCAAAACAAAAGCTATGTCGTTGACCAAAATACACCAGAAGCAAAACACGCAGAACTTGATTTCAAACTCTTAAGTTCTAGCGATCGTTATCATTTGTTAGAAATTAACCCAAGAACTGGTCGTCATCATCAAATCAGAACACAACTAGCACATATTGGAGCTATTATCAAAGGAGATTTAAAATATGGAGCCAAACGCTCCAATGGAGATGGAAGCATCTGTCTGCACGCACGTTCTATTCAATTTACACATCCTGTAAGTCAAGAATCAGTATATATAACAGCTCCGGTTCCAAATGATGGGCTGTGGAAATGGTTTGAAAAAGAAGTTTTGTAATTAAGTATTCTCTTTTTGTTTTTATTCGTCTAAAAAACGCTCTTTACCGCATGTAAACAACGTTTAAGGATCGTCTTCTGAAATGCGTCCAAGCTAAACACTTGAAAAGTAAGTTAAATTGCTTATTTTTGACTACGTAATTAAAACTTGCATGATGATGAAAAAATTAATACTTTTTGGAACATTTCTACTTGTGGCTTCCTTAGTTTACTCACAAGTAACAGTAAATATAACACCTAATAAGGATAATTCAATCCTTTCGGAAAGTGGAACCTTATCTAATGGAGAAGGAAAGCTTTATGCAGGACAAACAAATAGTGGAAATATAAGAAGAGCATTATTGAATTTTGATATTGCAGCAAATATACCCCCTGGAGCAACAATTACTAATGTGACACTTGAGCTTGATTTAGAAAACTCAGGACCTGGTGCTACAAATGACGATTATAATTTACACCCTTTAACTCTTGACTGGGGAGAAGGAACATCTAGTGGAGCAGGTGGTGGAGCTCCAGCTATTGCCCCTGATGCAACGTGGTCTGATGCGATGTTTGGTACTTCGACATGGACAAATACTGGTGGTGATTTCCTTGCTTCAGTTGCAACTACAAGTCTTAATACAACCGTTGGTTCACATTCATGGTCTTCAATAGATATGGTCACAAACGTTCAAGATTGGTTAGACAATCCTGGAAATAACTTTGGATGGATCTTAATTGGCGATGAAACTACAAACGGGACAGCAAGAAGATTCGGTAGTAAAGATCAAGGTACGGCACCTGTTTTAGAAGTAGAATACACCTGTTCTACTCCACCTACTGCTATTTGTCAAGGACAAACAATTTATTTAAACCAAACTGGTGACACCACTTTAAATGATTCAGCTTTTGACGATGGTTCAGTTTCCAATTGTGGCGGGAATTTAACATTCTCTGCAAGTCAAACAGATTTTAATTGTGCTGATATTTCCTCAGGATCTATACCAGACGGATTAGTTTTAACTTCCGTATTTGATGGCGATATTACAGGTGGGCTACCAAAAGGAATTGAACTCTATGCATACAACTACATTCCTGATTTAAGTGAATATGGTGTAGGTTCTGCTAATAACGGAGGAGGCTCCGATGGTGAAGAATTTACTTTTCCAGCAGTAAGTGTTCAAGCAGGCACATATATTTATATCGCTTCTGAATCAACTGAATTTCAAAATTTCTTTGGTTTCGCTCCTGACTATACAAGTAATGCTGTAAATATTAATGGCGATGATGCAATCGAGTTATTCAAAGACGGTTCTGTTATAGATGTTTTTGGAGACATTAACGTTAATGGATCTGGTGAGCCTTGGGAATACATAAATGGCTGGGCTTATAGAGATGTAAGTACTGGACCTGATGGATCAACTTTCACTATTGGTAACTGGTCATTTAGTGGAGCTAATGCACTAGATGGAGAAACAACAAATGTATCTGCTACAACACCTGTTCCAGTGGGAACTTATACAACTCCCTCGACTTATGGAACAGATGTTACGTTGACAGTTACAGATGATTTCAATAACACAAATACGTGTACAGCAAATGTTGTCGTGTTAGATACTTTAGCTCCTCAGGTTAACTGTGTCAATAATCCTACATTCAATCTAGACACAAATGGAGATCTCACTTTAACAGCTACAGATTTAGATGATGGGAGCACTGACAATTGTGGTATACAATCCATGTCACTTTCCCAAACTGATTTCACATGCTTTGATGTTGGAAGTGTTTTAGTGACTTTATATGTTGAAGATAATCATGGAAACATTGATTCGTGCTTAGCTGATGTTAACATTGATGGATCTGATGTTTTATCCATTGATAGTTTAACGATTGATGACGCTTCATGTTTTGGAAATTGTGATGGTCAAATTGAAATTCACGGTACAAATACAGCTTTATATTCTATCGATAGTGGTACTAGCTTTCAATCAAGTGAAATATTTAGCGGATTGTGTCCTGATACATATGATGTAGTTGTTGAAAGTAGCTCTGGTTGTATTGAAACAGATCAAATCATTTTGGCTGAACCTACAGAAATTATCTTTACTTCTACCGTAACAGACATAAGTTGTTTTGGTGCAGAAGACGGCGAAATCGAAATCAATGCTACTGGAGGAATTGATCCTTACGAATACAGTATAGATAATGGTACTACTTACCAATCGGATAGTATTTTTAGTTCTTTATCAGCAGATGATTATGACTTAACAATTACTGACAATACGGGATGTCAAGGTCAAATTACAACTGAAACTATTTCTGAACCAAACCCTGTAGATGTTTCTACTTCTGTAAATGAAATCACAATAACTGCAAACCTATCAGGCGCAACATATCAATGGGTAGAATGTCCCAGTTTTGATGCAATAACTGATGAAACAAGTCAAGACTTTACAGCAACTGAAAACGGTGACTACGCAGTAATTGTCACTGATAATAATGACTGTTCAGATACTTCAGATTGTGTTACTATTAATGATGTTTCTATTTCAGAAAACGATAAAAATAACTTTACAGTTTATCCAAATCCAACTTCTGACAATATTTACATTGAATCAAATGAAAATGCTCTATCTACAAACGTTTCCATTCTCGATAGTAAAGGAGCAGTTATAAAAACTACTCAATTGAAATCAACAATAACAAGCATAGATTTATCTGATTTTGAAAATGGAATTTACTTAGTGCAAATTATTTCAAATGAGAACACATTGATTAAAAAGATTGTAGTTCAAAAGTAGATATCAAATGTAAAATGAAATGAATTTTTAACTACTTCGAACTACTTTTAAAAATGTAAGCCAAATGATTTTTATATCGTGACTAACTGTTGGTCGTTCTAAATACTTTCTATTAAGTTCAATTTTTGAAGGCATTATTTCGTTAATATAAGTTTCACGTGGATTGTTACTTTCACCGAGCAATCTGTTTTCATCATAATATTGTAATGAAGCATAATCTGTAATCCCTGGCTTCACATTTAAAATCTCTTTTTGAGTATCTGTATAAAGATCAGTATATTCTTTTACTTCTGGTCTGGGACCAACTACACTCATCTCTCCTATTAAGACATTAATAAACTGAGGGAATTCATCCAGTTTATATTTTCTAAGAAAATAGCCAATAGCAGTTATTCTTGGGTCACGCATTCCAACAGTAAGTCTTCCTTCTCTATCTGCATTTTTTTGCATAGTACGGAACTTAAAAAGTCCAAAAGGCTTACCTTTCTTTCCTATTCTTTCTTGAAGATAAAAGACTCCTCCTCTGCTTGTCATCAATATGATAAGGGTAATAATAATTCCAAATGGAAGAAACAGCAACAAAATTATACTTGAAAATAAAATATCGAAAAGCCGTTTCATATTTTATCCAATTACTTTTTGAACAGCGCTTTTAACTGCTGAAATTACTGTTTTTAATTGTTCATCTGTCAAATCAAAATAGACAGGGAGTGATATTTCATTTTCATACTTCCTCCATGATTCTTGAAAATCAGCCATAAAGTAACCTCTCTTAGTATATGCTGTTAGTAAAGGTAATGGCTGAAAATGAACATTTACAGAAACCTCTAATTCAGCAATTTCTTGAACTATTAAATCTCTTTGTTTCTCTGAGGCATTTTTAATACGCAGTTGATATAAATGATAAGATGAAGTTTTGTCCTTAGTTTCAAAAACGGGGTTAATCGCCCAACTTTCATTCTTAAATGCATTTAAATATTCGTGAAAAATTTCTTTTCTTCGCGCTAAATTTTCTTTGTACTTTTTTAATTCAACAAGTCCAATTGCTGCTTGTAAGTCAGTCATATTACATTTAAATCCAGGTTCTTCAACGTCATATCGCCAAGCACCTTTTTGGGTTTTTGCCAGCGCATCTTTTGATTGTCCGTGTAATATTTTCACGCAAAATTCTTTATATATTTCATCATTATCAAAAGGTTTGGGTAAGTTGAAGCAAATTGCACCACCTTCGGCAGTTGTCAAGTTTTTCACTGCATGAAATGAAAAAACAGAAACATCAGCTAAACTCCCTATTCTTTTTCCTTTATAAATTGCACCAAAAGAATGAGCTGCATCTGAAAAAATGGCAATACGTCCTAATTTTTTCTGTAAGTCATTACTTGGTTGAAATTCTGATACTTTTTTATCGACTATTTTATACAGTTCATCAAAATCGACAGGCAAACCTCCTATATCAACAGGTATAATAGCTTTTGTTCTAGGTGTTATTGCATTTTCAACAGCTTCTAAAGCTATATTAAAATCATCTTTTCCTATATCTACCAATACTAGTTTCGCACCTGAATGCAACACAACATTACCTGAAGCACAGTAAGTATATGCAGGTAAAATAATTTCATCTCCTTTACCAATCCCCCACCAATTCAATAACACTTGCATTCCCATAGTCCAAGAGTTTACACAAACCGTAGATTTGTTTCCGCAGTAAGCAGTAATCTCTTTTTCAAATTCTTTTGTTCTTGGTCCGGTTGTAATCCATCCACTTTTGAGAACTTTAGTTACTTCACTAATTGTATCATCGGTAATACGTGGGGGCGAAAATGGTATCATAAATCAATTTTTTTCAAAGATAACGTTTCCATTATATTATTAATAAGATTTTATTACTTGTGTCTACTAAAAAGAAATCTTCTTTCCATAACTAAGGTTCTATAGAGTGGCGTCGACTTACCTGTCTTCCGTTAAACACCGAAAACGTATCTGAATAAGGATAAGAAGATCCTATACCCCACATATTGAGCATGAATTAAACCAATTGTAAGAAAAAAAAGATGCAAAAAATTATTACAAAACTCAGTGTTTAGAAAAATGACCGTTGAATGCCTTTATGTCCCTTAATTATGAATCAAATAGTGTTAACATCCTTATATATTTAATCTAGGCTTTATTCATACAACAGTTTTTCAGGGTATAAAAGGGGAAAGCCATTTGTTTTAAGAATGCTTTTCTCTCAGGATAGGTATAGTTTGCTTTTTTCAAGCCGACTCTACTAACTGTTCCTTTTCGATTAAAATAAGTTCCAAAAACAAGATCCCAGAAAGGAAGTATATTTCCGAAATTTTTTGCTTCATGTATCTTCTTACTATGATGAAAATGATGAATTTTAGGGGTAACAATTATATAATCCAAAAAACCAGTTTTTGCCAAGATGTTCGCATGTGAAGAATATGCTACGATCACATGTAGTATTCCTACTGCAAAAATAACCTCCTGACTAAATCCAAGCAACAGTAAAGAACCATATTTCAAAAATGTATTTAAAAACATATTGACAGGATGCATCCAACTCGTCTTAAACCAATTTATTGATTCTGGAATGTGATGAATAGAGTGCGTTTGCCACAAAAACAGACTCATAAAAGAGCTTGTTTTACCTTTATGGCTTATACGATGATACAAATAGGGCAAAAATTCTCCGATGATGTTGGCTAATATAAAGGCAGGTATAAAAGACAATCCACCCAATAAATTAGTGCCTGAAAAATATGTTTTTTGAAATAAAAGTACTATCGACAAGGCTACAGCCTTACCCAACGCATCAAAAGCTACTGTTGTTGGTAGATATTTAAGATCAGAGGAGTATTCATTAGGTAAGTTTCTCCATTCAGATTTTAACGGAATGATTCTCTCAAGTAACAAAACGTAAAATGCAGTAAATAGAAAAATGCCCAATATTGCTACTTCAAAATTCCACTGAAAATGAAATGTAAGAAATGTAGCTAAAGCTCCTATAATCAAAAGTACTGGAAGTGAAATATAATTTAAAATTCTTGTTGCCATAATCTTTTTTCTTAGTAGTCGGAAAACAGAAGCAAAAAGACGCAATATTTCTTATAAATTTAATCTACTCATTTCTTGAAGAAGTTCTGGAGGTAATTCACAGCCATTCTTCAAGTTGAAATCTCCTATAGATCCGTTGGTTTTGTATCGAATTTGAACACAATCCTCAACTTGTTCTTTTAACAATTTTCTGGCTCTTTGGATACGGGTTTTAGTTGCTGTAAGACTTAAATTCATTTTTTGCGCTATTTCTTTCTGTGGAATATTCTCAATATCACTCATACGAAGAAGTAACCCATATTTTTCAGGTAGATAATTTTCAATAACAAACGGTGTAAGTTCGCATACGCATGGATCCGACATTTCGTGATTCATCACTTCACAGGCTTCAGTATTTGCTATCGAAGATTTTTTCGGCTGACTTCTATAAAAATCCGCGATAGTATTTCTAGCGACCTGAAAGAGCCAGGGTTTAGGTTTATCAATTTCTTGAAATCTTAGAGCTTGCTGAAATTTAATTGCAACTTCTTGTAAGATATCTTCAGCATCATCGATGGATTCCATTTTTCCTTTAATGAAGTTTAATAAATGGGAACTATATTCATTCCATATCTGGTTAAAATCAGTCTTCATATGAATTTTTAAATAATTTTATTAGCCAATTTACAAATATTATTTATGATATACCAATGATAATATTATTTAAAGATTTTCGAATCCTACTAGTATAACCAAAAGTAAACGTTGGTATCAAAAAATACTCTTAAATGGAATCTTAGATTCCCGAACCGTGGTTTTATTAATATCGAACTCGCAACTTCTAAAATCTGCTGGTTCAGTATTCAACATTCTGCGGTTTATGTAAACATATGGAACAGAAAGAAATAAAACAAAAAAACACAAAAAAATGTATAAGGGTCAGTCGATTGATTGATGTCGTGGACTTACTTACTCTCCCATCCGTCAGTTGACAGACAGCACCACAAGCACACAAAAATAAATACAAAAAAACCCCCACACAAATAAATGCATGGAGGTTTTTAAAAAGTGGCGTCGACTTACTCTCCCATCCGTCAACTGACGGACAGTACCAGCAGCGCACAAAAATAAATACAAAAAAAACCCCCACACAAATAAATGCATGGGGGTTTTAAAAAGTGGCGTCGACTTACTCTCCCATCCGTCAACTGACGGACAG
>JBBEBO010000124.1:0-21091 GCA_040882265.1 Brumimicrobium sp. | reverse complement strand
ACAAATATAAAAGAAAAATAATCAGTAAAAAATTTGTTTTTCAACACAGAATCTTCGCGGTTAAAAAATTTAGACACTCCAACTTACACTATAAAATTTTTCACATTTTATAATTCCTATTCTACTTTTCTCCCCTTCCATTTAGGTTTAAAAAGTAGTGAAGCTATCAATACAGAGATAAAAAGAATTGGATAAATCAACTGGAAAATCGGCATCAACCAGTAGTAGGATAATTGTTTTATTTCAAAAGCGTAATTTAAGAAGACCAAGGAGTCTATAATTAACCGTCCAGCAAAGAGCATTAAAAATAAATCAAATCTTCCAATTAATAATAAATAAATTAAAGTTACAATTCCACCCATAAGATACATTGTGATGAATAATCCAACCACTAATTCTGGGAAGGTTGTTTTCAATTTAGTTTTACTTAACCACCTTAAACGTTGTTTAAAATACGCGCTGATCGAATTAGCTGATTCGGTATAAACCACAGCTTCTTTGCTGCTAGAAAATGAAATGTTAGCACTACCCGACTGAAAACAGCGCAGCAAATAATGATCGTCACCTGAAGCAATGTGTTGGTGAGTTTTAATATCATCCAATTCTTCAAAAGTAGTTTTTTTAAAAAGCAGATTAGCTCCGCTAGCTGTCAGCTCATAAATCGGAGCAATCAATTTATTTAAAGCGCTAAAAAATGAATGTTCAATACTTGCAAAATGTCCAATACAGGAACTAGCTTTCATTACTACGGGGCGAATTTGCATATCTGTATTGGCTTGTATTCTGAGCTTTTCAAAAAAATATTTATTAAACCAAGTATCTGCGTCAATTGATAATACATATTCTGTTTTTACATTATTTAGACCAAAGCGAATTGCCTTTTTCTTACAAAATTGATTCTTCGGCAAGTTAATAAGTGAAGCCTTAGTATTGCTTTTTAAATATTCATTAACCAGATCAACAGAACTATCCGAGGAATGATCATTAACGAAAATAATATGTGCTGGCAGTTTTGTCTGACATTTCAAAGATTCAAGTAATTTCCCGAGGTTTAACGCTTCATCGCGAAAAGGTATAATTACTGTAGCTTGATCTACTATTTCAGCTGATTCTTGCGATTTTGAAAAATGATTTAAACAAATTAGCGCAATAAATAAAACACCCAAAACCGCTATGAAGTAAAAATAAAATTCAATCATGCTTTGCATATTTTACTTTTAATAGAAAGAAGAGTCCTGTTAGAGCCGGTAAGCCTAAATTCAATAACCAAAGTGCTAGCGAAGCAGCAATAATAATCGTTGGGTTTGCAATAAAACTACCCAATACGAGCAATCCTACCGTTTCTCTCACGACTAATTTACCAAAAATCAGCGTTGGAGTGAATGTGACGATGAGATAATGCAAATACAATCCATAAATCAATTCATGTGAGTATTCAGCTCCAAAAGCGATTAATAGCAAACAAAACTGAAGTACAAAAACTAAGTATCTTACTAAGCTTAAAATCAAAAGTGGTAAAACTATTGTTTTTGCCTTCATCCGAAAAACTGCAAGCACATTTAGGTATTTCCTAAACCATTTGAGTTTTTCAATTGGAATTAAAGGATACAATACAAATAATAAAATCGCTATTGCACCAATCAAAGTAGCAATAATTGGGAAATAAGGTTCAGATTGAAGATCGAAAACAATTGATCCAACATAAATAAATCCAACTACACCAAAAATGAGAGAGGCTATAAACTGGGATAAATTTCCATAAAGTGTGCCTAGAATAAGAATCGCTCTATTTCTTCCTTTAAAGTAGAGCATTCTACCAATGAAATTTCCCAATCGATTTGGAGTTACGAATCCTGTTGAGATTCCAGCTAGAAGTGACTGTACCATTTTTGACCAGGGAACATTGCGATCAATTGACTTTACGGTAAAGTACCATTTCAATAATTCTAAGCCCCAATTTATAGGCACTAATACAACGGCAATAACAATGTACCAAACATTAGTAATTGCCAATTCATTAAAGTCTTCAAATGATATTTGAGTCAACTGTTGCAAGAAAATATAAACGACGAAAAGAAAGACCAGAATTTTAACTGACCACAACAAAGACTTTCTTACCTTTAAGTTTTGAAACACCACATTTAATTTAATGGTTGAAGATAAAATAATTCTCGGAATTGACCCCGGTACAACAATAATGGGGTATGGAATTATCCATGTAAAACGTGGTAAGATGAACATGGTAACCTACGGTGTTATTCATTTACAAAAATTAACCACACATCCAGATAAACTTAAAAAAATTTTTGACCGTGTGGATGCTATTATCAAAGAGTACAAACCTGATGAAATGGCAATTGAAGCGCCTTTTTTTGGAAAGAATGTTCAGTCTATGTTAAAGCTGGGTAGAGCACAAGGTGTTTGTATAGCAGCTTCATTAAGCAGAAACGTACCTTTTGAGGAATATTCTCCTAGAAGAATTAAACAAGCCATTACAGGCAAAGGCGCCGCGAGTAAAGAACAAGTTGCTGGAATGCTTAAAACGCTTTTAAAACTCGATGAATTACCAAAACATTTAGATGCAACCGATGGATTAGCAGCTGCTGTTTGTCATTTTTATTCGAAAGGAAAGGGGGAACATAATAAAACGAAAGCCTCCAATTGGAAGGCTTTTATTAATGATAATCCGAAACGAGACGTTTCAGCTAAAAAGAAAAAGGATTAAGCTTCTCGAATTAATTTTGCTATCTTTTCCATTTCTTCACTTTCCAATGAAAGTTTTTCTTTTCCAAAATCCATGTCAGCGACACCGTTAATTGGAATTAAGTGAACGTGTGCGTGCGGCACTTCTAGTCCAATGACAGAAACACCAATTCTTTTGCATTCGAGTACTTTATCCATTTTTTTTGCTACAGATTTTGCGAAGGTCATTAAACCCGACAGTGTTTGATCATCTATATCAAAAATGTAATCAGTTTCTTTTTTTGGAACTACGAGAACATGACCCTTTACTAAAGGTTGAATATCCAAAAAAGCATAATAGTTATCGTTTTCTGCAATTTTGTAACTTGGAATATCACCATTAACTATTTTCGTAAAAATGCTAGCCATTATCTTGAGATTTCCATGATTTCAAACTGAATAATTCCATTTGGAGTTTCTACATCTGCTACATCTCCAACTGACTTACCGAGTAATCCTTTACCTATTGGAGATTCAACAGAAATCTTTTTAGATTTTAAATCTGCTTCATTTTCAGCAACAAGTGTATATTCTACTTCTGTATTACTTTTTAAGTTTTTGATTTTTACTTTAGAAAGAATAAGCGCTTTAGAAGTATCCATCTCTGAATCATCAATGATACGGGCATTTGCCAAAACATTTTTCAGTTTAGAAATACGCATTTCTAAAAGGCCTTGAGCCTCTTTTGCTGCATCATACTCAGCGTTCTCAGATAAATCACCTTTATCTCTAGCTTCAGCAATCTGTTGTGAAATTTTCGGTCTTTCAACAGACTCCATCTCATGAAGTTCATCTTTCAACTTCTTAAGACCTTCTTCAGTATAATAACTTATATTTGACATGTTCTCATTTTTTTGTACAACAAAAAACAAGAGAGCCCATTCAGACCCTCCTGTTTAAACAAAGATATAATAATTTTTTCTTATTTCAAGCTAAGCGTCACACCAAATGAATGAATTGCGCCAAAAGGATTAGATAGACGCACAGCATATTCGAATCCCATCGGTGTTTTATTGTCACCCAATAAAGCATCAATTGAAAAACCAGCTGTTAGACCAGTTAAACTGTTTGTAGATGTTTCTCTATTCCAAATGTCTTTCTCACCTATATAACCAGCTCGAACATTAAAAGCAGCTTTGTCAAAAGCCATTCCGTAATCTAAACCAATATTAAATTGGTCATTTGTAAATGAATTAGCATGAAAAGCACCAGCTAAAATTAATTTACTTGATTCACTAAAAATAAAATCATATGAACCTCCAATTGCAAGTAAAGAAGGTAATTCAAAAGAAGCAGAACGTTGCTCCAGAGTAGCATTACCACCTGTAGATTGATAAAATATTTCTTGACCAAGCCCATCACCTCTAAAGGTCATTGGAGTTCCAACGTTTTTCAAAGTTATAGCAAACTTTGTTTGATCTTGTTCGCCTGTCACATAACGAATACCTGCATCAAAAGCAACACCAGTAGCTCTTAAATCGGCAATATTTTCGTTCATTACTTTCACATTTAAACCAGCATAGATAGAGTTTGAAAACTCTCTTGCAAAACCAAGGTTTATAATGTTCTTTTTTGGTGAAAACTGACCGATACCACCTTCGGGTAAATCTACCGTAGTAATATCAATATCACCAAATCCAAAAGACTGGACACTAAGAGCAATAACAGTAGATTCAGATACTCTTTGTGCGATACCTGCTGAATTTAGAGAAATACCAGCATTACCTAACCAGTTCGTATAATTAAATTTAACTTGAGTTCTATCGGTAAATGCTAAACCAGCTATATTCGTAAACTGAGCTTCTAAACCATTTACACAGGCAACACCAGCAGAGCCCCAAGCCGAAGATCGAGCCCACGGATTTACAAGCATTTCACTAGCACCGGCAGAACCAATTCTGTCTTCATTCCCTGCCAATGAAGGAAAACACATTGAGAGTGCTCCCAAAATCATTGACCCTTTTATTATCGATTTTAACATAATCATTAGTTTCTAAGTTTTATATCAATCTTATAAGTTCTCTAAATCTGGTTGACGAAGTCCTCCAAAGAACTTGACAACGCGTTCTCCAACTCCTTCAACATTTACATGGATTAGATAAACGCCACCAGCTACTGGTATGTTATCAGCATTCTTAAGGTTCCAATCTAACGATGTTATTGGACTAGCTTTATCAAAAGATCTAATTAACTTACCTGAAGTATTATAAATCCTAACCTTACATTCTTCTGGCAAGTTTGTTATTTTAACTCTTGTATCAAGCTTAGATGTTTCATATTGTGAGTATGCATAATATGGATTAGGAACAACATTAATCATATCTAAAGCATTTGCTAAAGTGGTATCACTGTCTTTAATTGTTCTAAAGTTATCCATATTCCATTCATACATTGGACTGCCTCCATTCACACCAGTCATATTATAATCGCCATAAACGCGGTTCTTTCTTAAACGTACACGAACGTCTGTAGAAAGCAGTTCTTCACCAGGCGCTAATAAAGGTTGTATAACCCATGACAAACTACTATAAACATCTCTAAATCCAGCAGAGTTTTCAGCATCTAGAGCTTCATAAGCGTAATTTCCTTCGTCATAGCCAGGCATATCAGATTCTTCCTCTCCACCGAATACATATACAGTATGTTGACCACCGAATAATGGACTATTCGTAGAGTTAACAATATTACTTGTCGGATTCCAGATCATGTCTGCCCCATTTTCACCTGCAAGGAATGAATTCTCTGTATAAGCCATATTAAGACGTCTACCTGTCTCAACATCTATTGCATAACCAGGGAACCATCCCATACCAACTGGAGTTGTACCATCAGGGTCAGCTTCATTAGCATTATAACCACTATCTCCAGCTTGATTACCATTCTTATCAATAGAAGGACTTTGTCTTAACATTCCAGGTTTACCACCATTCACAGATAAGTTTTCATCTGAACTAAGTTCAATTACTGGACATCTAGTCCATTTGGATTTATCTGAAGTTACTACTACATCAACACTAGGATGATAAACAGTTGATAAATAGTTATTTGATAAATTATTTTTAAAGTCAGTTTCAGTTTGAATTGGTGAACCAGGAACTCTAATCGGATTATAACCACACCCATCATATCTCGCTAGTTGACCAGCCGTTACAGTACCATCTAACAATGAAGCAAATAGTTTATCTGGATCTTTACCTTGGTAATCAGCATAACAACAAGGGTCATATATACCTTCAGCAGGAATACAATCATCATTATCAGGGCTGTAATCACCTGAAGCGATCCAGTTAACTGGAGTAAAGTCATCACTGTCTTGCAAACCTAACAACCATCTTTTTGAACTATCAGCAAAATCAATGGTTGCTTCAATAGGTTCTGAAATTCTTTCTCTATATGGACAGTTTGGATCACCATCAGCACAAGGATATACCTCTTGATGAACTTGAACAGAAATACCCCATTCTGGAATTAATTGTTCATTATCATAATCGATTGTGCGATCTGAACTTATTGATTCTAAAAATTCACCATCTTTTTCATCATATCGATTAATTATCCAACTTGCAGTATCAATAGAACTATATTCTTCAAATTGAAGTGTGAAATATCCATCTACCAAATTTAAAGGGTCAATAACTTTGATATTTATCGGCCCTCCTCCTTCTATGTAAGTAGGAGTATCAATTGAACCGTTTTCTACAATAAAATCTTCTGATTCTTGTGTTAAATCAATCGCTCTATTTCCATTACCAACACCATCTAAAGTTGTAATTTGAGGACTCGAACCGTAAGGTAGACCTGCTATTGTACCTTCGTTCTTAGGAGAAGGGTTATGAGGTATACCTGCTAAAGCTTTAATTGCTGACCCATCTGCAGCTAAACGAGAGCTTATATATGGAATCTTTTGACCATCTATTTGTTCAGGATCATCTGGATTATATGGTTCGTACTCATTATGAGCATAAGCAATAGCAATATAGTAATACGTTTTATGATTTACTAAGCCTGGATCTCCTCCAGCAGCAAATTCGTCTTCAGTGACAAGAAAAGAATGTTTAATACCACGATTTTCTCCGTTTACGCGTTCGATAGGTACTGAAAAGCCAAGTTCTTCATCGAATTCAAAGTTAATGATTCTAGATATATCATTTTCTATATCACATTGAGCAACTAATCGAGCACGATCGATGTTGCCGATATCACCAACACCCGCTTCAGCGTCTCTCATCTGATATATTTGATACCCTTCAAAAGTATAAACTTTATCAATCTCGGAACCATCTATAGGATCAACAATGTTAATGTTATCTTCTTCAGCATATTCTTCATCAACGTTATTTCCAAAAGGATTATCTAACAAAAGAACCAATTCATTTTCTAACTCAACAATATCAAGAACTGGTGCTGTTGGTGGATCTAATATTTCAAAACAGTTATCGAACAGCGCTTGTGCTTTAGTATCATTTTCTTTTACAATTTCAACTGAAGCATAAGGATTACCATCACCAGCTCTTCCATATACAACACCAACAGTCAAGTTATTTATTGCTCCAGGAGTTAAGGTAAATGGTCCAGCTGATTGAAGCATTCTTCTATCAAATTCATCATTAGAATTTCCCGCTCCGTCAACGTCAGTTTCACTCCATTCCCAGCCCATATCTTGACCTCTTGTACCCCAATGTAGTGGGTCAGAATCTCCAGGGTAAGTATAAGAAGCCTCTACCGTTGTACCGCCTGTATAACCCGTGCCTCCATATACAATTGGGGAATTATCTCTCCAAAAACCAGTCATATAATTGTAATAATCTGTAGGAGATTGAGGGTCATGTGTTGCAGATGGACCAATATCAGAGCGGTTGAAGTAATTAAACCTTCTCATACCAAAACGTTCGTTATCGATAATTCCATCAGAGTAACCGATACCTATTCCTTCATATACAATTCCCTTATCTGCTAGTGCTTCATTAACCGTGGGCTGATAGTATTCAAATGACCCATCAGTTTGTTCTTCCAAATGAGGACCAACGTTATCAACGTTATCAGGGTCCTGATAAGGGCCTTCAAAAAAATCAATACCAACGGCAGGAGGGTTGTCTCCATAACCAGGAGCACCATTACCACCTGGGTCATTATTAGTACCATTGTATGCATAACCTAATCCTCTAGAAACATCACATCCCACGAAGTCATCTTCAGAGAAACCAATGTCAGGATCTGCGTATTGAGTAAAATAAGTATCGAATAAAGTTTGAGTACTTCTATTAATCATTTCATAATTATAGAAAGTCATTCTATTCACTTCGTCATTCGTTGCAAAAGTGAAAGCTTGAGCACGAATTTCCATACCAATTGGATCTGCACCAGTTTCGGTATGAACATTACCTTTATCGTTAAATACCCACCAATTTGTTTCATCGCCAAATAATGTTACTCTTCGATCTAATCCACATTCAACATCGTCACGATCTAAGATATCGTCAAACCAAGGTGTATCTCCTTGAGCTGGATCATAAATACCATCACCAGAACCACCGCCAGAAGGGTAGTCATAGAACGGAGCTAAATAAAAGTCTTGCCCTTTCGATGGATCACCGTGAGCTGGCCAATTATTAATTGTGTTTAGTCCTTCATTACTTATATTGTATTCTTCATTACATTCAGGATCTTGTGAACATTCAAACTCTAATGTAAAGGCAATTACGTCAGCCTTTGAAATAGTAAAAAATTTATCATACTTATTGCATTCCGCAGGAGTAATCGTTGCAGCACCATAATCTCGTGTTGCGTCAAAACCTACAGGCTGAGTAGGATCATAACTCCCTGAACCAACTGTTTGAGAAAGCGGTCCACCCCAAAAATCATTTCCTTCTCTAAATTTAACAGCAGCTAGCTTTAACTGCCCATTAACATCAAGTCCACCCATCCAGATAGAACCAGAGTAAAGTACATGATTATCTCCACCAGCAGGTACTTCATAAGAAGCAGCTCCAGGAGAAGCTTGTCTGTTCTGCCATAAAGAACCACCAACTTCAATAAGTGCTTCAACATCGTTAAAGTCCATAAAGAGTCTTGCATTTGATGGCGGGCAATTCGCTTTATTATAAGCTAAATTTTCATTTCCACCATCAGAGTTATCACCCCCCTTGGATCCAATGTTATATGCACTTGCTGTAAAAGCAGTTACAGATACGAGTAATACTATTAAATATAATTTCATAATTCAATTATTTTACACTATTAAAAATCAAACTTAACACCAAGTCTTATTGTTCTTGGTCGACTAATATTAAAAGGATTAGCCATATACATAGAGTACATATCTCTGTACGATTGTTCGTCTAACTGGTTTTGTATAGTAGACTGAAATTGTGCAGCAGATAAATAACCATCATCATCTGGAACACCAGTCGCTCTGTATACATTCAACACGTTAAATTGGTTCAATAGGTTGGTAACACGTACATAAACATTTAAGAATGTACGCTTTTTAGTTTCATCGTCTTTACCAAACTCTAAGTTAAATGTTCTATCTACCTGTAAGTCTAAGCGATATGTCCATGGTTTACGAGAACCATTTTGAGCACCTTCTAACTGAGGAGTCCCTGAGTTAACTGCAGCAGGAGTAATATTACTTTGCTGTGAATAAGGTGTACCTGAATTAACACGTGTTATAAAGTTTAAACCAGTGTTTTCTAACAAAGCCATATCATTAATCACTGGACCATTATAATCTGCACCTTGACCGTAACGATAATCAACTGTAAATGCAAACGCATGTCTTTGATCATAAGAGAATGGGTAAACAGTTCTTAAATCCGGTTGTTGAGAATTCACAAAGCTTAAAGCAGATTGAGCATCAGATCCTGTACCTTCAGCAAATTGCAAAGTATAGTTTGCATTTATCCTGATATTACCCGTACGACGCAAATCGTATTCAAGTGTAATCCCCTTAACAGTACCAAAGTCACGGTTACCGTATGTTCTATATGTAGATGGATAAGCTTCAAATATATTTCTCAACTGAACTTGATCTCTAAACTCTCTATAAAAAGCGTTAATTTTTAAAGATGAAGTTCTAGATATAACCTGTTGAAAACCGAAAGAATAATCAATCGTTTTTTCAGGTCTTAAATTTGAATTATTAATAATGTTATTTCTTTGTTGTACATATTGATAATCTAGAGGTGTAAATCGCAAACCTGTGGTTGGACGTTTAGTCAAGATATCATAGTTTGCTGTAAAACTTGCCTCATCAGATATTGGGAATGAGAACGCAATACGTGGCATAAAGTTTACAGCAACACTATACTCTTCGAATGCATCAGCTGTTGGAGTTTCTTGACCTGGATTCAACAACCAAGGAGCAATACCTGCACTTCCTCTTATCGTAGTTGGATCCTGTGTTTCAACACCTTGTGAATTAAACCATGTTTCACCATTTCTAAAACCATTAATTTGTGAAGGGTTGTTAACGTCGTTTACATATACAACGTAATCATCTCCAATGTTTTCAGGAATACTTACCCAATCCTCTCCACTTGCTTTAGCTTCAGCAGCCGTTCGCGCATTAAAGAACAAGTGTTGGTCTTTTAAAACGGGTTGGTTCGCATCAAATACATCTACTCTTAATCCAACATTAAATACAATATCATCGAAAGAGAACTTATCCATTATATAACCAGCTACATAAGTTGGCTGAAATGCACCAATGTGTCTTGTATAATTTCCATCATCATCTGTATCATTAAAATAACCATTAATATCAGTATTCCCGCTTACACGTTCACCTGTGTGATCGTAACCATAATAATCAACATAGTTGGCACCTTGATTAAACAATTCATCAGGACTAAACATATCTAATGAAAGCATACCTGGATCATATTGATCAATATCGACAAAATCATTTCCAGCAGGGTCTAAACCAGCGGCTTCTCTAAAGTTGTAATCAAAAAAGAACTGTTCATCTCCTTCTTCAGCTCCTCCATATTGTCCATTTCCTTCATTAGCGGCATAACCTTCATTGAGTCTTTCATAAGTAATTCTTGGATAAGTACCATAGTAATCAAACGTAGCACTATTCTCATCCAACTCAGCTATATGTGAGTTCATATATAGCCTTGCAACTTCCCACAAGCCAATTGGTCCTCGATTTCCAGACTGCCAACCTCTATCCCAGCGTTGTTCATATTCAACACCAAGTGAGATGTTGTGACCTCCAATTACCATCGATGCAGAACCAGTAATTCTAAATTGCTCTTGTTCTCCTTTTAAAAACTGGTTAAAAGGCGTTCCTAAATTTCCCCAAACACCATAAGCATCTTCAGGTATATCACCATTTCTTAATGCATTACCTTGTAGTATTTGTGTAAGGTTCTCATATCTTCCTCCTGGTTGATCTTGATAAATATCGTAATACTGACTAGTGATTGCTGATAAAGAAGGGTTAACTTCTGATGGAGTGAAATCAACTACTACATCTTGAAAACCATCATGAATTAAACTATCCTCAGCATCATTGAATGAATACGAAGGTCTTCGTGTTGTTTCGTAAAAACCAACATGGCCATAATTAAACAAGTCATATCCATGTCTACCATCAAATATTTTAGTATTACTTTTAGAATAATCAACCATCAAGTTGTAATAAAAACTTTTTACTTTAGAACTAGAGCCTTCTCTATCATTTTTAAATCGTTGCGTTAAACGACCATAAACCCTCCAGTCAAAATCATTTCTATCTCCATGATTTTCGAAGTTTAAAAGTGAATTATAGTAAGCACTCCCACCAGCTGTTGAACTGTTATAAGTTTTTCCAAAATTACTATTCAAAGAACCACCAAATGTTAAGTTAACTGTTGGCCCTGTATTCACATCAATCTTACCAGCAGCAGAAAACACAGACCTTCTTGCGTTCATTCTCCAAGGAGTTTTCTCAAAGTCATCCATTCTCAAAAACTCTGCATTTGTAAAGTTACCCTGACCACCAGAAGATGGACGCAAAGGCTCATCAAGTAATGCTTGTCTTGATTCTTTCTTAATTCTCCAAGAGCCATCTGCAAATGGGCGAGGATCTAACTGATCATTTATAGTCGCAGATAATAAGAACCCTAAAATAGGCTCAGTTTTTTTACCTGTTGAATCTTTTTTCATTAAAAGTGGACCAGAAACCATACCTTCAAATAAGTTGTATCCTTGGTTATCTAATCCGTAAACCTGACCATCATAACCAAGTGGATCCTCTCCTTTAATATAAAATCCTGAAGAAACACCTTCAACACTACCAAAGTATTTAGAAGACGGACCCCTTGTTGTTACGGAAATAATACCACCAGTAACATCACCATAATTCGCAGGAACACCACCTGTAATCACTTTAACTTCTTCTAATGAAGATTTAGGCAAATTAGAAGACCCTCTAACTTTAATACCATCTATATAGTAATACGTCGCGTCATCACGAGAACCACGAACACTTATTCCTCCATCTCCTTCTGATTCATTTACACCCCCAACAGTTGAGGCAACTCCAGCTGCTGAACGTACAGGTAATTTAGAAATATCTTCTCTTGTAATTGTTTGACCTTGCGCTCCACCATCTTTATTAATTAATGGAACTTTATAAGCAACAACCTGTACTTCTTCCATATTTTGAACATCATCTGGTTTACCCAATTCTGTTTTATCAAGAAAAGTAATTGATTCTGCTGAAACAGAAACATCTTCCAATTTAACTGGTTGATGTTCCTGAGAACGGAATTCAACATCGTATTTACCAGATGAAATTGATGGAAATTCAAATTTTCCGTCAAAATCTGATTCGGTACCACCTTTAATAATACCTCCTTGAGACAAAACTATTTTCACAAAAGGAATGGGTTCTTTAGATTCCTTGTCAATTACAGAACCTTTTATTGCACCGTTACCAGCTTGCCCAAAAGTGTAACCCGTTGTTAATACGATGCTTAAAAACAAAAAGTAGAGTTTGCGTATCATAAGTTTATATTAAATTGTTCTTACTTATTTTTCGAAGACCGTAAATATAGGAAAAATCATTTATTATTTTTAACATATTTTAATTTTGTGTTCATATTGACAAAATCTTCTTTAACAAAAGTATTGTAATTATTAAACTAAAGAAATGTTAATATTGAAATAATTTTACAAAAGTTTACACGTCTATAATCTCCCATTACAAAATTGTAAACAGGTAAAATCCTCTAGAAAGACTATTCATCTTCAAACCAAGAAGAATACATTTTATAGTTTTTTGCAATCCGTTGAATTTCATTTTCAAAAAGTTCTTTAGAAAGTTCTTTTACTTTTTTAGCTGGAATACCTGCATATATACTGTTGGGTTCACAAACAGTATTCTCCAACACGACTGCACCTGCTGCTATAATTACATTAGAAGGAATGTAAACATTATCCATAACTATTGCACCCATTCCTACTAGAGCGTTATCTTCAATTTGACATCCGTGAACTATTGCGTTGTGACCAATAGACACATTACTACCTATTGATGTTTTTGTCTTTTCGTAAGTACAATGAATTACTACACCATCTTGAATATTTGAGTTTTCCCCTATTCTAATACTGTTAACATCACCTCTAACAACTGTTGAGAACCAAATAGAACATCCTGATTCTATTATTACATCTCCCACAATGGTTGCGTTATCAGCTAACCAAACATCCTTAGCAATTTTTGGAGTGACTCCTCTACAAGATTTAATCAAAGCCATATTATTTTATCTCAATTTGTTTTGCAATTAATTTTATTCCTAAAGTATTGAAAGTACTATCTTCAAAAGTTGAAGCTAGCTCGGTAGTTAAGTATGTCGTTATTTGGTTAGTTGAAAGTTTTCGAACAAGCCAAGTATGCCTTTTTAAATATTGTTTTAGTGATTGAGCGACAATAGAACCTTGACTCACTATGGTAATATTTGATGGCACCAAAGATTTCAGTAAAGGCAATAATATTGGGTAATGAGTACATCCAAGTACAATCACATCGATGTTTGGAAATTCAGAAAGAACGTTATTAATATCTTTTTTAATGAATTGGATTCCTTCTTCCGAAGAAAGTTCATTATTCTCAATTAACGGAACCCAAAATGGACATGCATATTGATTTACCTTGACTTCAGGACTGAATGTTTTGAATTCTAGCACATACGACATCGAATTCACCGTTCCTTGAGTAGCGAGTACAGCAATTTCTTTTGTTGAAGAAAGCTTTCCGACATTTTCAGCGCTTGGTCTAATAACGCCAAGGACTCGTTTTCCAGGATAATTTAACAGCTCCTTTTGTTGAATGCTTCTCAGCGCTTTTGCAGATGCAGTATTACAAGCTAAGATCACCAAATCGCAACCTCGTTCAAATAATTCCTTCACGCATTGCCAAGTGTATTCATATACTACTTCATAAGATTTTGTACCGTATGGCGCCCTTGCATTATCACCTAAATACAAATAATCATATTCAGGAAGTTCTTTTCTAACTTCTTCAAGAACAGTTAAACCACCATATCCGGAGTCAAAAAATCCAATTGGTCCCTTTTTACTCATTATTCAAAAGTAAATAAAAAAACCGCTAAGAATATCTCTTAACGGTTTATAATTATTTTGAATTCAATAAAAACTAATCTTCGTCTTCTTCATTTTCTGATGACAAAGCAGCTTCTAATTTTAATACTTCTACAGTAACTTTATCTGTTATATCTTTTCCTTTACTGTATAATAAAGAAGATTCATCAATAACGTAATCCAATTTTTCGGCTTTACTTACTGCATCTACAGCTTTTTGAAGTCTTTCCAATATTGGTTCATTCAACTCTTGACTCAACACTTGAATTTGTTGATCTAATTCTTGTTGACGTTCTTGAAACTCTTGAGACTTTTTCATTAATCGGTCTTCTTCAAACTTATATGCAGTTTTACTCATCGTTGCTTTTTCTTGTTGCAACTTAGCATAATCTGATTGAAGTTTTTGCTGCGTTTCTTGAAGTTCTCTTACGGCACGTTTTTCAAAATTTTCTACTTCGGTCATTGCAGCCTTTCTAGACGGCATTGTATCCAATACTTTTTGCGAGTTCAAATGCGCTATCGAGTTTTGGGTAAACGCAAATCCAGCTGTCAAAACAACCATTAAACTTAATAAAACTAACTTTTTCATAATTTCTGATTCTACTTATTAAAATTTATACATACTATTCAGAGATGTCTAATTCTCTCATCACCATTTTGCTGATATCATACTTTGGATCAGCAAATATAAGATTTGATTGGTTCGCTTTGTCAAAAACGAAGGCAAAATTTCTATTACTAGCAACTTTTGTTAATGCTTCAAACACTTCATCTTGAATTGGCTCAATTAATTCTTTGCGTTTAGCAAACAAATCTCCATTGACTCCGAACCTCAATTGTTGCATTTCTAAAGCTTCACTTTCCATTTCTTCAATCTCTTCTTTTCTTTTTTCTCTTTCTTCGTCTGGCAAAATTGCTTCTACTCTTGTAAACTCTTCTTTTCTTTCTTTAATCTGCTTATAACGTTCTTCTATTTCTTTTTGCCAACGCTCAGCATATTTATCTAACTCTTCTTTTGCTTCGTTATATTCTGGCATGCTTTCCAAAATATAATCTGAATCAATATAACCATACTTTTGACCGAAGGAAGCAAAAGCTGTACCAAAAATCACAAAAAGCACTAAAATTAATTGTTTCATATCAAAATATATTAATAAATATTAATTCCTCTACAAGTCTCCAAGATTTGCGCCAATTATAAACTGGAAGGTTCCAACTGGCTTACCTCCCATTCTTGTAATGTCGTTTCCAGAACCAAAGCCAGAACTATGTGGATCAAACGTATCTATTCCCCAACCATAATCAAATCCAAGTAAACCAAACATTGGTAAAAATACACGAACACCACCACCAACACTTCTTTTTACATTAAAAGGATTAAACGATTCAAAGCTTGGATAAGTATTTCCTGCTTCAGCAAATCCTAAGACGAAAAATGTTGCTGAAGGATTTAGAGAAATAGGGTATCTTAACTCTAATGTATAACGTGTAATAATCGGGTCTCCTAAGCTAGAAGAAACAGCTTGTTCTTCATATCCTCTCAAAGAAATTAATTCACGCCCATCCAAACGTGCAACGCCAGTTAATGCGTTTCCTCCTAAATAAAATCTTTCAAAAGGAGTAAGTCCTTTTTCTGCAGAATAACTGCCCATAAATCCAAAGCCTATCTTTGGCATTAAGACTAATTTTTTATCAGGAGTCAATGGTAAATACCATTCACCTGTTAATTTCAACTTATAATATTCGGCATACTTATTTCTAGTTTGTTCGTCAACCCCACTATAATCACTTATACCATCAAATTGGGAATAAGGTAATGTTGCTTTTGTTGTAAATGAAATTTTAGAGCCACTCTTCGGGTATATTGGTGCATCCACAGAGTTTCTAGAAAGCTTGTACGTAAAAGCAATATTATTCGAGTATCCGTTATCAAAATCGAAGACATCACCATAATCTGTTACATCGTAATAATTGTAAGACAGTTCATAATAAGCACTGAAAAAATCATCTGGAATTTTCTTTCTTCTTTGCATTCCAACACCTACACCAGTTATTGAAACCCCTGAATAACCTGGATCATTTCTTTTAAAATTATTACCAAATTGAGAATGATTCATCCAAACAGAAAGTGCATTTGGTTTCTTCCCTCCTAGCCAAGGTTCTGTAAATGAAAAATTATACGATTGGTAAAATCGTCCATTGGTCTGTGCTCTTATTGATAAAGTTTGTCCATCTCCGGCAGGAAGTGGTTGCCAAGCAGATTTTTTAAAGATATTTTGTGCTGAAAAATTATTGAATGTTAACCCTAGGGTCCCAATCAAATTCCCTGCACCATAACCCCCTGATAATTCAATTTGGTCAGAAGATTTTTCTTCAACAATATATTCAATATCTACAGTTCCGTCTTCTGGATTTGGGATGGGGTTTATCTGGAAAGATTGTTCATCAAAATAACCGAGTTGTGCTAATTCTCGCTGTGTTCTTATAATATCATTCCTATTGAATAAATCTCCAGGTTTAGTCCTGATTTCACGTCTAATTACATGTTCATTCGTTTTATAGTTTCCTTTTATAATAATATTTTTGACACGCGCTTCTTTTCCTTCAACTATACGCATTTCATAATCTATGTGATTATTGTCAACATTTGTTTCAACTGGTGTAACTTGAAAAAATAAGTGACCTCTATCCATGTATAGCGAAGTTATATCCCTTCCATCCATACTTTGGAACAAACGTGTTTCTAGCAATTCTTGATTATATAAATCACCTCTTTCAATACCCAACACAGTGTCTAAATATCCCGAAGTGTACTTGGCATTACCAACCCATTTGATATCACCAAAATAATATTCTTCCCCTTCATCGATATAAATATCAATTGCTAAGTTCTTTTCATCAATTAGATAGACTGAATCACTCACAATCTCTGCATCTCTAAGGCCTATTTTATGAAATTCTGCCATCATCGCTTCTTTATCACGCTTAAATGCAGAAGTAGAAAATTTTGATCTTTTAAAGAATCTCCAAAAAGCTTTTTGTTTAGTATCTTTCATCTTGCGACGAAGCTTGCCTTCTTTTACAGACTCAACTCCATAAAAATTAATCTCACCAATTTTTACTTTTTTCTTTTTGTCAATATGAATTATAAAAATTTCTGAATTATTCATTAAGCTGTCATTTACACGCTCAATATCTACATCAACACTATAATATCCTTTTTCACGATAAAACCCAATAACTTTAGATCTAGTGTCAAAAATTAAATTTTCAGTAATATTTTTTCCAGAAAAAAGTTTTATTTCTTCACGAATTTTATCTGCATCACGTTTATTGATCCCTTCAAATTTAAACCGTGACAATTTTGGACGAGGAGCAAGATTAATAGAAATATATGCTACTTTACCTACAACTTTGTCTAATTTGATTTCGACATTAGAAAAAAGCTCTTCCTCCCAGAGATTACGGATAGCTTTAGTCATTTTTTCACCTGGAATAGTGATCTTATCTCCTTGACGAAACCCAGCAATCAGTTTAATGGCTTGATGGTCAAAATTATCCGCCCCATTCACCTGAATCGGCCCAATTTCGTATTCTTTAGGGTTTTCATAATCTAAAGGTTGTGCAATTGAAAAATGCACTAAAATTAAGGATACAAAAATGGAAAAAAGTTGTCTCATATTATTTTGCAAGTTGTTCAGAAACTAATCCGAATCTTCGTTCTCTATTTTGATAGTTTAACACAGCTTCGAATAAATCTTCTCTTTCAAAATCAGGCCATAGCTTATCCGTGAAATATAATTCAGCATAAGCAATTTGCCAAAGTAAAAAATTACTTAATCTATATTCTCCAGAAGTTCTAATTAATAATTCAGGATCAGGGACATCACATAGGGTAAGTTCACTTTCGAACATTTTTTCATCAACATCAGTCGCTTTCACTTCTCCTTTTTCTATTTTTTTTGCAATTTTTTGTGTTGCATTGAGAATTTCCCAACGAGCACTGTAATTCAAAGCTAAAATCAGGTCAAGTTTATTGTTTTTGATCGTATCTTTTTTGGCTGCATTCAATTCATTTCTGCATGCATCAGGAAGCTTAGTTTCGTCACCAATGCTTCTCAATCTTACTCCGTTGTTGTTTAACTCTTCTACTTCATTTGAAATAGTTTCTACCATCAAATTCATCAACCCGTCAACCTCTTCTTTAGGGCGATTCCAGTTTTCGGTAGAAAAAGCATACAATGTAAGGTGTTTTACTCCTAAGTCTACACAACCTTTCAACACTTCTCTTACTGCTTCTACACCACTAGAGTGACCAAACAAACGGACTTCGCCTTGTTGCTTTGCCCAACGTCCATTTCCATCCATAATGATGGCAATGTGCTTAGGACATTTACTTAAATTTATTTTGTTTAGTAGACTCATTTTTTTTACAGAACGACGAAATTACAATAACTAACGCAGATAACGGTCAAAAATTGGATTAACCTTAACGTAGTTTAACAAAAAAAAGGGGGTTGCTAAGTGCAACTCCCCAGTTAATAGGTAATGTCTTACAGTTAATCTGCAAGCACAATAATTTTATCATTTTGCATTTCTACTACACCACCTTTAATTTTTAGACGAATAACTTTTGAGTTTGTAGAATCTGATTCTATTGTACCTTTAAACTCATTATAGTCTTGTTCACCATTAATTAAATCAATTTTTATTTTCCCTTCAGAAAGCGATGAAATTATTGGTGCGTGTCCTTTTAGCACTTGAAAAGAACCGTCAACACCAGGAAACCTAACTGCTTCGACTTCTCCTTCAAACATTTTTTTTTCGGGCGTAATTACTTCTAATTTCATTGAATTAAATTTTAAGCTTCAGTAAGCATTTTCTCACCAGCCTCTTTAACCTCATTGATATCTCCTTTCAAGTTGAAAGCAGCTTCTGGATACTTATCAAGCTCACCATCAAGAATCATGTTAAATCCTTTGATTGTTTCTTGGATATCAACTAATACACCTTTCAAACCAGTAAACTGCTCTGCAACGTGGAATGGTTGAGATAAGAAACGTTGAACTCTACGTGCTCTGTGTACGACCAATTTATCTTCTTCAGATAATTCATCCATACCAAGGATTGCGATAATATCCTGTAATTCTTTATATCGCTGAAGTGTTGTTTGAACACGACGTGCACAATCATAATGTTCTTTACCTACAATGTCTGGAGTCAAAATACGTGAAGTAGAATCCAATGGATCCACCGCTGGATAAATACCAAGCTCTGCAATTTTACGCGACAATACTGTTGTTGCATCCAAGTGAGCAAACGTATTTGCTGGAGCAGGGTCAGTTAAATCATCTGCAGGAACATACACCGCTTGTACAGAGGTAATCGAACCGTGCTTTGTTGATGTGATACGCTCTTGCATCTGCCCCATCTCTGTTGCCAAAGTTGGTTGGTAACCTACCGCTGACGGCATACGACCAAGTAGTGCAGAAACCTCAGAACCTGCTTGAGTAAATCGGAAGATGTTATCCACGAAGAAAAGAATATCTTTTCCACCGCCTTCACCTTCTCCATCACGGAAGTGTTCAGCTAATGTTAAACCAGACAATGCAACTCGTGCACGTGCACCTGGAGGTTCATTCATCTGTCCAAAAACGAAAGCTGCTTTTGATTCTTTTAATTCATTATGATCCACTTTATCAAGATCCCATCCGCCTTCTTCCATAGACTTCATGAAATCATCACCATACTTGATGATACCTGATTCAAGCATCTCACGGAGTAAATCATTTCCTTCACGCGTACGCTCACCAACACCAGCGAATACAGATAAACCGTCATACGCTTTCGCAATGTTGTTAATTAACTCCTGAATCAATACTGTTTTACCAACACCAGCACCTCCGAAAAGACCAATTTTACCACCTTTTGCATAAGGCTCAATCAAGTCGATTACTTTAATACCAGTAAATAATATTTCTGAAGCAGTAGATAAGTCCTCAAATTTAGGAGCTTCTCTGTGAATAGAAGAACCAGTTGTACGATCAGTTGCACCCAAACCATCGATAGAGTCACCAACAACATTGAATAAACGTCCTTTCACTTGGTCACCAATCGGCATTTGAATCGCCTGACCTGTAGCAATCACATCCATTCCACGTGTAAAACCATCCGTTGAATCCATAGAGATTGTACGAACAGCATTTTCACCAACGTGAGATTGAACTTCTAAAACTACTTTTGATCCATCTTTACGAGGAACATCAAGTGCATCGTAAATATTTGGTAGCTCTACTCCTTTCTCGAAGCTTACATCAACAACAGGTCCAATCACCTGCATTACTTTTCCTTTGATTTCCGACATTCTTCTGCCTTTTTTAATTCAATTTGGGCGCAAATATAGTGTATTTATTCCTTTTAAAGCTTATCGCCTTTATTATTTTTACACAATAAATTCCTTTTTGTGCATAACTCTCTTAACACATATTTTATAAATAAAGAACTCATTTTATTCTCTCGAGTTGGATTTCGGATCTAATAGTATTGTATGAGTTAGATTATTTTTCAGGTGGTTTAACCTGCTTTGTTCAACGTTCAATATTATTCAAGGTTTAAAAATTCAAGGTTTGCAACATATTCTCAAAGCGGAGTAATATATTGATATAACCCGTTGTCCATTTAATTTAGTAACTTCGTACCTACTTAGGGTCTACTGAAAAAACATTTCACTTCATCTAATTGGCATTTATAATTGAGT
>JBBEBO010000123.1:0-21115 GCA_040882265.1 Brumimicrobium sp. | reverse complement strand
TAATCGTCACCGGAAAATCCGAACGATATGCGCGCCAATTGATCAAAAAAATGAAGGAGCATTATTTGAAAAAGTCACATCATTATATCACGATAAAGGAGTTTTGTGATTATCTGGGGTTGGATGTGGATGAGGTGGAGGAGAGGCTGTTTTAAGCCCGTCAATAGACGGGCTTTTTTTTGCCAAATCTCAGTATTTTTTATTCTAACATTTCGATTTAACGTACGTGGCAAATTTTACCACATATCACATAACAAAATGTAATAATTTATAAAGAGCAATCACCAAAACATAAACTGAAAAATCAACTACAGTTCCGAACCTCTTCCTTTCATCAACTTATAAACACTCGGAATCACCAGTAAGTTCAGCACAGTAGCCGTTAACAATCCCCCTAAAATAACTATCGCCATAGGACTTTGAATCTCATTTCCGGGCTCGTCACCTTTCAAAGCGAGCGGAATGAGTGCTAATGCAGTGGTTAATGCTGTCATAATAATTGGATTTAATCGGTCGAGCGTTCCCTTTAAAATGAGACTTTCACCTGTTTCGCCTTCTTTTTCTAAATCTTGATATCGCGAAATAAGCAGAATACCATTACGCGTGGCAATACCAAACAAACTAATAAAACCAATGGTTGATGCAATACTGATAATACCAGAAGTGAAGTACACTATTAGAATTCCTCCAATCAATGCTAAAGGAAGATTGAGTAAAACAATGCCGGCTAGCTTCACATCTTTGAACTCAAAGTAGAGCAAAAGGTAAATCACTAGAATGGCTAAGCTGGCACTTATCAACAACATTTTCGAAGCTTTGGCCTCACTTTCAAACTGACCTCCATATTTAATGCTGTAGCCCTCTGGTAAATGTACATTAGATTTTACATTCTCTTGTAATTCGTTTACAGCTCCTCGCAGATCACGTCCCTGAACATTGGCAGAAACAACTACTTTACGCTGTACATCTTCACGACTTATTCTGTTAGGACTACTTACCGAACTGATCTCAGCTATTTCAGTAATCGGAATGTGTCCACCATTTGGTGTTTGGACAAGCGAATTCCTTATTTCTTCAAGACCTCCACGAAATTTTTCCTGATAGCGAACTACAAGATCAAAGTGTTTTTGTCCTTCATAAATCTGACCTACTTTTTCGCCACCAAAAGCAACTTCTACAAAATACATGAGATCGGCGACTGTCATACCATAGCTCGCTAGAATTGTGCGATGAGGTGTAATTCGGATTTGAGGAACCTCTACTTGCTGTTCAACAGAAACATCTGCTAAGCCTTTAGTGTTTTCAGCGATACCTTTCACTTCTTTTCCTAATCCGTAGAGTCGGGTTAAATCTTCTCCAAATAATTTAATAGCTATATTGGCTCTCGTTCCTGATAACATGTGGTCAATACGGTGCGCAATTGGTTGTCCTATGGTTATATTTACACCTGGCACCACGCTAAGTTTTTTACGAACCTTAGCAAAAAACGCTTCCTTGCTCTCGTTTTCGCCTAAAGTAAATGGAGCATCAATTTCAGCAGCATTCACACCTTGAGCGTGTTCGTCTAGTTCTGCTCGACCTGTTCTACGTGTGACTACTTCCACTTGTGGCATTTCAAGCAACAATTCCTCTACTTGTGTTCCAGTTTTGTTGCTTTCCTCTAATGACATACCGGGTGTTCCCACTACACTGATTACAAGCGAACCTTCATTAAATTCAGGTAAAAAGCTTCTTCCTAAATCAAAAAAGAATACTAAGCTGACTGCAAATACAGCTACAGTTCCACCAATAACCCATTTCGAATACTTTAGTGACTTTCTTAAAATACCTGAGTAACCATTCCGCAACCAACGTTCAACTTTCGTCCCTTCAGATCGTTTTTGTAATAGTTTTTCATTCTTCAATAGATACGAACATAAAACTGGAGTTACAGTTACGGCTACTACCAAAGATGTTAAAACCGAGGTAATAAATGCTATTCCCAAAGGTGTTAACAGGCGACCTTCCATACCGCTAAGAAAAAACAACGGAATAAATGAAACGATAACAATTAACGTAGCTATGATAATCGAACTTCTAATTTCCACTGAAGCGTCACGCACTACTTTTAAAACGGGTTGTCGTTGGTCTTTTGGAAGGGATACGTTTTGTCTCAATCGTTTAAAAACATTTTCCACATCGATAATAGCATCATCCACCAAAGCGCCAATAGCAATAGCCATCCCTCCCAAACTCATTGTGTTAATGGTATAACCTAAAAATTTCAATACAATCACCGAAACCAATAATGATAGTGGAATTGCAAGCAGAGAAATCAACGTTGTTCGCCAGTTCATTAGAAAAATAAAGAGGACGATGGTTACAAAGAATGCGCCCTCGAGTAAAGTTCGTTTTAGGTTGTCGATTGATGAATCAATAAAATCTGCCTGACGGAAAACGTGACTTTTAATCTCAACACTCTCGGGCAAAGTATTTTCCATTTTTTTTAAAGCTTGATCAATTCGATCTGTAAGTTCCAAAGTGTTTACAGCAGGCTGCTTGGTAACAGTAATAATCACAGCTTTTGAAGCATTCAGGGAACCATCACCGATTTTATCAGCAGTACCAATTTTGACCTCCGCCACATCTCTAATTCTGATCGCTTGACCATTCACTTCTTTGACTAAAGCATTTTTCAAGTCATCTTCTTTATAAGCTCTACCTTCGCCTGTAATGTTGTATTGGTTTCCAAATTCGTTGTAAAATCCACCAGTAGTATTCACATTGCTCTTTTCAACTGCTGATTGTAATTCCTCCAAACTTACACCGTAGTGTTTTAATTGGTTTGGATTAGCCAGCACTTGATATTGCTTGTACTCCCCACCGATCACAATTACGTTAGCAACGCCACCTAAAGCTTTAATCTGAGGACGAATTGTCCAGTCAGACAGTGTGCGTAATTCCATGGGGGATAAGCTATCAGACCGAATTCCCAGCAGCATCACTTCTCCCATAATTGACGATATAGGAGCCATTGTTGGTTCTCCTATTCCCGATGGCAATTTTTCACGTATCGCAGGAATCCGTTCACTTACGATTTGTCTGGCACGGTAGATATCTGTTTCCCAATCGAATTCTACCCAAACTATAGAAATACCTGCCGCAGAAGAAGATCGGATTCTTCGGACATCTGATGCTCCATTCATTGCTGTTTCGATTTGAAAAGTCACTAACTTTTCTACTTCTTCTGACTCCATTCCATGCGCTTCAGTGAGAATTGTAACCGTAGGGGCGGTGAGATCAGGAAATACATCTACATTCATCGTTCGTGTAATGTAAATTCCTGAAACTGTCAACACAAGTGCCGTCAGCAAAACAAGCAAACGGTTGTGAAGCGATATTTGAAGTATTTTATTGAGCATCGATTAGAATTTTATATGATAATTATTTCAGCTTTTTTTAATGTGCGTGTCCGTGAGCAGGAGATGAACCAGCCGTTGAGGCCATTTTGACTTGGTAAACACCTTTGCTTACCACCATTTCTCCCGCTTTCAAGCCTTTGATTACATTCACATAATCGCCATTAAAAACACCTATTTTCACGGGGCGCATTTCAAAGGCTTCTCCACCTGTTTGAACAATCACTTTGTAAACCCCAAAGTTCTCCAGTAATGCAGTCTTAGGAATTATCATACCCATTTCTCCGCCGGTGTAAGCTAAATGTACTTCGGACAGACTGCCTTCTACAACATCTATTGGAGCCGAAACCTCAATAAAAACTGGGAGTAGTGGATTCTCTTCTGTCACAGTTCTTCCTATGGAAATCACTTTTCCTTTTTCAGACAGTGTCTTTCCATTTTCGATGAGCCAGATCTTTTTAGTTTTGGAAATTAAATCTCTCTTTTCGGGAGGAGCTGTAGCTTTTATCATGTTATTGAGTTCCGAGCCCACAATGATTAATGGTTGTCCTGCACTGGCGAAATCACCATTTTCCACCGAGATGTGTTTGATGTAACCCTTAAATGGAGCACGAATAACTAGACCGTTGGCTCCGTAATTTTTGAGCAATTGCTGATAATTTGCCTGTGCCACTTCATACCGACTTTCAACTACTTCAAATTCGGAAGCAGGTACAACTTCTAATTCGTAGAGCTCTTTTTTTCGATTATAATCACTCTTTGCTTGTTCAAATTCAGCTTTAGCTTTTCTTATTTCAGAATCTATACTACCCACGTTCATGTTCTCACCGCTAATACGCATTAAAATCTGCCCTTTGCTTACGGCAATACCCTCAACCATATCAGGGGTTTCGTAAAGAACATTTCCCGAAGAGCCCGCATTCAAAGTTCGCTGAGTTCCCGGTGACGACATCCATCTTCCTGAGAGTTCCAGCACTCCATAAACCGTGTCTCTTTTTGCAGGAACGGTCTGGAAATCTATTTTCCATGCTTGTTCCTTCAAAAAGCTGATTTCTGGCTCCGTTTGATTGCCTGCAGCTAATGAGTGTTCAGCAGCTTTAACATTCTCAAAAACCTGAACTATTCCTGCATCGATACGCTCTTTTATTTCAGGAGTATTCACTTCAAAAACCAGATTATATTTTCCAGCTTCAGTAGGTTGCAAAGCAGGAGTAAATATCCCAGGGGATGCTGGACGCTTTGCTGTATGTCGAATACCTTTATTCTCTTTTATTAGACTCACCGTAACGCTACCTTTTGTTACGGGTTGATGTTCTTCAAGCACGGTAAAATGGGCTGCAAAGCGACTCGTACTTCCAACAACGAGTGCAGGATATTCCACAAATAGTTCCAGTTTATTGGTCCAGATTGTTGTGTCCACACTTAGATCAGCTCCCTGACCATTGTCGTGCCCGGTATCTTCCTCCGAGTGTTCATGATCAGATGCTTCATTGCAAGCTAACAGAAACATTGTGCTCAACAGTATTAACATTATTTTCCTCATAATTTCTTGTTTAGTGTTCATGATTGTGCTCATCACCGTGTTCGTGATCGTGATGTTCATCATTGACAGTTGTATCTTCAGTTACTGTGAACTCCTCTTGTTGGTGATGTTGTTCCATGTTATCATGGTCGTGGTCATGCGCTTCACCCTCATGAAGATGAGTTTCATTATCATGTTCGTGTCCGTGATCATCTTTATTTTTCTCGGAACTACATCCAAATGTAACTACTGATAATGCGATAAAAAAAACTGATTTGAATTTCATAATTGTTTGTATTTATTAGTTTATAATTGATATTTAAATAGATCTGCTTTGAGTTGCTGAAGCTCCTTTTCAATCTCTAACATCCGATTTTCAGCATCTCTGTAGAAAGAAACCTCGGCGTAATAAGTCATAAAAGAAATTTCACCCAACTCGTAAGACTTCTGTAAAAGTTCTTCACTGTTCAGCCCATTCATTGATTCCGAATACTCATTGAACTTCCGAAGAAGCAACTCATAACGCTGAATCTGTATACTATACTGACTTTTTAAAGAAATGATCTTATCTGATCGGTGGTGTTCGTTATAATCGATCTGTGCTTTGGCAACCTTTACTTTACTCCGACCACTCCATAGCGGTATACTGATTCCTCCATAAATACCAGAGTAATTATTGCCTGCTATGCCCTGGTGATTATATCCCACAGTTATATCAGGTAAAAGTTGACTTCGTTCTACTTTAAGACGCTGCTGAGCAACTTGGTTTTTCTGTTCCAGCAAAGTAATTTGAACATCTTGTTTTAATCGCTCATTCCAAAGGCTGTCTGGAGAAGATATTCCAACGGTACTCGGATAAGTTTTGAGTTGAAGTGTAACTTCATTATTTCCGTTTAATGCCTGTAGTTTTTGACGTACAGCAGCTTCTCGAGTATCTAGTTCCTCCAGAGCAAACTGCTGGTCGAGCCAAATAATTTTAGCTTTATTTAATTCGAGTCTACTGGACGCTCCTTTTTCAAATAAGATTTCTATTTGATCACGTACTTTCTCAGATTGAGTAATCCGTTCTTGAACTAATTCGCGTTGTTTTTGGATATAGATTAATTCAAAACCAAGTTTTTTGGCATCGAGCAGAATATCTTGTTTTAGTTTCTGATATTCATAATCGAGTCGTTTGCTTTGACTATCCACCCAATTATTTCTGGCTGCATATACCGTTGGAAACTCTATGCGCTGTGAAATCTGAAATTCGCTGTAATCCGAAGTGTTGTGATCACCGAATGGAAGATAAAAGGCAGATAATTGCAGATCGGGAAGTTTATTTTCCGATTGGTACTGCAAAGTTGCGCTCTCCATATAGCTTCGTTGAGCTATAAGCGATTTGTTGTTAGCTTCTACAGTTTGCAGCAACTCGTCTATAGAAGATTGCTGCGCTTGGACAGAACTGATGTTTAACAAAAGTCCCAAAAGGGCATAAAATGATAAATGCATAATGATTATTTACTTTAAGTTAAAATGGAATAGAAATCCCCGTCTTTAGTGGGAATTATAAGACCTGAGATTAACTTAAAGCAGGAGGACCACGCAGTCCATGACCAGAAGAAAGGTGTGGGTTTGGAAAAGAATCTACGAAAGCAAACTGATTGGAATAATAGTCATTGAGTCGATCGGGCAGTTTCCAAAGGTCTGCTGGTAAATACTCGAAAGTTAATAATACTGGAACAAAATCAGTTTTAAAAACTGTTCTATGGGTAAAATCGTGTTGATGTCCGCTATGATCAGAGTGATTATGACTATCGACCAAATGATCATCTGATAAGTTGTTTTCCGAAGAGTCAGAGCCATTATCATCCTTATCATTTTTCTCGTGATGTTCTTGACTATGGTGAGATTCGTCGTGGCTATGATGGTCATGATGATCAATAGAAGAAATTGAATTCTCTTGTTGATTGTCGTGATGAGTATGCGGAATAAAATCATGTAGCAACAGCAGCGTATAAACACTTAAGAGTAAAACAGAGAATATGCTGCGATTCAACTTCACTCGACAAATTTAATAAAAAATGTGGACTTGCTTTTTGAAATTTAAAAGTCATTATCCAATTCTATCAGGTTATATTGATAGAACCCCAAGAAAGAAAAAAATCTAAAATACTTTGTGTCTTACTATATTTATCGTAATATTGCAATATAGTTATTAAACAAAACAAGAAAATATAAAAATCACAATTTTTGATCCAGAAATGTGTTGTAGTACAGGTGTATGTGCAGAAGGTGAAGATATAACGACTTGCGTATTGGCCTTCTTTTCTTATCTTCCAAAGGAGGAACTGTTGCCAACATTACTCGATTTTTATAGTAAAAATGAACTTGTAAATAATTAACAATGGGAGTTACAAAATCCGATTTATTCAGCGAAACGCAAAACGAACTAGCAAGCATTGCTAAAGTATTTGCACACCCGGCTCGTGTAGCCATCATTCAGTATTTATTAAAGTCGAACACTTGTTTTAACGGACATTTGGTAGAAGAACTGGGATTGGCGCAAGCCACCATTAGCCAACATTTAAGAGAGTTGAAAAATAGCGGCATTATTCACGGAACAATTGAAGGAGTTTCTGTGAGTTATTGTATTGATGCCAAACGCTGGGAAGAAATCCAGGAAATCTTCAATATTTTATTTAACAGTTATCCTAAAACAGATTGTTGCGAGGATTGCTAAAAACAAAAAAAAGAAAAATGGGAAATTCAGAAAAATTAAAGAATATCGTAAAAGAAACGTACGGTAATGTTGTGCAAAGCGAAAATACTTCTTGTTGTGGAAGTGATTCGCTAAGTCCAGAAGTCTATAATATTATGACGGAAGATTACTCAAATGTTGAAGGTTACAATGCCGATGCTGATTTAAGTTTGGGTTGTGGCTTGCCGACGCAATTTGCTAAAATTCAAAAAGGCGATACGGTCATCGATTTAGGTTCAGGTGCAGGAAACGATAGTTTTATCGCCCGACACGAAGCAGGAGAGCGTGGTAAAGTCATAGGAATTGATTTTACCGATGCGATGATTAAAAAAGCGCGCACAAATGCTGAAAAATTAGGCTTGAATAATGTAGAATTCAGACAAGGAGATATTGAAGACATGCCTGTAAATGATGCTGTTGCCGATGTGATTGTGAGCAATTGTGTACTCAATTTAGTTCCTGACAAACAAAAGGTAATCGCTGAAATTTATCGAACATTAAAACCTGGAGGTCATTTCAGTATTTCCGATATTGTACTGGTGGGAGAATTACCCGAAGCTTTAAAAAACGATGCTGAAATGTATGCTGGTTGCGTGGCAGGAGCTATTCAAAAAGAGGAATATATGCAATATATCAAAGATGCTGGGTTCAATGAAATCAGTATTCAAAAAGAAAAACCAATCATCATTCCCGATAATTTGTTAGACCGTTATTTGAATACAGCAGATAAGGAAAAATTTAAAAACGGTAAAACAGGAATTTTTAGTATCACAGTATTTGCGAAAAAACCAGGTGTAAAACCTTCGAATGAAAAAACGGAAGGCATACCATTCAAAAGCAGTTGTTGCTAAATGGTGTCTGTCCATAAAGTCCAATATCTTCGTTATGCTTGATTTGAAAACAGTCATTTACTCATGTAAACTCCTTAATTTTCAAATCTGCACAAGCCTTGATCTTGAACTTTCTGAATCAGACACACGACTCTTTGGACGAGCACTAAATGATTTATAAATAAGGTTTAAATTATTGAAATGAAAAATAGTAAAAAGGTATTTCCGAACCTTGAAAAGATACTCAATTCGCTGGATATAAATTCCATAAGCGAAGAACGGAAAAAAACGCTTCAACCCTTGGTTGATTTTATTCAATCGAAAGTGAAAATGCAAGTGCCAATTGATATAAACTTTATCTGCACCCACAATTCTCGGAGAAGTCATCTTTCGCAAGTCTGGGCACAAACGATTTCCCACTATTTGGATATTGAAAAGGTGTATTGCTATTCAGGAGGCACAGAGGCAACGGCTTTGTTTCCGATGGTTTCAAATACATTGGAAAGTCAGGGTTTCGAAGTAAACGCCCTTTCAGAAGGGGATAATCCAGTATATAGCATCAAGTTTAGTGACAATGCTCATCCTGTAGTAGGCTTTTCAAAAGTCTATGACGATGACTTCAATCCCAAATCGGGCTTTGCGGCTATTATGACTTGTTCACAGGCCGATGCTGGATGTCCTTTTATTGCTGGTGCTGAAAAACGCGTTCCAATCACTTACGAAGACCCGAAAGTATTTGACGACACGCCACAGCAAGCGGAAAAATACTTGGAACGCAGTATAGAGATTGCCACAGAACTATTTTACGTATTTTCTAATATTCAAAAATAATGAAACAAGAAACGAACAAACCAAAAAAACAAATTGCATTCTTTGAAAAATACCTGAGTCTTTGGGTGGCGCTGTGTATTATTGGGGGCATTGGTGTCGGTTACTTTGCCGTAGATGCCATGGAATTTTTAAGCACATTAGAAATCGCGAAAGTTAATGTTCCGATTGCTATACTTATCTGGATGATGATTTATCCGATGATGCTGCAAATAGATTTTAGCACGTTGAAAAAAGTGGGTAAAAAACCAAAAGGTTTAGTGCTTACAATAATCGTGAACTGGTTAATCAAACCATTTACGATGGCCTTTTTTGCTTGGCTGTTTTTCTCCAATATCTATTCCGCTTTTATTTCTCCCGAATTAGCTGGAGAATATATTGCAGGAGCTATACTGTTAGGCGCAGCGCCTTGTACCGCTATGGTTTTTGTATGGTCTTACTTGAGTGATGGCGACCCCAACTATACCTTGATGCAGGTATCTGTAAACGACCTTATTATTTTGGTCGCTTTCGTGCCTATCGTAGGCTTTCTTTTAGGAGTTACCGATGTCATCATTCCTTATGATACACTAATACTCAGTATAGTCATCTATGTGGTAGTCCCGCTCGTAGCAGGATATTTAACGAGTAGATATTTAATTCGGAAAAAGGGAGAGCAATGGTTTACGGGAACTTTCCTGCCGAAACTTAAACCGCTCAGTATTTTTGCACTGTTGCTCACGCTATTGCTACTTTTTGCATTTCAGGGAGGTAATATTTTGAAAAATCCTTTAATCATTTTATTCATTGCCATTCCGCTGATCATTCAAACCTATTTTATCTTTTTTATTACCTGGTTTGGTGGAAAAAAACTTAAGCTGGGTTATCCTGTTTGTGCACCTGCAGCCATGATTGGGGCAAGTAATTTCTTTGAGCTCGCAGTAGCAGTTGCTATAGCCCTTTTTGGATTAGATAGCCCCGCCGCACTGGTTTGTGTAGTTGGGATTTTGGTAGAAGTTCCGGTGATGCTATCGCTCGTAGCATTTGCTAACAAGAATAAATATGAGATTAAAAAAAATAATGCTTAAAACGAAATAAGATGAAAAAAGCCATTTTAGCAACCGATTTATCAAAAGCAGCAGAAGTTTTGCTGCAATGTACTGACCAATACAAAGCTTTGGGGATAGAACAGATCACCCTGTTTCATGCTTTGGGAGTATCGTATATGAATTTTTCGGGTTACACCTATTTGGATAAAACCAAAGCACGTTTAGAAGAAATCAAAAACCAATTGGAATCGTCAGGTTTTAAAGTGGATATTGTAATAAAAGAAGGCTTGCCTTATCATGAATTGGTAGATTTCGGAAAAGAAAATCCAGATCATTTATTGATTTTAGCAAGCCGAGGAAGTGGTTTTATGAAAGGTGTTCTGTTAGGTAGTACTGCCGATCAGGTTATTAGAAGAAGTAAAAACCCTTTACTATTGATTCAATGCAATGATGTTCTAGAGGATAAAAACAAGTCGGAGTCTGATTTTTCGTGCCCACTTTCTTATGACCGAGTATTGTTTGCAACAGATTATTCTGATTGGTCGGAGCAAGCATTTTTGTTTTTAAAAGAAAATCTTCTGAAGACCTCTAAAAAAATAATCATTGCACACGTTATTCATGCAGATAAAATTGAAGAACGCAATGAACAAGAAGTTGAAAAACTAAACCAGATTAACCAGGAGCGACTGAAGCGACTAAAAAATGATATCCCCGAGCAAAAAGGGCTTGAAATTAGTACTGAATTACGCAGTGGCTTACCTATAAAAGAACTCACAAAACTTATTCAAGACAACCAAATTAATTTGGTATTGATGGGAACTCACGGAAAAGGGTTTATCAAGGATCAAATACTTGGAAGTGTGACGAGGGGAGTAATTGAGAATAGTAAGGTAAATCATTTGGTGATTCCTAATAATTAATGTGAAAAGCGCCATGTTTCATAGCTGCAAAACGATAAATTAAAAAACTAAAGAATATGCCAGATCCAAAATTTTCAAAGCCATGGCACGGAATTCCCCGTGATACAATTAAATGGAATCCAACTGTTAATGCGGATGCCTGTATAGGCTGTGGTACTTGTGTTACGGGATGTAGCAGAATGGTATATCGCTATGACTATGATTTACGAAAAGCTGTAGTGGTTGATCCTCTGAATTGTATGGTTGGATGTACTACCTGTGCTAATACCTGTCCTACTCACGCCATTAACTTTCCTTCACTTTCAACAGTTTTTGCATTGGAAGAAAAAGCTACGGTACGTCATGATATTGAGGATGACTTAATAGCACGTAAAGAACAATTGGAATATAAAGGGAACGTTCCGCATCCTGATAGATGGATAAATTTGGAAGTTAGCAGTTTAAATAGGGTTAATGATAAAACGCTAATTCTAAAATTACATCCTGCAGAATCCTGCGATTGTTTAAGTCAATTTATCCCAGGACAATATGTAGAAATTTTTCACCCGAATGGAAAGTTTTTGCCAAGAGCATATTCAATTGGCAACGCTCCAAATGAAAATGGTTCTGTTGAGTTGCAGATCAGGTATGTACAAGATGGTCGTTATAGTAACTGGTTGTTCAACGAAGTAAAAGAAGGAACATTGATGAAGGTCCGAGGACCTCGCGGTAATTTCACCATGAATTCAGCACCAGAAAAATCATTGGTATTTGTAGCTGGCGGCACAGGGTTCGCTCCAATTAAAGCATTGATAGAACAACAAGTACTATTGGACAATCAACGAAAAATGGAACTGTATTGGGGATTGGCAAGGCCAGAAGATATCTATGGGTTGGATGAAATGATAAGTTGGAGAGAAAAAGCTCCCAATCTTACCTGTACAATAGCAATAGACAAGGGAGAGGTATCGTCTATTGAACAAGGTATTAATATTATTACTGAACCACTGTCGAAAGTGATAAGTAAAAGACAGGAAAACTTTTTGGATACAGATGCTTATGTGGCAGGACCACCGGTAATGATGCCCAGTATATTGCAAACGCTAATGGATAAGGGAGTTGAATCAGACAATATTAATGTGGATTCATTTGGTTTATAGGGATTATCAAGTAATTATAATAGACTGGGAAAATAAATATGGAATTCATAGATTACTATGAAATATTAGGTATTACCAGATGCTACATAGAAGCAGATATCAAAAAGGATTATGGATAGGTATCTCAAAAACATCATCGCTGCAATCATTAACTGATTAGATTTTAAAAAAGAAAAGTTATTAATCATGTATCTGAATTTAAGAAACAAAACAACTTTGAATGTTGAATTGTACTTTTCAGTTACAAGTAGTATATTTTCTGTGACACGGTTCAAAATCAGTAATAAAACTATTCTTAATCAGAAAAAAATAAAACGATATTTACGGAGAATTTTTACTTTTAATCTTATATACTTATATACACTAAAAACAGACATCTGCACTCCGATTCTTATAGCGACATGGAAAAGAATAAAATACAATGGCATCAAATATCTTCGGATGAAGCGCTTGAAAAGCTTAATAGCTCACTCTTTGGGCTTTCATTTTCTGATGTTCAGGATAGGAATGCTGCTTATGGAAAAAATAAGTTACCTTCCAAAAAAAGACTTACTTTATTCAGAATTATTATAAATCAATTTCTCAATCCTCTAATATACATATTGTTGGCAGCGAGTGCCGTGTCTATAATATTACAGGAATATACCGATGCTGGATTCATTTTTTTTGTGCTTTTGCTGAATGCTGTAATTGGAGCCTATCAAGAGTGGAAAGCCGAATCAAAAGCTTCTGAACTGGAAGAAATGATTCGACTGAAAGTCAAAGTAAAAAGAAATGGAAACATACTGATAACGGATAGTGAAGAGCTGGTCCCTGGGGATATTGTTATGCTGGAATCTGGAAATAAAGTTCCTGCAGATATAAGGATTTTAAAAGGGAACAATCTTACTGCATTAGAAGCAATTCTTACCGGTGAGTCAATGGCGGTTAATAAAAATAGTGAGACATTAGAAAGAGAAGAAACGCCAGTTTCTGATCGCTTTAACATGCTTTTTGCGGGCACTACAATTACTACTGGAAGAGCTACAGGGGTAGTAGTCTTTACTGGATTAAATACTGAAATAGGGAAAATCGCAACTTCTCTTAAAGAGTTGGTTTCTGGCAAAACTCCGCTGGTAAGAAGAATGGAAACTTTTACAAAGAGAATTAGTCTTATCATATTAGGAGCTTGTTTACTATTAGGAGGTGTTGGATACTTCACAGGTATTCCCATTGAAGAGATATTTTTCTTTGTGGTTGCTGTGGCCGTTTCTGCTATTCCAGAAGGATTGCCAATAGCCATGACTGTGGCGTTAGCCATTGGTGCTTCCAAAATGGCGAAAAGACACGTTATTATCCGAAAATTGACAGCCGTTGAAGGCTTGGGGAGTTGTACCTATATCGCTACCGATAAAACAGGCACTCTTACAGTAGATCAACAAACTGCTAGAGCTATTGTCCTTCCTCGTCAGTTGAACTACACAGTGTCTGGGGAAGGTTATAACGGTATAGGCGGTATTACAGATAAAGACAACAAAAAAGTTACATATAATGCCTCTCTGGAGCTAGAGCAGATGATCCGTTCAGTTGTTATTTGCAATGAAGGAGAACTGCTTAATGAAGGAGATAGTTGGACAAATACTGGTGACCCTATAGACGTAGCGCTTCTAGCTTTAGCTTACAAAGCAAAAATAAGTCCTTTAGAAATTACTGAGAACATTATAAAAGTAAGTGAAGTGCCGTTTGAATCGGAAAGGAAGTATGCGGCTATTTATTTTAGAGAAAACAATGACAATACCCTAAGAATTGCCGTAAAAGGAGCTATAGAACAGCTCAAAGAAAAAATCGATCAAGAGAAAAACAAGGAGCTACTAGAGGCCGTAAATCATTATGCAGAAAATGGATACCGTATTATCGCTGTGGGAGGCGGTCCAGTGGATGAAGTTAAGCCTGTAGATGAATTACCTAAAATAGATTTATTTGGTTTTATTGCTCTGATCGATCCTTTAAGACCCGAAGCAAAAGCCGCAGTGAAGGAATGTTTCGAGGCTGGAGTTATGGTGGCAATGATTACCGGAGATCACCCTGCCACAGCATTAGCCATTGCGAAAGATGTGGGGATTGCAGAAAATAAAGAACAATTGTTCACAGGAATGCAGCTAGAGGGTATAGCTTCGGATGAGGCTCTTTTGAAAGAGGTATTGAATACAAAGCGAGTTTTTTCTAGGGTGTCACCACAACAAAAACAGTTGATTGTTGAGGTATTGCGAAAGTCAGATCATTTTATAGCGGTAACGGGCGATGGAGTAAATGACGCTCCGGCTTTAAAAACAGCTAATATCGGCGTAGCTATGGGGTATGGAACGGATGTAGCTAAAGACAATGCATCTATTATAATTACAGATAACAATTTTGCCTCCATCGCAGCCGGCATTGAAGAAGGCAGATATACTTTTAGCAATTTAAGAAAAATCGTTTACTTGCTGATTTCATCGGGAGCATCAGAGTTATTGGCTATTGGGTTGTCCCTTTCTTTTGGATTGCCGCTGCTTTTTTTACCAGTTCAACTACTTTGGTTAAACCTAGTGACCAATGGAATACAAGATGTGGCACTTGCTTTTGAGGCGGGTGAAAAGCAAGTAATGAAAGAACCCCCGCGAAAACCGAATGAATCTATATTTGATCCTTTAATGATTAAGCAAACTTTGATCTCTGCATCTGTGATGTGTTTGCTTGCTTTTGGGCTTTGGTATCATCTCCTAAATCATCTACATTGGGACGAAGCAATTGCTAGAAATGCTGTGGTTTTATTATTTGTTTTACTTCAAAACTTTCACGCCCTGAATGCCCGGTCAGAAACACGCTCCATCTTTAAGATTCCTTTGCGTCATAATTATGTTTTGGTTTTTGGAATCCTCGCTGCTCAAGGAATCCATATTCTAGCCATGCACATTCCATTTATGCAAGGACTCCTTTCTTTGAGTCCGGTTCCGTGGCAGGATTGGCTGAAATTATTCTTTACCGCTTCTATTCTTATTGGGGTGATGGAGATATTTAAATACATATTATCCATTTCAGGTCGTAGGAAAAAACTGGGCTCTACCCAAAAATAATAGAATTCACTTCAGTTAATAATTACAGGAAAAGCTTTAAACATGACGAAAGTCATTGATACACTGTGTATAAATAAGTAAATTTATTCTCGCACAATAAAAACAGAGTGTCGTATGGAAAAAAAAGATGAAACAATGGTAGCTTTTTACCAAGTCTTGGGGCGTTTATTTTATGCAGCTGCTCAAGCTGACAAGGTAATTCGACCTGAAGAAGTTCAAGCCATGAAACAAATGGTAAAAGAAGAATGGTTAGATGTAGAGGATACTTTTGATGACTTCAACTCAGATTCAGCGTACCAAATTGAAATTGTCTTCGATTATTTACTAAGCAATGATGTAGTGGTCGAAAATGTAATAGGAGAGCTTAAAGAGTTTAAAAAAATCCATTCGAGCTTGTTCACAGATGAAATGAACACATTGATTCTAACAACTACTAATAAGATTGCATCAGCGTTTGCTCAGAAAAATAAATCAGAATTAGTCTTTTTAAGTCAATTGCAGATTGTTTTAAGTCAGTAACTAAAATGATCAAGTGGCTTTTGTATGCTTGAACTTTTGAAACACACTAGAAAACTTCGGAATATATGACCAATATCATACTCATAACTGACTAACAGTATGATTATTCAGATTTAATGAATATATCTTCGTACGAGAAGAACTATAATTATAAAGAATGTCATTAGAAATGAATGATAGATCAATTATAGAATGAGTTAAAAATCACAATATTTTCAAAATAATAATTTAAACCATGAAGAAATTTAACAAAATAAGATTACTTACCGACTTCTCTGAAGTATCTGAAAACGCAACAGAATATGCCGTTTTATTGGCAAAAAAAATGGCGGTAGAAGTAGAAATTATGCATATTGTTAGTACTCCAGTAGATTGGGTAAAGCTCGATTTAGAAAGGGAAAAATTATACCCAGAAGCAAAGGAGAAAATAATTAAAGCTAAAAATGATTTAAATGATCTGATTTCAAAATTTAAAGAACAAAATATAAGTGCTAAATCAAGCTTGATCTTTAATATTGGAGTTGAAAGTATATCGAATTATCTCGGAGAAGATACGGATAACTTGTTAATTATGGGGTCACACGGAGCAAGTGGAATAAAAGAATACACCTTGGGCTCAAATGCAGAAAAGATAATCAGAAAAGCCATTTGTCCTGTTCTTGTCGTAAAAAACAAACCTCAAAAGCAAGAAATTACTAGCCTAGTTTTTGCATCTACTTTTCAAGAAGATCAGCTTGAGCCTTTTCAAAAGGTTTGTCAATTTTCAGAGGAATTAGATTTAGAGCGTCACCTTTTATACATCAATACACCTTATAATTTTAAAGAAACCCAAGATATCGAAAGCATGCTAAATTCTTTTTGTAAGGAAGATGGAAATAATAGTTGTAAAAAACACGTGTTTAATGCCTTGAACGAATATAAAGGTATAAAAGACTTCATGCAGGATGAATCAATTGATGTTTTTTCGATAGCTACTGAAGGAAGATCATCGTTCACGCAATTGTTTCTACCAAGTTTAACTGAAAAAATTGTAAATCATTTAGATATACCTGTTCTAAGTATTCATACCGTTTAGGGATTTTGTTTTTTTAGGTTTACCATGCTAGGTTGTAATAAGAATATTCATTTTTGTTTTAAATGATCAATAATTTGGCTGACAAAACTTTAAAAAGAATAGAGTAGGAGACTGACTCAGATTTCCTGTACATTAATTTTACCTTCATTTATTTTAGTTTATTAAATCATTTTTCTATTTTTACAAGAGGTAACGTTCTTTAAAATAGACAAAACAAATACAAATTTTTGGTGAGTATTTTGGTGAGTCAGAAACTAAAATTCACGTAATAAATTGTATATCAGTATATTATTGACGGTCGTCGAATCCTGTCGCGATCACAAAAGCCTCTCATCCGAGAGGCTTTTTTAGTTTGGTATCCTCCAAACTCCACTAAATATAATGACTTTATAATTTTCTCAATTTTTTTGATAACAAACAAAAGCATCGGAATACAAACTTTTTGTCACCTATTCTGTCACCTACTTTTTTTTGTTTATTTAGGTGACAGAAAACGCTGTGTCGCTTGATATAACTAATAATAGATAGTTCTTTCGCATTAATCAAGCATCCACATCTAGTTGTGCTAACATTTTGAATTTATGCTCTTTCCAAAATTTTCAACTAAAAAAATTGGTGAGCTTTTTCATAATATATAGCTTTATGCAACATAATCAAATAGTAGTCTAATTCCTTACGTACTTATGAAAATTTTATCCTTTTTGATTCTTACAACTTGTTTTTCAAGCTTAGCTTTTGGTCAACAACTAACTTATGTGCCAGATAATCAATTCGAGGCTTATATAGAAGAGAATATTACCGGTTCTTCTGACGGTACTGCACAGAATAACTACGTGTTAACTGCGGCTTTGCAGAATGTTGTTACTGTTTACATACACCCGAGTGATTATGTAATTAGTGACTTTACTGGTATTGAAGATTTTGATACGGTAACTCAAATTACTTTAATGGGACAGGAAATGGATAGTTTAGATTTAAGCCACATTGGAGTAACAGGTGGAGGAGGATCAGTTTTACATATAAGTAGTTGTCAGAATTTAGAAGTGTTAAAAATCCCAAAAGGAGAGATATTTCAAACTCTGATAACTCTCAATTCCTCTTTGAAAGATCTTACTTTTCAGTCAAGTAACGTTTTGTATTCCAATACTATATCATTTTGTGACTCTCTAGATTCGATAGACCTATCTATCATTACAGAGTTTCAACTGGATGGATCGCTGTCGATAAGTACTAATCCCAATTTAGAATATTGCAACCTCAGCAATGGAACTTGTATTAATATAAGCTCTGCTGGTTTCACAGACACTCCAAAATTGCACTGCATTATAGTAGACGATCCTGTATATTGTGAAAATTCATTCAGTTGGCCTTCGGACGATGCGTCCAATCCAGGTTTCATTTTTAACTATATTGAATCAGGAAACAATTGTTCAGATATTGCAGGAATTAATGTAAATCTTCCAGACAATGCTTCAGTTGAAATGATCAAGTATTACGACTTATTAGGTAGAGAAAGAAACCGCGATAAAATAAAGCATGGAGAAGTCATATTAGTGGTTAAATCAGAAGGGAGTGTAACCAAGAAAGTATATCAGAAAAATTATTTTTTCCTTCAGAATAAACTCAGCTTTCAATATTTAAGCACTAAACTTTTTTTATTAAGTCAAATCCAGTAATTAAAATTTAATATGAAACCTTTTTTATTTTTCCTTGCAATAAGTGTTTTTATTTCGAGTTGCGCTACATCAAAGAAACAAGATGATAGTATCTTAAAAAACGATAAAAATTATGCTTTTGAATACAGACCTCAGCTAAAAGACCTTCCAGAGAAACTTGTTTTGAATAATATGTTCTATAATTATTCGGGTGGTCGAATTTTGGATGGTATTTCAACTAAAGACGGCAGTTATTTGTTCGCTGGAAGGATTACTAGAGTTGAAAATATGGCAACAGGTCGATATGTAAAGACAGTGGGCAATCCATTTGTTATTAAAATGAGTAAAAATGGCGAAATTTCCTGGAAGATTGTAGTAGATTCTGTTAGAGGAAACTCTCAATTATCTACAGTAATAAGAGAAAATAATGATTACTATGCTCTTCTATCTAGAGATAGTACCGTTACAAAAATTAATAAAAACGGTGAAATTTTAGAGATTATAAATCTTGACTTTAAAGCAATCTCTATGGAAGTTGTCGATGATGAATTTGTTTTTAGTACCACTAATAAGAAAACTACTTCAATCATTTGGACAGATGAAAAAGGAAATATAAAAAAGAGCGAAGAGATAAAGAATGAAAATTTAAGGTTTTATAATTCAATTCTAGTAGATTCAAAAAATAACTATTACGCTTATGGAGTCTACAATAAAAAAGAATCAAATTCTTCAGGCATATATGTCTATAAATTTTCAAAAGATGGAATAATCTGGGAGAAAGAATACTCGATTTCTAATGAAAATAAAGGATCGTTAAAATCTAAAGATTTTAGTATAAACGAAAGCAATATTGCAATTGTAACAAACCAAGAGGCTTTTGTAATCGATTCTTCAGGAGCAGAAATATATCGATACTCCAAACCTGAAGGTGAAGGCCAGTTTTCCTCAGGTAAACTATTGAATGATGAAAAAATATTAATCATTCAATATGAATATAACCCTAACAATGCTATGCTTAAAAGGATTCCTTTTACTGAAGAAATTATTGACCTAACGAATTATTTATATATGGATGATTCACTTAGTGAAAACAACAACTCTCCAAGAATTGTATTTTTAAGCACTGTTCACAATGATAAATATTTGTTTTTAGCTGGAGCCATTTCTTCAGGAAGACGAGAATCCCCTTACCTCCGGAAAATAGTGTTAGACAAACCTGCCGAATGTCCGAAAATTTCAGTGACTCAACATCCACAAATATTATCATCTTCAGAAAGAGAAGAAGTATTTAAAGAACAAGAATGGTTTGAAGACTCAATTACGTTTAAGAATACAGGAGGGGCGTTACAGTTAATAAATGAAACCGAAAAGGATGATAAAAACAACATTCAATTAAAAACTGCTCAGCCTTCTTCTATAATCTATCCAGATCAAGAAAAAACAGTGGTATTTAAGTATAATAAAAATGCCAATTTGATTTCTTTTAAGATACATGGAGGTGTTTGTTCAACCCCAAAATACTCAACGATTAATGTTGATTTGACTAAGTAATATATGATACCTTGAATAAATTAAGAACCCTCAGTTTGAATCAATCAATACTGACTTTAATAATAGATACGTTTACTAAAATAAAGCATTCTTAAACATTAAAACTTACTTTACTATGTCCATTTTAAATGATATTCCAAATCCATTTGATAAAACCTCAACACATGCTAGGTTTGAAAAAAAAGGTAAACTTCTAAAAGAGAGATCTAGTTTTGGAAGTCTTATTAAAAGATTAGTTTTTTTCTGCGTAGTTGGCTTAATGCTTATTCTTGCTTTTAAATTTCCACCAACAATTCCTTTGTTATTGATAGGAGCAGAGGTTTTAACTATATTGATTTCCATCCTTATTAAAGTGATGAAAATACGTGATCTTAAGTCGGCTGATGTTGAAAATAAAGCAAAAAGTTACAGAAATGTATTGATCAAAGATAATTACTGGAATTTAATAACTTCAATTATCGGTGTTGTCATTAGTGGAATTGCTGTAACCCTTTTGTTCACACTTTTTAGCTCCGAAGTATCACAGCTTATTTCAAAAGCGGTTTCACTAGAAGCAACTATAAACACTGTATATCTAAAGTCGGCGTTTTTTATATTCTTTATTGCTTGGATTTTATATTTTATAGTTCAGTTTATCAGATATAGCCTAATAAAAAATTTAAATCAAAACACTAATGATTATGCGGAAATTAATCGAGATTATCGTCTAATAGATGAAAAAATAAAGCTTGTAATAGCGGCTTTAGTTATGAGCTGTGTAACATTAATATTTTTCAAGATTGAGGATATTCCAAATGAAATAGCTTTGATTGCTTTGG
>JBBEBO010000122.1:0-21181 GCA_040882265.1 Brumimicrobium sp. | reverse complement strand
GTAAATGCAATCCTTCAATTAACTGATGAACAAAAGCGCAAAGGAGTTGTCACTCATTCATCTGGTAATTTTGCTCAAGCTCTTTCATTAGCAGCAAAAAGCGTGGGAGTTCCTGCCTATATTGTGATACCTTCAAATGCACCACGCGTTAAAATAAACGCTGTAAAAAGTTACGGTGGTAATATCTCGATTTGTCCTGCTACTTTAATTGATCGAATTAAGACAACTGAAAATTTAGCAAAAGAAACTGGTGCAACTTTTATTCACCCTTCGAATGATTTTGATGTTATTCTCGGACAAGGTACAGCAGCTAAAGAATTGCTCGAATCGCAACCCAATTTAGATATCATAGTTACACCCGTTGGTGGCGGTGGTTTAATAGCAGGTACAGCTATTGCTGCAAAGTATTATGGAGACTTATGCCAAGTTATTGGTGCAGAACCATCTGAAGTAGATGATGCCTATCGTTCACTTATTTCTGGTGAAATTGAAACCAATTCTTCAACAAATACCATTGCAGACGGTCTAAAAACAAATCTAGGCGATATTAATTTTCCAATCATTCAAAATGAAGTTGAAAAAATTGTACTAGTCGAAGAAAAAGAAATTATCGAAGCTATGAGGATCGTTTGGGAACGAATGAAGATAGTTATAGAGCCTTCTAGTGCTGTTGCATTTGCTGCTGTATTAAAAGAACCGAAGACTTTTAAAAACAAACAAGTTGGTATAATCGTCTCTGGTGGAAACGTAGATCTTAGCGAAATTGGTGTTTATTTTAACTGATTTAGACAAATACAAACTCACTTATATTTCTTTAAAAAGCGTTATTGTTCTTCAACAAATAACCACTCAAGCTAGAGAATTTTAAATATTAATTTCACTAAATCAAAACAAAACAGACCATTTTATTGTATATTTAGAGATAGTGTTGTCAAAATTATACTAAATGGATATTTCAAAATATTACGATATTGTTGTAAACAAAGTAATTGATTGGTCAGAAAACTTCGTCAGTATGTTGCCCAACTTTGTTTTGGCATTGTTGGCCTTTTTCGTCTTTTTGATACTTGCTAAATACGTAAAACTGCTCATTCTAAAAATCCTAAACCGAGCAATTGACAACCTTTCTTTAAATCGGATGTTGGCCCGTATATTCCATGTCATTATTGTAATCATTGGTGCTTTTGTTGCCTTGAGTGTACTCAATCTTGAAAAAACGGTTACTTCATTATTAGCTGGTGCGGGAATCATTGGTTTGGCGCTTGGTTTTGCTTTTCAAGATATTGCAGCAAATTTTATTTCTGGTTTTTTAATGGCTGCAAAAAGACCTTTTAAAGTCGGCGATGTTATAGAAACAATTAACCATAGTGGCGTTGTAAAGCAAATTAATATTAGAACAACAACAATTACCTCATTTCAAGGACAAGAAATTATAATTCCAAATAAAGAGATTTTCCAAAATGCTCTAATCAACGACTCAACCAATGGTACAAAACGAATTGATCTGGGAGTTGGAGTTTCTTACGGAGAAGACTTAGAACGAGTTAAAGCAATCACTATCGAAGCAGTCAAAAACATTCCGAGACGAACAGATGAAGAAATCACGCTCGTTTACGATGAATTTGGAGATAGTTCTATCAATTTTATTATTAGAATATGGGTTGAATTTACTAGCCAAGGTCTTTACAAAGACAGTCAGAGCGAAGCCATTATTGCTATTAAAAAAGCATTCGATGAAAATGACATAATGATCCCATTCCCAATTAGAACTTTAGATTTTGGAATTAAAGGTGGTGAAAAACTAAATGAAATGATGAATTTTAAAGATAAGGAAGGCGGGTAAAAACTAAAGTCGATGCTTATTTATAGATTATTTCTTCTGTTTACATTTCTGTTTGTGTTTGATGGTTTTGATTTTGGTGGTTTTGGTGTGGATAACCGAAGGTCACGAGATAAAAATCTCGCGACAGCCTTCGGGAGGTTTAATTATTAAATGTATTTGCCTAAGCAACTAAATTACAGCTTTTTTCTTTTGCAAAAAAAGTTATATCTTTGAATTAAAGATTATTCGAAATAATACACAATTAGTACAATGAATACAGCCGAATTAAAAAATCAATTACATAAGCTTATCGTAGAAACGGATGATCTTGATGTGTTAACAAAAATTCAGTCTTATATTCGACAGCTAAAAACAAAAAATAGCGACTGGTGGGATGAAATTGGAGCAGAAAGCAAAGCTTCTATTGAGAGGGGTTTAGACGACTTAAAAAATGATAGAGTTCATAACGATCAAGATGTTAGAAATTCAGTAAGAGAACGTATTTCAAAGGCTAAAAAAGGATGATAGTTTGGTCTGATGAAGCAAAAAAGACCTATGAAGCCGTCATTGATGACCTTTTAAAAAAATGGCCTATAAATGTTGCTCTAGACTTTGAAGAAAAAACAAATAATTTACTCGATATTCTTCTCGACAACAAACAACTTTGCCAACCTACTAAGCACAAAAGACTCCGCAAATGTGTCATTCATAAAAACGTTTCCTTAATTTATAAAATCAACCGTAGAAAAATTGAGATTGTTACTTTTATCTTTAACAAGGATGATCATCGGTTTTATGAGTAAGATGTAAGTGCAGGAGATGAAATCTCACCCAGATTGTGGATGACCGAAGGTCACGAGATAAAAATCTCGCGACAGCTTCGGTCGAAAAGGGTCCGGTAAATACTTAGACAAGACGTCTTTATCAACTTGGTAGTTAATTAAAATTCGTCTGTCAATTGTTCCTTTGATTGTTGGTATTTTCATTTTTTATATTAAGCTGAGCAACAAGTCAAAAGCTATATCCCTCCGAATGAAGGCTATGGATAAATGTACCTTTTGTCCGTTTTTACACTATCAAATATAATCAATCTCACTAAACAAGTAAATGCAACTAAGAACCTCATCCGACAACAATCGTTTACATTCAGCTAGTTGATCAACTCACTAGTATTGCAAAGAGTAAATTACAAGTAATACTGAACTAATCGAAATAAGTGATGATCCTTTCTTCGATCCATGTTTTTCGGCGATTACCTTCATCTACATTCTGACAAATCATGAAAGTCCAATTTCCATGTTCGTCATATTTATACTCCTTAAGTTTAGCCTTATTAAAGGTTCCATTTCTAAAATAGATTTTTTTTATCGTGTTACCTAAGTTATCCAAATATTCAACGACTGAGTCAACATCATTTCCGCGATATGTCACATAAGTTATGGAGTCATTATAGATTCTCTTTTTTGTATAACTATTTTCATTATTATAAATAACCGATTCCAATTCACCATTTGCATTATAAGTATAATTCTTCTCATAACTTTTCCCCGGTGAAGAAGTAATCAATTGGTTATTATCGTCATAAACATAGTTTTTCAAAGTATCCACCATATCTTCATGGAGCCCCACCTGATGAGAATAATCGTTTTCTGGATGGTAATAATTTGTACGAATTTCAAAAGTAAGATTCCCAGAATTATTATAAATGAAATCATACTTAATTTGGAGTAATCCATAACTATGATGTTCCAGTTGAACAAGCAAATGCTCATCATTATAATTATACAGTTCATAAAACTTAATTGTCCCATCACTAAGATATTGATTTCTTCTAATTGGATAACCCGCTTCATTAAACTTGAACGTTTTGTAAACTCTGATCTTATCTGTTAAGTCACGGTATGAGATTGTTGAATCGATAAAGCCATTTTTCGTAAAGTACATGTAATCTGGAGTTCCCACACTTTGTTTTATCTTCTGTTCACCTTTTATCAATTCCCCATCATCTGAAAGCGCTGGTTCATATAATTTATATTCACTACTCTTAACATCACCCTTCAAGTCAAACTTCTCTCGACCATACTCAGACAAGGGGTACTTGTCAGTCTGTGACAACGTAAAAAAATGGAATTGCGAAAAGATAACTAGCAATAATAAAAGCGTCTTATTCATTGGGTTACGATTTTAAAAACTTGAATTCAAAAATAGGGAAAATATAAGAATTGAAAAGGTCCGCCTAGCCCCATAAAAGTTATGAGTATATAGCACGATGTCCGCTAATAAACATATGTTTTACAATGATTCATGTCTCATCCGACAATAATCGTTTACATTCAGTTTGTTGTAAAACTCCCCAGTTCCTACCTTTCACTTCTTCCTCCTCCTAAAAACCAAATAATCCAAAGAGTACCTCCCCGCACCTATCATAGCAATTGCAACATAGATTACCCCATAAAGCAATGCAAATTCCTGTTTACCAAACCCATCGTCTGCATGAACAACAAAAGCTGCAACCAACATCGTGAAAAGTAAAGGAATCGCAGCAAAACGAGTCGCTAAACCTAGAATTAATAAAATGGAACAAAATACTTCTGCAAATACGGTCAGGGCTAAAGATGCCGTTGCTCCTATTCCTATTGGGTCAGCAAATTTTATAGGCTGACCATCGAACAAAGCTTCGAATTTACCGATGCCGTGGGTAAGCATAAATGCGCCTACTGCCACTCGCAGTATTAAAAGCGCAATACTTACATTTTTAGGATATTTGCCTAGATTCAATAGGCGTTTTGTTATTTGTTTCATGGGGTGTGTTTTTGTTATCTATGGTTTTAAGGGTATTATGTTTGTTTGGGTGTTATCAACTATAAACAATTGCTCGAAACAAGTAAATGAAGCCAAATTACTTATCCGTTAATAATCGTTTGCATTCTGATAGTTTTAGAGTGTGTTTCAATGCATTTCTACATTGTCTTGGACAAAGTTTTTAGTAAAGTATTCAGTAACTTCATTTTCTAACTTAAGCGAAGCCTGTGGGTTTATATGTTTTATACTCCCCGTCGCCACATCAATCTTGTAATCTGTACTCCAGCTTTGATGATTTTCTGAAAGATCTTTAAGTGCCTGAATTATATATTGAATTTCAGAATTTGTATGTGTGGGATGAATGGAGAATCTAACCCAGCCAGGCTTCGTAGAGCAATTGCCAGTATTTACTTGATCAGTAATTTCTTTTGAATATTCTTTAGTCACATTCAATAAATAGTGACCATAAGTACCTGCGCAGGAACAACCTCCTCTTGTTTGTATTCCAAAACGATCATTTAACATTTTAACGGCTACATTATAATGTAAATCATCAATGTAAAAAGAAATTATTCCTAACCTGTTTTTATGTTTACTTGCTAAAACATGTAAATTCGGAATAGCTTCTAACGCAGGCCAAATAATATCTAAAATTTCTTCTTCTCTCCTTTGAATGTTTTCTACTCCCATTTCATCTTTTAACCTCATGCACATTGCTGCCTTTATAGTTTGGAGAAAAGAAGGAGTTCCACCATCCTCCCGAGCCTCTATATTATCAACATACTTATGTTCACCCCAAGGGTTTGTCCAGTCTACAGTTCCACCACCTGGGTTATCTGGGATATGGTTAGAATAAAGGCTTTGATTAAAAACAAGAATACCTGTTGTTCCTGGTCCACCAAGAAATTTATGTGGTGAAAAATAAATAGCATCTAAATATCGGTTATTCTCATCGTCAGGATGCATGTCTATTTTAACGTATGGAGCTGAACAGGCAAAGTCAACAAAGCATAACCCATTATATTCATGAATTACTTCTGAAATATCCATATAGGGCGTTATTATTCCAGTTACATTTGAGCATGAGGTAATAGCCACAATTTTCGTTTTACGATTTTTATGTGCTTCAATTGCGTGGCGGAAATTTGCAACTGAAACTAAACCATCTTTATCGGGTTCAACAACAATAACATCTGCTAAGGTTTCAATCCAACTCGTCTGATTGGAATGATGTTCCATATGAGTAATAAAGACAATGGGTTTATCTTCTTCGCTTATTTTAATTAAAGTTTTAAATGCTTCGTGTATTTTAATTCCAAGTATTCGTTGAAATTTATTGACTACTCCAGTCATGCCTGAATTTGACGATATAAGTATATCGCTCGTATTCGCACCTACATGTTTTTTTATTATTTCCTGTGCCTTATGATAGGCATAAGTCATCTTAGAACCGGTATAATTTGTGTCAGTATGAGTATTAGCAACAAATGGGAGGATTTCTTGATGTAATCTCTCTTCAATTTGTGAATACATTCTTCCGCTTGCCGTCCAATCAGCATAAATTAAATTAATTTCATCATGAACGGGAGTATTAATGGTACTATTTTGACCTATAATACCGTCGCGATATTTTGAAAAATACTGTTCCATCATAATTTTTTCTAACTCGATTATAAAAAGTCAAAAGGTACATCCACCCAAGGACAGATTACTGATTTATAGATCCTTTTGTCTGTTTTTTTGCAACCAAATATAATCATTTTCACTTGACAAGTGATTAGAACTTTAAAAACATACCCGACAATAATCACCTCACTCTTTCACCAATCGAATAATAGCCGAACGCTTATCAGATTCAATTCTTAATAAATAAACTCCTGCTGGCTCATCAATAGTTAAGTTCAATACCTCTGAGTTATTAAATTCTTTTGATTGAACACGCTTTCCAATTAGATCTGTGATGCTCACCTTTACAGAGTTATAGTTAGCACCTAAGTCAACCGTGAAGTTTCCGTCAGTTGGATTTGGGAATACAACAAGTTCACTTCCTAAGTCATTCTCAACAATACTTACTGTTGTAATAGCAACACACGCTGAAGTGTCAACGCATCCATTCTCGGTCAGTTCAACAGCATAATTTCCATTTGCTGTCGCTGTAAATGATTGATTCGTTTCATCATTTATTACGGCGTAATTATCATCACAGTCTAACCATTGATAAGTGGCAAATGAATTATTTCCAGAAATTGTTACTCCGCTTACAGAAGTAGAAATATCAGACACTTCATTAATTGTCAGATCCAAAGTTACAATCGAATCACAACCAGCAACATTCGTTAATGTATGCGTTGCTGTGTTATTAGATGATGTATAAGTATCCCCATCAATCCATGTATATGAATTACAAGCACTAACAACATCAGTTCCCGTGTTATCAGAGTTGATTGTCAAATCCAGAGTCACAATCGAATCACAACCTACTGCATTGGTTAATGTATGTGTTGCTGTGTTATTAGATGATGTATAGGTATCCCCATCAATCCATGTGAAGGAATTGCACTCCACTCTTGTGTCAGTCCCTGTTGAAGAACTTAAGATACTTATATATTCTGGTATTGTGAATGTCCGACTACACCCATCAAGATCAGAAACTGTCAGAGAAACATCAAAATCACCTGAAGTACTATATGTATGTGTTGGATTTTGTGAATTTGAGGTGTTTCCATCGCCAAAACTCCACGCCCAAGAAGTTGGGGGAGAACTAAAAATTGTATTATCAGTAAAGTTAACTAATAATGTATTGCAGCCTTGCAGTGCATCTGCTTCGAAATCTACATCCGGACCAATTACTTGAATATAATTTGATTTTGTTTCAACATTGGTACATCCATTATTATCTGTAACGGTTAGCGAAACTGTATAAGTTCCAGGTTCGGTATAGTTGTGTGTTGGGTTTTGTTGTGAAGAAGTATTACCATCACCAAAGTCCCAAGCCCAAGAGGCAATGGAGCTCCCGTTAATAGTGGAGTTATCTGTAAAATTAGCTGTTATCGGGCCACACCCAAACGTCGAGGAACTGTTAAATTCTGCAGACAGCGTAGATACATTTATTGTAGTTGTGATGTTATCTGTACAACCAGAAATTGTATCTTGTACAGTTAGCGACACGATGAATAATCCAGTTGTGGTATAACTATGAATAGGATTTTGAGCTGTAGAAGTGTTTCCATCTCCAAAGTCCCAGAGCCAAGTGTCTGGAAGAGTAGATTGATCTGTAAAAAACACAGTATGAGGAATAGCGCATCCTTCAGTAGGGTTTGCATTGAAAGCAGCTGTTGGACATTGCGCTTTTCCAATTAAAGATAATCCAATAAGTAAAATTAGTGTAACTATAAATTTCATGTTTTAATTATTAATGTTTGTAAGATAGTTTCTAAAATAAAAGGTGCAACTAACCGAACACAAGTTGCAAATATAATCTACAATATTATATATATTTTTATTGCAATATGAATTTACATTCAACTAGTTGTGAAATACTATCTCTTTTTATTGTAGAATAGATAATACGCTTCTAAATAGAGCTTGTTTGTTTCAAAAAATCATTCCTCTCAGCACTAATCACAACTGTTGTAATTAATTTCATGACCGATCAACTCTAGATGATCGGTCAGATTTAGCAAATTATTACACTGATACAACAAATCATCCTTCTGAAATAGCAAATGATCTCTTTGAAATAGAAAATCAACCCTTTGAGATAACAAGTCATCAATTTTTAGCTCAACTTCATGACTGTTGAACTATATTTTGCCGTTGTTCGACTCAATTTCATCGCTGTTCGACTCGACTTCACGACTGTTCAATTTTATTTCGTCGTTATCCGACTGGACTTCATTGCTGTTTAACTTCGAATCCAATTAAGAAAACTAAATCAGTGCCCTACGCTACCGAAAGATTACACCTAAAATCTCGGGACAGGAACAGCTTCGGATCAGCAAATTACTAAATGACCTCTTTTTTCTTTATTAATATGAGAAAATTGTATCTTTGAAATAATAAAATTAATATCACGCATCATGAAAGAAATTACACTTAAAGTTCCCGATGCTAAATTGCGCTTCTTTTTGGAGCTCATTCAACAGCTCGGTATAGAGGTTAAGGATGAAATAGATATTCCCTTAGAACAGCAAGAGGAAGTTGAAAGACGGTTAAAACTTGTAGAGCAAGGCAAAATGAAAACGAGAAGCTGGAACGAAGCGAAACAAGATGTTTTTAAACGATAATGCCTGACTGCCGAATGGGAAGTAATTATTCTTTATCTATTTCAGAAGCGGCAGAGCTTGACATCCGAGATGCCTTTCTTTGGTATGAAGACCAAAAAGAAAACCTAGGTCTTAAATTTGAAAAACACTTCTCTAAAACTATCCAAAATATTCGAAGAAATCCACTGAAGATTCAAATTCGATACAACCAAACCAGAGTCGCTTTTTTAAAGAAATTTCCTTACGGTGTACATTTTAATGTTTTCGAAAATGAAATAATTATTATTGCCGTTTTTCATACTTCACAAAGCCCACAAAAGTGGGGAAATAGATAAAAGTGAAGCAATACATCTTCAGCGATTCTTTTCAAAGCTTAAGCAACTACCACAATAACCTCCCTATTACCAGATAAACCTTATATATCCATTTTAATGTCGTATCTTTAAAATAATCCGTTATTCAGTACGGTAAATAAAAATTGTTACAAACATTACATTCAATTGATTATATATATAAAGTACATGGTAAGCCTTCGTTGTAAAATGATCGTTAAAGAGAAATTAAACAATCTAAATATGCCCTTCATTTCCATTGATTTGGGAAAGATAGAATTGGAAGATAAAATTTCTAATGACCAATTAGAGCAACTAAAGTCTACCTTACTTGAGTCTGGATTGGAAGTAATGAGTGACAAAAGGTCTGTTCTCATTGAAAAAATTAAAAATACGATTATTGAAATGATTCATCACGATGATGAACTTCCGAAAATTAAGTTCTCTGAACATTTGAGTGAAAAACTGCAGTATGATTATACTTATTTGGCAAACTTATTTTCTAAAACGGAAGGTATCACGATTGCTCAATTTATCTTACTCCATAAAATTGAACGAATCAAGGAATTTATCATTTACGATGAGCTGACGCTGACTGAAATTTCGTATAAAATGAATTATAGTAGTGTCGCTGCTCTATCCAATCAATTCAAGAAAATAACAGGACTCACTCCGTCTTTCTTTAAATCACTGAAGCATGCACGACGTGAGGTCATCGAAAATCTGTGAATGATGTAACTTTTTGTTTTTATTTTGTAATTCTTACTACTTGATTATGTTGGACTTTTGTGACGTGATAATTTATTCACACCTACCGGAAGTTTCCGGATAACATAATTAAACATGAAAAAAGTAACTAAATTATTAACAGTACTTGCTATTCTGTCATTAGCAATGACTACTGCCTGTAAAAAGGACAATAAGATTCAAAAGCAAAAAGTGAAAATGGAAATGGTAGATGAAGGTAATGCTTCAAACTTTGCCGTTTTGTCTGGTTCAGCAATCACAAATACAGGTGAAACGAATGTAAAAGGAGACATTGGCTTGAGTCCAGGATCTGCTATAGATGGATTTCCTCCGGGAGAAATTGATGGAACTTTACGTATTAATGATCCGATTTCAACTCAGGCGAAGTTAGATTTAACAAAAGCCTATAACGATGCTGCTGGTCGTACTTCTAAAGATATGATTTCATTATCTGGAAATATTGGTGGGTTAACGCTTACACCAGGATTGTATAAGTCAACTTCTTCTTTAGAGATTTCTTCAGGTGATGTAACATTTGATGCAAAGGGAGATAATAATGCAGTCTTTATTATTCAAATTGCTTCTTCGCTCACAACTACATCAGGTCGTAAAGTTATTTTATCTGGTGGAGCTCAGGCAGGAAATATCTACTGGCAAGTATCAAGTTCAGCAAGTTTTGGAACAACTACTGTTTTTAAAGGCGTTGTCATGGCACTTGAATCAATAACTTTTGATACAGGCGCAAGTCTTGAAGGAAAAGCATTAGCTAGAAATGGCGCTGTAACTATGGATGCGAATACTATTGTTAAGGAATAAACAACTTAACTAAAACTAGATTAAAAAGAACACTTTCCTTTAATTAGGGGGGTGTTTTTTTATTCCTTGAATAATTTGTTATCATTCAAAATCACTATTGCCAGATATAAATCTAGCCCCCTCATTTCATTAGAGGTTGTGCGAGATCGCCGGATATACTGTAGAGACGAACGGCCGTTCGTCTCTACAGTATATCAATGGTATCAAAATGTGTGAATGATGCAACTTATTCCACAAATCATGTAAGTTATAATACAATTCACTAGTCCATCTTTGCAGCAGGTTATAATATTAACACCTACCGAAATGTTTTCGGTTAAATTTTAGAAAATGAAAAAAATTAAATTAACATTTATCGCAGTTCTTTTGATCACAACAACGAGTTTTGCACAAAGCCCTATTGCGAAAGGGGGAGCTCAGTTTAATGCAGGAGTTGGTCTGTCAACTTGGGGAATCCCAGTTTATCTAGGTTTCGATTTTGGTATTCATAAAGACATAACAATTGGTGGGGAAGTTTCATTTAGAACACATCATGACCGATACAAAGATTACAGGTATAACCATTCTATATTTGGATTTTCTGGGAATGCTAACTATCATTTCAATAGTCTTCTTAACATACCGCCAAAATTTGATTTTTATGCGGGTCTTAATGTTGGGTTTTATTATTGGAATTCACCAAAGAACTATTACGGACAGCATTATTCTGGATTAGGAATTGGTGCACAGGTTGGTGGGCGTTATTACTTTAATGAAAGAATTGGAATCAATCTTGAATTTGGAGGAGGAAACGCCTTCAATGGTGGGAAGATTGGGATTTCGATTAAGTTGTAGATGCTTTTTATTTGATGGTAGAGCGAAAGCTCATAAAAGCGTCAGCTTCTTTCGGTGCGGGATTTATCCCGCATCCTAAAAAGATTTCGAGTCCTCTTTTCTTAGCCGTTTTAACGGCTTTTCAATATCCACTCCCTCCATCTCATTAAAATTATCAAGCTGAAATTAATTAATTGTAAAGCAACTGATAGGCATTTGAAGTAATTTCTATATTCCAAGAGGACACAAGGCAAACGCATTTAAAAACTAAATCTCGAAAAGAGCGTATTTTGTCATGATTTTTGGACAAAAATACGCGCCAAAATAAAGATTTACTTAATTATTCTTTAACTGCGGGTTAATCCCGTATTCCCGGGACAGGTCCCGCAGCAAAAGAACCTTTAGTTTTATTCAATCCGCTAAATAAAGTGTGAATGTTGTAACTTATTACAATAGTTATGTAACATTTTAACCTTTCTATTCAACGACCTTTGTAGCGTGAGATTTCATTCACAACAAAAACTATTTATTATGAAAAAACAATTAAACAATATATTAGGAGCTTTTTTGCTGCTTTTAATTCCAACTGTATTATTCAGTCAAGCTCCTAACTTAGGAACGACGGAGAATTTTGTATTATTTACCTCAGACGGTGCAGTAACAAATTCTGGAACTTCTCAGTTAACTGGTAATGTTGGAACCAACAACGGATCGAGTACCAGTTTTGGTAACGTCAATGGAGGAATGCATGATGGCGATGCAGTAAGTGCTCAAGCAGCGGCAGATTTGTTAGTCGCTTATAATGAGTTAGAAGCTACTACTCCAACAATTTTCCCAGCACCAGCTCTTGGAGGTGGTCAAACACTAACACCTGGTGTCCATGAAACATCTGGTGCTTCAACAATTGATCTAGATTTAAATTTAGATGCTCAAAACGATCCTAACGCGGTATTTATTTTCCGTATCCAAGGACCGCTTTCAACAAGTGCTAATGCTAAAGTTAATTTAGTTAACGGTGCACAAGCTTGTAACGTTTTCTGGAAAGTCGAAGGACTGGTAGATATGGCAACAGGAACTACAATGCGAGGAACTGTAGTAGCAAATAATGCAGGTATCAATATGAATACTGGAGATACATTAGAAGGTAGAGCGCTTTCAACAAGTGGTGCAATTACTATTGATGGAGTAATGGGTTACACACCTACGGGTTGTGGAAGTCCTGTACTTACTGGACCTGATGCACCTACTTTCGGTGAAGCTGGTTGTTACGGAATATTTTCTTCTGATGGACCCGTTGAAAATGCTGGTATTACCAATGTAATCGGTGATGTTGGAAGTGATATTGGTTTAACAACTGGATTTGATCCTTTACTTGTAACAGGAAACATTCATCCAATTGCAGATAGCTCAACTTCTGCTGCAGCAGTGGATTTAATTGTTGTGTACAACTATTTAAATGGTTTGTCACACGATATAAATCTACTTTATCCAGCTCAGTTTGGTAGAAACTTAGTTTTAACTCCACACACCTATTTATTGGATGCTGCGACAACTTTCACAGATACACTCTTTTTAAATGCACGTAATGAAACTGATGCAGTTTTTATCATTAAGATAAACGGAGCGCTAGAAACAACTAGCTATTCTAGAGTAACATTAATCAATGGAGCACAAGCGAAAAATGTATATTGGTTGGTAAACGGAGCAGTTGATATCGCAGATCATTCGACATTTAACGGTACAATTGTTTCTCAGGGAGCACTTAATCTATATACTGATGTTGTAATCAATGGTCGAATTTTAACAGGTGTAGGTTCTATATCTGTAAATGCTATAACAAGTGCTGCTGACATTGATGTTGCAGAATGTGACACACAAGTTGGTGGTGACCCTTGGGCATCTGTTGATTCGCATGATATGAGTAATGCAATTAACATCTATCCAAATCCTTTCAACAATGAAATAAATATAAAAGTTGAAAATGAGAATGATGAACGTTTAGTATTGAAACTATACAATAGTTTAGGAGTAGAATTAAACAGTTCAACATTAACAAATGGTGCAAATACAATTGATATGAGTAAGCTTTCTTCGGGAGTTTATTTTTACAAAGTAATTGGTAATAGCACTATCGTAAAATCTGGTAAGCTAGTTTCACAGAAGTAATTAAATATTACTTTTACTGAACGCTCTGTCTTAATATTAAGGCGGAGCGTTTTTTTGATTGCCTGAGTTGCGGTGAAAGTGTCTGGGATGCCGAAGGTCACGAGATAAAAATCTCGCGACAGCTTCGGGGTTAACCAAGTATTATCACAAGTTCTCTAGATTTACAATTCGTGATTTTCGCAATTGTTTATAAAAGGAAGGAGTTAATCCTGTGATTTTTTTGAATTGATTGGAAAGCGCAGCTACACTGCTGTATTGAAGGCGTTCAGATATTTCTGATAAATTCAGCTCATTGTAAAAAAGCAATTCCTTTACCTTCTCAATTTTATGCATAATGATAAAATTCTGCAAGGTATAACCTTTCACCTCAGCAAAGATATTAGAAAGATACGTATAGTCTAATCCAAGTTTTTCGCTGATGTGTACGGAAAAATTTATTTTTGGCATCTCTTCAGAGAAGTGAATCATGTCGACAACGGTATTTTGTATCCTCTCGATCAATATACTTTTCTTATCATCGAGTAAATCCAATCCTGATTTTTTTAAATTTACTCTTAGTAGTTCTTTTAATTCTGGAGAAATACTTTTAAAGATCTCAACCACTCCCAAATCAACCACTCCATATTTTATATTCAATTTCCTTAGTTCCTCCTTTACCTTTAATTTACACCTAAGGCTAACCATATATTTGATGTAAAGCTTAGCTTTTGTTTCTGTAATTGGGATCATCTTTCTAATATATATTTATTATTGGTAAATAACGGCAATTAATCCTTTAATTTATATCATTTTTGTCTGATATAAATTGAAACCTCTGATTTCATTCGACGTGACGCTAGGTAATTAGGGCGGTGCTATATGCTGTAGGGACGAACGGCCGTTCGTCCCTACAGCATATCTCACGACCGAATCTCCTGAATATTCTCATAAATGGTATCGGCCATATCATCAGTGGGCAAGTCATTACTGTCGGTTCCGAACGGTTCTTCAATTTCTTCTGAAATATATTCGAGTCCGACAAAAACGTAAAATACCAGCACGGTAACTGCTATTGACCAATAATTGAGTTGAGCTACAAAAGCTACTGGAGTCATGGCCACGAAAATAAAGATCAACTTTTTTAAAAATATGTTATAACTATATGGAATGGGAGTTTTTTTGATCCGTTCACAAGCACCGAGTATATCTGTCAGCGACTTTAATTCTTTATCCAGCATGATCATCTCCTCCTCAGACAACTCTCCTTGTTTCTTTAATTGTTGTATTTCTTGATACAACTCGCTAGCAATAGCATTTGGGATATGTTTTTTACCCATTAACCTGCTTTTGAGGTCATCGCTTAGTGGGAGTTTTTCCACCTCGACTTGATCTCTTAAATGAAACCGCAACTACGAAGGAAATGCCGCCATGAAATCGTATAAACGATTCTTTTCTTGCACATTCTCATCGCGAACCATCGCCTTCACTTTAATTGCGAAGTTTCTGCAGTTATTGATCAAAGCTCCCCAGTGTTTCCTTCCTTCCCACCATTTGTCGTAAGCAGAATTAATTCGGAAAACGAGTAATAATGAAAAAGCAAACCCAATAAATGAGAAAACACTATTTACAGCTGCAAAAAAGGGTTCGTATTCATTCCAAAAGTTGATTTCTAGATAACTGAGTCCAGTTGCATACAGGGCAATTATTAAAATCTCATAACGAAACGCCCAAAGGGTATCCGTTTTATGAAATTCTAAGATATGCCTAAACCAGGTTTTTGGATTGTATTTTTTCATTGACGCAAATATATAAATAATGGGGATTTGTGCAGTGTTTCTATGTTATCTGTCGAGACTATGTAATTAAAGATATTTCAGAAATTAGATACTTCAAAATATAGACAAATTACTTTTTGTTGTGAACGCTTCAAGAAATTTCATGCCTTTAAACGAGTTCCCTTTTTCGTTTAATTTTGGACTCCAAACAGCCATTGCGTATTGATCGGGATGTATTACGATTATTCCACCTCCAACTCCACTCTTTCCTGGAAGTCCGACTGTAAAGGCAAATTCTCCAGATTCGTCATAGAACCCACAAGTTTGCATCAACGCATTTATTCGTTTTGATTGGCTTTCACTCACGATTGATTTGCCAGTCTTTATACTTTCACCATCATTTGCTAGAAATAAGAACAATTCTGAAAGCTCTTTACAACTCATTTCAAGAGAGCAAAGGTGAAAATAGAAATCAAGCACGTCTTCGGGGTTATTTTTAATATTTCCGAATGATTTTATAAAATTGCATACCGCTTTATTTCTATAACCCACCGCTTTTTCAGATTCAGCAACCGTCGTGGAGTAATTTAATGTGGTATTGCTAGTTATACCTCGAACAAATTCCAAGAAATCTTCTTTCGGGTGATCCAAATTGCTCAAAAGAATATCTGCAATCACCAATGCTCCACCATTTAAGAATGGATTACGAGGAATACAGTTGTCTGCTTCGAGTTGCACAAGCGAATTAAAAGGTGTGCCAGAAGGTTCTACTCCTACTCTTTCCCATATTTTATTTCCAATAATATTATATGCTAAGCTAAATGATAGCACCTTTGCTATACTCTGAATTGAGAATTTGTCAGAATAATCTCCTGCTCCATAACTAAATTGATCAACAGTCGATAGATGTACCCCAAACTTTGTTGAGTCAACATGCGCTAATTCGGGAATATATGATGCATTCTTTCCTTTATCCTCTATATTTTTTATTCTTTGATAAGTCTCTTGTATTATTTCTTGGAAATTCATTGTTGTTTATTCTTTATTTTAAATGTATTCGCTGCAGAGCATTGCTTTTGCTGATATTTTTAAAGTTAAACATTAATTTGATAATGGGAATACTTTATAATTAGGAACATCTAAATTTCGAGAGACAGCAAATTATTATAGAGAGTAAAACGTCCATGCGATATATTCAAAAATAATCCAGATTCTTTTTATGAATCACCTCAAAAACTGACAAATCTCATTCTAATTCATCCATTCTCTTCCGACTTTTGTACAAAATTAAACACAATGCTCAAGAAGGAAATAATCGAAAAGTATAATGTTCCTAGCCCAAGATATACTTCGTATCCGACGATTTTAGATTGGAATCATTTATCGATGGAGCCGAAAGCATTTCAGGATGAGTTCATTCGAGCGGAAAAAGGCAAGAATCATTCAACGAGTGTTTACATTCATCTTCCCTTTTGCGAGAGTTTGTGCACGTTTTGTGGATGTCACAAGCATATAACAAAGAATCATACAGTAGAACAACCCTATATCGACGCATTAATCAAAGAGTGGGAAATGTATGAAGCGTTGAATGGAGGGCCAATTAAAGTCAGTGAACTCTATCTTGGCGGTGGAACTCCGACTTTCTTCCAGGCAAGTGAATTAAAGCGTTTGATTGAACGAATCACAAAGCACAGGGCTTCAAAAATTCATTTTAGCGTTGAAGGACATCCCAATCATACTTCCGAAGAACAAATGCAAGTCCTTTACGACCTCGGTTTCCGTAGAATTAGCTTTGGCGTTCAGGATTACAGTCCCGTTGTTCAAAAAGCAATCAATCGTGTTCAATCATTCGAACAAGTGCAAAAAGTCACGGAAATTGCTCGTAAAATCGGCTATACTTCTATCAGTCACGACCTCGTATTTGGACTACCATTACAGCGAATGGAAGATATGGAAGACAGTATTGAAAAAACGATCAAACTAAATCCAGATACCATTTCATTGTACAGCTATGCCCATGTTCCATGGGTAAAAGGTACGGGGCAAAGAGGTTTTTCTGAAGAAGACTTACCTTCAGGTGATGAAAAAAGAGCATTGTATGAATACGCAAAACGAACGCTGTTATCAGCTGGTTATCTTGAAATCGGAATGGATCATTTTGGGTTACCAACAGAGGCATTAACCAAAGCCATGCAAAGTGGAAAAATGAATAGAACCTTCATGGGATATACGACTTCTGCGACAGATCGAACCATTGGTTTGGGCGCCTCGGCAATCTCTGAATACGGTTTTGGCTATGCGCAGAATGTGAAGAGTATTAAAGATTATCACGAAAGAATTAAAAACAATGAAACGCCTGTTTTTAAAGGACATATACATACTCGCCTAGATAAATCATTGAAGAAACATATTCTGTCGTTGATGTGTAATTTTGAGACAAAATACTGTCCAAATTCTTATATCGAACAAAATTTAGATAATTTCGCGCCAGCGTTTAAGGAGTTTGAACAAGACGGCATTCTAAAATGGGAAAATGGCCATTTGAAAATCACAAAAGACGGTCAGCCCTTTGTGCGAAACGTTTGCATGACATTCGATCCTTATGCGCGACAAAAAGCTGAAAAGCCTCGCTTCAGTAAATCGGTTTAATTGAATTTGGATGGAATGTTATCACTGTGGAGATAAAATCATAGGAAAACCAATCAAAGGACACGACAAAGAGTTCTGTTGTACAGGCTGTTTAAGCGTTTATGAGATTCTGTCGGACAATGATTTAGAGCAATTTTATGAATTCAATGAAAAAAGCGGTGTAAAACCAAGTACCTCTGAAAATTCCAGGTATACCCCACTCAATGTTCCCGAAATCTTTGAAGAGTTTATTGAATTTCAAAACGAAGACATATACATCGTAACCTTTTTCTTGCCTGCGATTCACTGTAGTTCATGTATTTACCTTTTAGAAAACCTTCAAAAACTAAATACTGACATTATCGCAAGTGAAGCCAATTTCACAGCGAGAACCTTAAAACTGACTGTCAAAAAAGGAAGAAAACTCTCAGAAGTCGCGGCTTTACTTGAAAGTATTGGATACAAACCAGAATTGCGCAAACAGAAAGAAGCAAAAAGCAGTTACGATAAAAAACTCCTGCTCCAACTCGGCATCGCAGGTTTCGCTTTTGGTAGCACGATGCTCTGGACATTCCCAGAATACTTGGGATTAGACGAGACTTTTGAACCTTTTCGAAACTTTTCGGCTTATCTCACTTTATTGGTTGCCATTCCTGTATTCTTTTATTCAGCTTCCAGCTATTTAAAATCAGCGTATACTGCGATTCGCACGAAGCAACTCAATTTAGACATTCCCATTGCGCTCGGAATCATTGTGCTGTTTGTAAAAAGTACGTTTTCCATCCTTTCACAAGAAGGATTTGGCTACATGGATTCCTTTACGGGATTTGTTTTCTTCTTATTGATCGGGAAATGGTTTCAATCGAAGACATATAGAAGCATGTCGTTTGAAAATGATCCAAAAGCTTATTTCCCTTTGGGAGTTCATCGCATTATTGGAGACAAGGAAGACATTGTTTTGATAGATAAACTCGTTGAAGCCGATCGAATCAAAGTATTTAACGAAGAAATCATTCCCTGCGATTCAGAGCTACTTTCCGACAAAGTAGTGATTGACACCAGCTTTATCACTGGCGAATCTGAGTTAGTCAACATGCGAAAAGGCGATAAAATCTACGCTGGAAGTAAATTGATTGGCTCTAGCATCCACTTAAAAGTGCTAAAAACCACAGATAGCAGCCGATTTGCGGATATTTGGAATAAGTCTACCAAACGCGAGACTTCTTTCATTGAGAACCGTGAGAATCGCTTGAGTAAGTATTTCCTAATCATTGTCAGCATTCTTTCTGTCGCTGGGGCAATTACCTGGTGGTTTATTGATCCGAGTCGCATTTTGGAGGTCGTGACGGCGATATTGGTTGTCGCTTGTCCTTGCGCACTGGCACTCTCCTTCCCTTTCGTTTATGGCAACGCTATGCGTAAATTCGGGCGGAATGGTTTATACTTTAGAAACAGCGAAGAAATTAAAAAGCTCACGGATATCGATCACATCGTATTTGACAAAACTGGAACACTCACAAAAGATCGTACAGAAGGAGTCATTTACGAAGGAGAACCACTTTCCGCTGAACAGAAGTCTGCACTTTTTGAGTTGACCAGACAATCGACACATCCGTATTCAAAGAGCATTACACAATTTCTCGCAGATGACATAGCGGTGCTTGCTTCAATTTCAGATTTTCAAGAAGTAACGGGTAAAGGAGTTCAAGCGATAAATGAAAAAGGAGAACATCTCAAATTGGGAAGCGCTTCATTTGTTGGTTTAAAAGCCGAAAGAACCGTCAGCGGAAGTTATTTTGCAATCGACGGTGAAATTATCGGGAGTTTTTCCTTTCAGTCTCAGCTCCGAAATAACATACTCCAAACTATTTCAGACCTCCAAAAAGACTTTAAAATCACGTTACTTTCAGGAGATCACGCTTCCGATGCAAAGTTGTTTGACGAATTGGAACACCCCATTTCAATGCATTTCAATCAATCCCCAACCGATAAACGCGACAAAATTCAAGCACTCAGTAACAAAGGTAATAAAACTGTCTATGTAGGCGATGGCTTAAACGACTCCGAAGCTTTAAAGTCAGCTCATTTAGGAATAAGCGTAGCTGAAGATGAATTCAGATTCACTCCTTCCTCTGACGCTATTATCAAAAGTGACCAAATCCAGAATTTAGCCGCCTTCTTTAAGTTTGGAAAATATGCATCCACGGCCTTGAGGATTTGTCTTTACTTTTCGCTACTGTACAACACGGTTGGGATTACATTTGCATTTATGGGGTATGTTACTCCTTTATTTGCAGCGATCTTGATGCCTTTGAGTTCGATAACGATTGTGTTTTTGAGTACGGCTTTGATTCGGATGTATCGGGTTAAATAGTGACTATTTTGGTAGTGACAAGTGACGAATCAACACTAACAATACCCACGCTCTATTACTCGTCACTAAAACAAACCTTTCGAATCCGTCGGCACTTGTGCGCAGTCGACATCACTCTTCATAAACCAATTCAAATACCCTGTATCTATTGTGTTGCTTATTTGTTCGCTTTTAAACTTTCGGTTTTTCTATATTTTTCAGCCTACAACAATGTAAATCAGGGTACGTCAGTTTGATCTTTCATTAACTTTTATTTGGTAAATTCTAAATAGTTCCATATTTTTAAAGAAATATTAAAACTATCTAATATGAAAACAACACATATTCACAGCATTCTAAATCAGAAACATAAATGGTTATTGCCATTTATTTTCCTATTCAAGACATCTCCTATTCTTATTTATGGACAAAATCAAATCTATTTTTTCTGAAAACTGGACACAAGATGGTGGAGAGGTTCCTTTGTTTTATAAAAACGCCAGTGTGACCGATGATATGGGGAATGTCTATAAGACTGGTTCAACTATCAATTCAAGTAACAATCATGATATTCTTATACAGAAATTTGACCCAGATGTACAGACTGGTTTAAATGACTCAGGTCACGGACTAAACCACTATGGACTTGAAGTCCATAGGTTTGGTTGGGACTGAAAGTCCCT